>CBFDTP010000008.1:0-31961 GCA_965612975.1 uncultured Dehalococcoidia bacterium | reverse complement strand
GTTTCCTCATGGCTGAAGTTATGATGAGCTATTCGAGGTGATGCCGCGCGGTTCGGTGTTATCCTCGTTGAGGGCCCAGCTGCTGACCAGCTCTCCCTGCATGGTGTACATGTACACCCGGTCGGTTTGCTTGTCCACGACCCAGAAATTCTTGCCATTGGTCACGATGCCATCAGGCTTGGTATTCTCCGGAGCCAGCGTCCAGAAGCCGAGCCAATGACCATCTCGGTCATATTTGTGAACCTTACCACCGTCGTCCACCACCCAGATATAGGTTCCGTTGGTAGCTATGTCCTCTGGCAGGGCGTTGGCCGGATCGAGAGCCCAACTGGACTGATAGGTTCCTCCCAAGGTATACTGGTAAACCTTTTTGGTCCCCTGATCAACCACCCAGAGGCTTGCCCCATCGGTCACGATCCCTTCAGGCTCGGAGTTCTCCAAGTAGAGATCCCAGGTGGCCTCTAGACCGCCCCACATATGGTACTTGTAGACCTTGGCATTCCCTTGATCCACTATCCACATGCTGGTGCCATCGGTGGTAATCCCCTCAGGCTGGGAGTTCTCCGCCACCAGCTCCCACGAATCGAGGAATAGCCCCTCAGTATTGTAGCGATACACCGTTCCATCGGCGTCAACCACCCAGATGCGGATGGTGCCCACCGACAGCATGGCCGGGTTGCTCACCACATCTTTGCCGCTGGCGGTGGTGGAGCTGGCGGTAATGGTGGTCGTTCCCGCACCAACCCCGGTGGCCACACCACCATCGGGTTCTCCCGACTCAATGGTAGCCACGCCTTCATTGGAGCTACTCCACCAGACCGACTTGGTGAGGTCCCGACCCTTCTTGCCCGGTCCGGAGCCCCCATCTGCGCTATAAGGACTGGTCAGGGTCAAATGAGTATCGCTCTCTATGGAGGAGACCTGAGCCCACACGCCATCGGCCTCAAGCATGACATAGTCATTGACCTCAAGCTCGGTGGTAAAGGCGGTGCCCACGCCGGTAACCTCGGTTGACCCGTTGGTGAAGGTCAGCGTTCCGGTAAGTGGGTACCGACCTATGGCAGTGTAGGGGAGGGTTTGTCCGGTCTGTATCCAGGCATTCTCTGGCATGATGCTGAGCGAATCAAGCTCCGGCTCCCCCGGCCGTAGCACGGTGATGTAATTTATCTTGTTCTCCACATCTGACCCCGCCAGACCGGTGATGGTCAGGGCCACGCTGTACTTCCCAGGTTCGGTGTAGGTGTGGCTAGGATTCTGCTCCGAACTGGTTGTTCCATCGCCGAAGTTCCAGGTCCAGGAGCTTATGGCGCCAGAGGACAGGTCGGTGAACTGGACCTCGAGTGGCGCAAATCCTATCGTGGGGGTGCCGCTGAACTCGGCCACCAGTGGTCGGTAGACGGTGATGTAGTCCACCTTGGTCTCGGTGGATGACCGGCTATCTCCGTTCACGGTGCCGGTTACCGTGAGGGAGACGGTATAGGAGGAGATATCCTCACCGGTTCGGCAGGTAAAGGTATGAACGGGGTTCTGCTGGGTGCTATCGGTGACGCCGTCGTCGTCGAAGTCCCACTCCCAGGCAGTATGATAGCCCGTAGACTCATCGGTAAATTGAACTTCAAGCGGCGACACTCCACTCGTAGGGCCGGCGCTGAAATTGGCCTCCGGCACCTCATAGGCTCGGATGTAGCCATCCTTAACCTCGGTGTCGCTGCCTCCCGGCCCGCTCACGGTTAAGGCCACGCTGTACAGACCGGGGTCATTATAGGTATGGGTTGGATCTTGCTCCGTGCTGTCCACTACGCCATCATTTTCGAAATCCCAGGCCCAGCTATCAAAGTCTCCAGTTGATTTGTCGGTGAACTGAACCTCAAGCGGAGCCCAGCCCTCGGTGGGAGAGCCCTGGAAGTCGGCCTGGGCCGGCGTGTAAACGGTGATGTAATTCTCCTTAACCTCGGAGTCGGAGCCCCAAGGTCCGGTCACGGTGAGCGAAACGGTGTAGGTGCCGGGGTCGTCATAGGTATGGACCGGGTTTTGCGCCGAGCTGGTCTGGCCGTCACCGAAGTTCCACGACCAGGTGGTAATGGTGCCGGTTGACTGATCGGTGAACTGCACCTCGAGGGGTGCCGAGCCGCTGGTAGGGTTGCCGCTGAAGTTGGCCGCTGGCTGGAGCACCAGGATGTAATCCGTCTTGGTCTCCGTATCCGAAGCACCGCTCGGCTCCGTCACGGTAAGGGTAACGGTATACTGTCCCGGCTTGGTGTAGGTGTGGACCGGGTTCTGCTCGGTGCTGGTATTCTCAGCGCCGCTGTCCGGGTCGCCAAAGTCCCACTGCCAGCTGGTGATATCACCAATGGACTGGTCATAGAAGTGGACCGTAAGCTGAGGATAACCGCTTAGCGGATTGGCGGTGAATTCGGCAATGGGCACCACCTTGATATAGTTCTCCTTGGTCTCGGTGGCTGAACCCCAGGGGCCGGTGACCGTCAGGGAAACGGTGTAGAGCCCGGTCTGGTTATAGGTGTGAGTCGGGCTCTGGTCAAAGCTAATGCCGCCGTCGCCGAAATCCCAGTGCCAGGCATCGATTTCCCCGGTGGAAAGATCGGTGAACTGGACCGTGAGCGGGGCGTTGCCTTCGGTGGGGTCGGCGGAGAAGTCAACTGCTGGCTCAAGCACAGTTATCGTCTTCGTCTCCGTATCCGTGCCACCCGGCCCGCTAACGGTCAGGACTACGTCATAGGTGCCGCTTGAGGTGTAGGTATGACTTACCTTTCCATCGGCCGGTCGAGTTGACTGAGTCCATTGTACCGCGGGCGAACCGTCGCCGAAGTCCCAGCTCCAGCTGGTGATGTCACCGGTTGACTCATCGGTGAACTCGACCTCAAGTGGCCGGTAGCCGCTGGTCGGGTTGGCGCTGAACCCAGCCTGGGCCGGGGCATAAACGGTGATGTAATCTGGCTTGGTCTCGGTATCTGACCAGCCAGGCCCGCTGACGGTCAGCGAGACGGTGTAAGTCCCCGGGGTATTGTAGGTGTAAAGGTGCGGTCCCTCGCCCGTGGCGTCCTCAACGCCATCCCCGTTGAAGTCCCAGGACCAATTCTCAATCGGTCCGGCCGAGTTATCGATGAACTGAACTTCGAGAGGGGCAACACCACTGGTAGGAACGGCATAGAAATCAGCATAAGGCTGCCAGACATGGATGTAAGCCGTCCGGGTGAGGCTATCCGACCAACCGCTGGCAGTCACCGTCAAGGAGACGGTGTAAGTGCCGGGGCTGGTGTAAGTATGGACCGGATTCTGTTCGGTGCTGGTTCCTCCATCGCCAAAGTCCCACGACCAGCTATCGATCTGACCCGCCGGAATGGACTGATCGGTAAAGTGGACTTCCAGCGGTGCATATCCAGAGGTCGGCGAGGCGGTGAAGTCAGCCACAGGGTAAACGGTGATATAGCCGACCTTGGTCTCTGTATCTGAACCAAGCGGCCCACTCACGGTGAGGGAGACGGTGTAGACGCCCGGGGCTCCATAAGTATGTGAGGGATTCTGTTCGGTGCTGGTTCCCCCGTCGCCGAAGTCCCAGCTCCAGCTGGTGATCTCCCCTATGGAGAGGTCGGTGAATTGAACCGTTAGCGGCGGCCATCCTTCACGAGGCGTGCTTTCAAACTCGGCCTTTAGGCCCACTACGATGTAATCCGTCTTGATCTCCCAATCGGACTTGGTAACCCCGTTTAAAGTGCCGCTGACCCGCAGGCGAACGGTGTACACCCCGGGCTCGGTGTAGGTATAAACCGGATTGGGTTCGGTGCTGTCCACCACCCCATCGTTATCGAAGTCCCACTCCCAGGAATCAACATAGCCGGTAGAGTCGTCGAAGAAGTGGACGGTGAGCGGCTCAAGCCCCACCCGGGGCTGGGCATGGAAATCGGCATCAGGTGCCGCATAGACGTAGACAAACCCACCTTGACTGTCGGATTTGGTGACGCCGTTAACTGTTCCGCTCACGGTCAGGATGACCAGGTAGTTCCCGGCAGAGGAGTAAGTGTGCGCTGGGTTCGGCTCGGTGCTGCTCCCACCATCGCCAAAGTCCCAGGACCAAGAATCGTAGTAGCCATCCGACTGATCAGAGAACTGGACCTCGAGCGGCTCCCAGCCCTGAGTTGGCTGAGCTTGGAAATTGGCATCGGGCAAGCCGTAGACCGTGATGTAATCGTCCTTCGAAGCGGTATCCTCTCCCCCGGGCCCGCTTATCGTGAGGGAAGGGGAATACGTGGCCACACCGGGAGCCGGCGGAGCCTCTTCTTCCGGACCGAAGGAAACGCTCGGCTCAGGCGAGGTGTATCTCCGTACCCGGACATCCTTGTAATAAACATCCGTCGCCTGACCACTGTCAGCATCGTTGCAGAACACAAACCGGTTGAAATTGCCTCCAAAGTCATTCAGCACCAATGTGTAGCTCTGCCAGTTCCCTCCACCACTGTAACCATAATGATCGTTCCTCCCCCAGTTCTGGGTCCCATATATCCGGTAAAACCAGGAGCTCGAAAGTGAGTTGTTGGTGTCCAAACCAACCCCATTGATCTCCCCCTGCTCACCTACGCTCTTGAACTCAAAGCTTATCGCCTGACTCCCATCCCCAGCTACGCTCAGATCCCTCAGACAGGCCTTCCAGTTGTTCCCCCACATATGAAGGGTGGTGTCATCTATCACCTCCCACTGGCTCGAATCCTTGTCCTGACCTCCACCATAACTCGCCACCCCATCTCGGGTGAAGTTCAGAAACACGATGAAGGTGCTGTCCGGATCGCTGGCACTCGCCGCGGTGGGGTTGCCATAGTACATGTAAATCGTTTTGCCACCTGAAGGAATATTCGGCACCTTCACCCAGAACGTGGCACTGCTCCCCGTGGTGTAGCTCTCCCGCCAGTAGGAAAGCTCGGTAAGGTTGTCCGAGTCCACAAACCTCACATCATCAAAATCAGGCTGCATATCCGCATCATAGTTCACCACCACCCGAACCTGATAGTCCACAAGCATTCCTCCCGAATTGCTGATGGTCACCGCCTGCCTTCGGCTCCAGGAGGAATTCCACCAGGCCGTGGTCCCTCCATAATTATATGTATGGCTGGGGTTGGGCTCGGTGCTGGTTTCCCCGTCACCGAAGTCCCATTGCCAGGACTCGTAGTAGCCGGTGGAATCATCATAGAACTGAACGTCGAGCGGCTCCCAGCCCTCAGTGGGGTCGGCATGGAAATCAGCCTGCGGCGGCTTATAGACGGCGATGTAGTTTTCCTTCGTCACCGTGTCAGTTTTCGTCTCCTCGCCGATAACGGCGGTTATGGTCAGGGACACGGTATAGTAGGAAGCTTCCTCGCCTGCCTGGCAGGTATAAGTATGGGTGGGATTTTGTTCCGAACTTTCGGTGCCATCCCCGAAATCCCAGAGCCAGCTGGTGATGCCGCCAACTGGCATCGAGGAATCGGTGAACTGCACTGTCAGAGGCTCCGGGCCGCTCCGCGGGTCAGCGGTGAAGTCTGCCTTAAGCCCCACCAGGATGTAGTCGGTCTTAACTATCTCGTCCGACCGGGTGTCCCCATCGACCGTGCCACTAACCTTAAGAGACACGGTATATACTCCGGGTTCGGCGTAGACATAGGTGGGGTTGGGCACGGTGCTGTCCGCCACCCCATCACCGTCGAAGTCCCACTCCCAGGAGGTGTGGTAGCCACTGGAGTCGTCGTAGAAATGAACCGTGAGGGGCTCCAAGCCCTCGGTGACATCGGCATGGAAATCCGCAACCGGGGGTACATATACCTTTATATAATCCTCCTTGGTCTCCGTCTTGCTGCCCAGCGGTCCGGTCACGGTGAGCGAGACGGTGTAAGTGATGTACTCCGCTCCGGAGCTGCCGATCTCCTCCTCCGGACCAAAGGAGACGCTTGGCTCGGGCGAGGTGTATCTCCGTACCCGGACATCCCTGTAATAAACATCCGTCGCCTGACCACTGTCAGCATCGTTGCAGAACACAAACCGGTTGAAATTGCCTCCAAAGTCATTCAGCACCAATGTGTAGCTCTGCCAGTTCCCTCCACCACTGTAACCATAATGATCGTTCCTCCCCCAGTTCTGGGTCCCATATATCCGGTAAAACCAGGAGCTCGAAAGTGAGTTGTTGGTGTCCAAACCAACCCCATTGATCTCCCCCTGCTCACCTACGCTCTTGAACTCAAAGCTTATCGCCTGACTCCCATCCCCAGCTACGCTCAGATCCCTCAGACAGGCCTTCCAGTTGTTCCCCCACATATGAAGGGTGGTGTCATCTATCACCTCCCACTGGCTCGAATCCTTGTCCTGACCTCCACCATAACTCGCCACCCCATCTCGGGTGAAGTTCAGAAACACGATGAAGGTGCTGTCCGGATCGCTGGCACTCGCCGCGGTGGGGTTGCCATAGTACATGTAAATCGTTTTGCCACCTGAAGGAATATTCGGCACCTTCACCCAGAACGTGGCACTGCTCCCCGTGGTGTAGCTCTCCCGCCAGTAGGAAAGCTCGGTAAGGTTGTCCGAGTCCACAAACCTCACATCATCAAAATCAGGCTGCATATCCGCATCATAGTTCACCACCACCCGAACCTGATAGTCCACAAGCATTCCTCCCGAATTGCTGATGGTCATCGCCTGTCTTCGGCTCCAGGAGGAATTCCACCAGCCCGCTGAGCCACAGGTGTAAGTGTGACTGGGGTTGGGCTCGGTGCTGGTTCCCCCATCCCCGAAGTCCCACTCCCAGGAGTCGTAGGAGCCGGTGGAGTCATCGTAGAACTGGACATCCAGCGGGCTCCAACCCTGAGCGGGCTCGGCATGGAAGTCGGCATCGAGTCCTACTTGAATGTAATCCGTCCGAACTAGGGTGTCCTCTTTGGTAACCCCATTCAGAGTTCCACTCACCTTTAAGCGAACCGAGTAAACCCCGGGGTCATGGTAAGTATAAGTGGGGTTCTGGAGGGTACTATCCACCGTGCCATCGTTGTCGAAGTCCCACTCCCAACTATCCACCCAGCCGGTTGATTCATCATGGAATTGAACCGTGAGGGGCTCCCAGCCCTGGGTAGGGTCGGCGGAGAAATTTGCCTCTGGCTCATCATAAATGTGGATCAGGTTGGGCTTAAGCTCGGTGTCCTCCCCATAGGGCCCGCTAACCTTCAAGGAAACACTGTAAGCCCCAATCTCGTCATAGGTGTGGGTAGGGTTCTGCTCGGTGCTATCGGTGACGCCGTCGTTGTCGAAATCCCACTCCCAAGAGCTCACCGCCCCCTCTGACGTGTCGGTGAACTGCACCTCGGTTGACCTCCAGCCCTGAATTGGACTGGCCTCGAAATCCGCCCTCGGGCCCACGGTGATATAGTTCTCCTTGGTCTCGACATCTGAGCCATAAGGGCCGGCCACACTGAGGGATACGGTATACACGCCGGAACTGGTATAGGTGTGGGTTGGGTTGGTCTCGTCACTGGTGGCACCGTCGCCGAAGTTCCAGGTGCGGGTGTCAATGCTGCCCGATGATTCATCGTTAAACTGAACGGTCAGCGGAACAGGGCCACTTGTCGGAGTCCCGCTGAAATCTGCCTTGGGGCCCACGATGATGAAATCCTCTTTGAGCTCGGTATCGGTGCCGAAATCACCGGTTACGGTCAGGGAGACGGTGTACAGACCGGGGCTGGTATAAACATGAACCGGATTTTGCTCGTCGCTGGTTCCTCCGTCGCCGAAGTTCCAAGACCAACCGGTGACGTTGCCCACGGAACGGTCAAAGAAGTGAACCTCCAGCGGGGGTGGGTTCCCGGGGACGTACTCCGCCCCGAACTCAGCCCCGAAAACGGTGACGGCTAAGTTACGGATGGTGATGTCCCAGCCATCAGGGCCGCTCACGAAAAGAGAAACGGTGTACAGGCCCGGTTCTTCATAAGCATGGGAGGGGTTCTGTTCATTGCTGGTTGTTCCATCTCCAAACCTCCACTGCCAGGTATCAATGATGCCGCTGGTGCCGGGCTCCGAGGTATCGGTAAAGTTCACGGTGAGCGGTGCCAGCCCTTCCAGGTCGGTGGGATCACCAAAGTCGTCCTCGGCGGTGAAATTTGCCTTGGGGCCGTAGACCGCCTCTCCGGCCGTCTTCGTCTTAAGCTGGGCGTAGATTTCAACGTCCTTGGCTATTTCCCTGCCCCCGGCATCCTGCTTGGCCCGGAGGGTAACTCGCACCTGGTTGGTGGTCTCATCATAGGAGGAGCCCAGGTTCTCCCGGCTTATCCCGGTGGCCACCACGAGAGATTCACCCCCTTCCTCCCGGACCAGCTCACCGATGTCGTCGCCATCCTCATCAACCCAGCGGTAGACCACCTGCACCGGGTTGCCATTTTCGTCTATATATATAAAGGTAGCCAGGATGTTGCCCGAGCCCTCGATGAAACGGGCGGCTTTGTTGGCATCCTTAGTTATCCACTCAGCCGCCCGGCTCACATCCCAGCTTACGGCCAAGGTCTTGACCTGCTCTACCGGGGTTTTGAGCAAGGTGTTAAGGATGGTTAACAAGCTGGGCACTAAGATCGCCAGAATGGCCAGGGCGATTAGCAGCCCCGGCAAGCTGAGACCCTGCTGTCCTTTAGGTCTATGACTACTTTGTATCCCCTTCACGCCTTCCCCAACCTATATGTCTTCATTCAACATGTACCACAAGTACAGGAAGCTGTAAATAGTACAATGGTACCTTTTCTGGCCCGTGGGATCCTTACATTATGTCTTGGACTTATACCCCTCGAGCACCACGCTTCTGTCGCCGTAGTGTACCGTGACCCGAACGAGTTGCAGGTAATCCGACTGTTTGGAGAACTCCAGGTCTATGAGGTAATCGTAGTGGCCGGGGAGATAGACATCACTGAAGTTGCCTTCATCCGGTCCGGTTATTTCGAAAGTTCCCAGGATGCTGTTTGTCCAGGCATCCTCGATGACGAATTTGCCCCCACTGGCACCACCGGTGATGGTGATGTCGGTGACCTGAAGTATCCGAGTGTCCTGGGCGGCCAGGGTCAGGTCAACCACCGTGCCGTTTTTGGCATTCTCCGGGATAAGGGCCACCGCCACCCGCCTGCCTGGCCCGGAGCCTCCGGCACCAGGATAATCGGTGGTCAGGGTCAGCGAGGCATCGCTTTCCACCGACTCAACCTCCACCGGAAGCCCATCAGCCTCCAACATAATGTAGTCACCACTTCTCAGCTCAGTGGTAAAGAGAGAGTCTGTTCCGGTGACGATGGAAGAGCCGGGGGTGAAGGTCAGGGTGCCGCTCAAGGAGTTTGTTCGACCATCCTGGTTTATATAGCTCACCGCCACCAGGGTCGGGCCGCCGGTCAAGGTTTCCGTAACCCGGCAAGCATATTGGAAGAGGCCAATTTTATAGACATCGGTGAAGTGCCCCGCATTGGCTTCGGTGACCTGGAAGTAACCCAGAACGGTCTCCTTGCTCGCATCCTCGAGGTCTTGACCTCGGATGGTAAAGGCTCCATCAGTAACATCGCCCCCCGTGGTGGCGATGGTGCAATCGGTGACCTCAAGGACCCCGCTATCGGCCCCCTGCAAGCCGACTGGGGCTACCCAGCCCTGAGGAGCATCGGCGGGAATGGTGAAGGTCGTCGTGCGACCGGTCTGACCATCCTGATTAATATAGGTCAGCGTAACTTCGGTCGGGCCGCCGGACATGGCCTCGGTGACCTCGCATTGAAGGTTCCCGGCCACAAAGGGCTTGGCCTTGAGGTACTCCATTTGGGAGCGGGCCAGGTTCATCGCCGTGCGCTCTTCCGTTATTCGGTTAACGGCGAGGATGCTGTTGGTCACTCCGTAAAGGAGGCCAACGATGGCCACGGCCATCACGATTAGAGCGATGACTATCTCCAGAAGGGCCTGCCCTTTCTGTCCCATTAATGACCCCTAAATCTCAACTGACGACCTTCCTCTGGTAACCTCTCACAAACTTTGAAGCCAATGGGGAATGCTTACTTGATAAGGCTGGTGGTTGAGTAGATGGAGGAGAAGAGCGTCACCGCCACGAACCCCACAACCCCTCCGACGAAGATGACCAAGGCCGGCCCCAACATCCCCAGCATCCGTGAGATGGCCCGGTCCGTTTCCTCCTCATAGAAATTGGAAAGAGCTTCCAGATTGGAGTCCAGCTTCCCGGTCTCCTCACCCACCGCTATCATCTGGCTCATCAAGGGCGGAAAGAGAGGGTAGGCCGCCATGGCGCGTGAGAGGGAAAGCCCCGAATGCACCTGGATGAGACACCCCGTCAATGCCTCCCTTACCACCATATTGTTGGTGGTTTGAATCGCCAGGGGCAGGGCCTCGGTCAAGACCACCCCCGCCCTTAACAAGGTATACAGGTTCCGGGTCAGCCGGGAAAGATTTCCCTTCAGCACCGCCTCGCTCACCAAGGGTATTTTCAGCATCAGGGAATCCTTCCAGATCTTCCCCTTCTTGGTGCGGGTCAGAAGCCAGCCCAGCACCACCAATCCCACCAGCCCCAGGAAGATGTGGAGGAAACGCTGGCCCAGGAAATCTCCCAAAGCCATCAGCACCCGCGTTAACAGGGGCAGCTCGCCACCCAGCTCCTTGAAGAGTCCGCTGAGCGCCGGGAGCACGAAGCTAAACATGATGAACACTGCACCGAAGGCCAGGATAAGCACAAAGAGGGGGTAGGCCAAACTGCTCTTCAGCTTTCCCGAGGTGGCCTCGTCCTTCTGCATGTGCTCTGCAAGCTGCTTCAGTATTGTAGGGAGGTTACCGGCCCCTTCGCTCACCTGCAGCAAGCGAATGTAATAAGCGGGGAAAACGTTCTTGTGCTTGGCGCAGGCAGCGGAGAAGGACTCTCCACCTTGAAGATCCTCGATTATCTGCTCCAGCACTTTTCTCAAGGACTGCTTCCGAGCCTGTTGACCGAGGATTTCCAGAGAGCGCAGGAGTGGGATGCCGGATTCGAGAAGTGTTGCCAGGTCACGGCTGAAATTAATGACATCCCGCCTTTTGATGCCGAAAAGGGTGGGCAGCAGCTCATCCAGGGCAGGCAGTCTGAGCGTGCGTTTGAGACTCAGGATCAGCAGATCCGCCCGCCATAGAATTTCCTCGGCTTCGCTCTCGGATTCAGCCTCCACCACCCCGCTGACGAC
Source organism: uncultured Dehalococcoidia bacterium (assembly GCA_965612975.1). Taxonomy (GTDB): domain Bacteria; phylum Chloroflexota; class Dehalococcoidia; order SZUA-161; family SpSt-899; genus CAZYDA01. The sequence continues at coordinate 20,760 of CBFDTP010000008.1, read as the reverse complement.
GTTGCCATCGGGGGTCCGGGCTAAGTACTTGAACTTCACTTGCCCCCTCCGCTAAATGATGGTATAAACATTACGTATTACCTCGCTGGGTGTGGTCAGGCCCTCCCTGGCCTTAAGCATGCCGTCCTTCGCCAGAGGTATCATGCCCTCCTTGATGGCCTGCTCCTTGATCTCCGCAGCCGGACGCTCCTTCATCACCAATTTCCTGATCTCGTCGCTCATGGTCAGGAGTTCAAAGACGCCGATTCGGCCGCGATAACCGGTCTGGGAACAGAAATTACACCCCTGTCCGTAGTAAAACTCCGTTCTTATTTCCTTCATCACCTCCTGGTACGCCAGAACCTCTGCGGGAGAGGCCGGCTTGACCTCCCGGCAATAAGGACAGACTTTCCTCACCAGACGTTGGGAAAGGCTGCCGATCACTGCCGAAGTAAGCAGGAATGGTTCAATGCCCATGTCCATCAGCCGTATTATCGCTCCAACGGCATCGTTGGCGTGAATGGAGCTCAGCACCAGGTGACCGGTCAGGGCGGCCTGAACGGCGGTGTTGGCCGTTTCAGCATCCCGGATCTCGCCCACCAAGATGATGTCCGGGTCCAGCCGCATGATGGCCCGGAGCCCGCTGGCGAAGGTTATTCCAGCTTGAGGTTGAACCTGAATTTGGTTAATGTCCTTAAAGCGATATTCAATGGGGTCCTCGATGGTCATGATGTTTCGTTCCTTCGCATCCAGGAGGCTTATCGAGGCATAGAGCGTGGTGGTCTTGCCCGAACCGGTGGGGCCGCTCACCAAGATCATTCCAAAGGGGGCTTGCAGAAGCTTCATATAGGAGTCAAGCGTATCCGGCGACATGCCGAGGTCGGCCAGCTTCAGCAAAAGAATTGATTTATCTAACACCCGCAGGACGGCCATCTCCCCATAGTCACTTCCCACCGTAGCCACACGAAAGTCGACCTGCTTCCCGTTTATGTTTCGGCTGAACTGGCCATCCTGAGGACGTCGCCGCTCAGCGATGTTCAAGTTTCCCATGACCTTGATGCGGGTTAGTATTGCATTGTGTACTTCCAGCGGCAAACTGGTCACCTCCTGCAGCACCCCATCTATTCGGTAGCGCACCCTGACCCGATCCTCCTGTGGTTCAATATGAATGTCCGAGGCCTTGTCCCTCACCGCCTGAGAGAGCAGCGTGTCCACCACCTTAACCACCGGAGAATCCTTGATGGCCTCGGGGGTGACCAAGGCTTCCGGGGCGGCCTTCGTCTCAACCTGCCCCAGCATCTGACATATTTGCTCCCCCATCTGAGAGCACAGCCGATAGTGGGCATCCAGTGCCTCGTTCAGGCTAACGCCGAGAGGAATAACTGGCTTAACCTGGCGCTTGGTCAAGTTGGCTATGAGGTCTATCACCCGGAGGTCCTTCGGATTCTCCATGGCCACCGTGATAGTAAAGTCATCGGCGGCGAGGGGAAGGACTTTGTTCTTCCGAGCGATCTCCTCCGGGATCAGGGCTAAGGCCTTCGGCTGTACCTTATAATTTCTAAGGTCAACGACCGGGACGTTTAGTTGCAAGCCCAGGGTGGTGGCCAGGGTCTCTGGGGTGATTAGCCCTTGATCGAGAAGTACCTCGCTGATCTTCTTGTTTGTCCGGGCAGCGATTTCCTTGGCGAGCTTCACATCCTCTGGAGTGATAAAGTTCTCCCCCAGCAATCTTTGAATGAGCTTTTCATCCTCTACCATCTTTAAGGCCGCCAAACCACTGCGTTTCATCAATTTTACTTCCATATCCTGTGGGTTTCAACTTTAATATAAAACCCCTCAAGCTTGCGGAGGTCAATAGTACCATGGTACCTTTTAAGTTTGGGGCATTGTGCAAAAGTACTGGGTGGAGTCTGCCTTCTGAGAAGACACCCCAACCAACTCCTAATCAAGTTCGGGCACCAGGTTCAAAAGGGTTTCCACCACCCGGGGGTCCCACTTGGTGCCCGCCTCCTTTTTCAAAGTCCTCAATGCCTGCTCCCGGCTCAGCGGAGGCCTCCAGGGACGTTCGGAGGTCATGGCCACATAGGCATCGGCCACCGCCAAGATGCGTGCCCCCAGCGGTATTTCCTCCCTCTTAAGCCCTCGAGGGTAGCCACTCCCATCATATCTTTCGCAATGGGCCTCAATATAGGGCAAGGTTTCCTTAAGGAAGCTCAGGCGCCGCAGTAATTCCACCGAGTTAATGACGTAAGCTCGGAATTCCTCTTCCTCCTCGGGGGTTCTTTCCTCCTTGGGCTTGAACAGCACCTCGTCGGGGACGGCGATTTTGCCCACCTCGTGTAGCTGTCCAGCCAGCTCAAGCATTCGTAGCTCCTCTCTACTGAGCCCCATCTTGGCTCCTATTTCCCGACAGAGCCGAGCCACTCTCTTGCCATGACCCCGATTGAAGGGCTCGTGAGCTTCCACCACCTGGACCAAGGCTTCCACCGTCTCTAAACTCGCCTGTTCCAGCTCCCGGCGTGCCCGACGAAGTTGTTGCCCTTTGATCTTCTCCCGACGCAGTGATTCCTGAAGCTCACCATACATACGGTGGTTCATCAGGTGGGGGGCGAGTTGAGCTGCCAGGTGTTCGAGCAACTTCACCTCCCTCGGTCCATAGGCCCGGGGATGTCGACTTCCCAGAATCAGGCTACCAAAACACTCTCCGTGGAGGATGAGGGGGAGATAGACAATTGATCGGACGCCCGCCTTCAGGTGACGCTCTCCAGTCCAGAACTTCTTCTCAACTGTGAGGTCATCCTCCACCAGCGTTCGTTTGTTTTGGGCCACCCACTCGGTTCCGGTACCCTTTAACGGAACCCTCTCCTCCCTCCGCCAGAGGGGCTCCACCAGACCCGATACCGCATTTAAGCGAACCTTGTCCCCCTCGATCAGCACCACCCCTCCCCAGTCAACCGACATATGTTTCCTCAGTTCCAGTATAAAACCATCATATACCTCGTTCAAATCCAGGCTGGAAGCGATTATCCCCGTTAGCCGGCTGATGAAGGAAAGCTCTTGTTCTTCCTCCCGACTCTTCTCATAGAGGAGGGCGTTCTGCAGGGCCGTGGCTATGGTCAACGCCACCGTGGAAAAGAGCTCCAGCTCTCGCTCGCTGGGACTTCGCTCAAAGCGAAAGGCGATTCCCAAAATTCCGAAGTGTTCCCCTCTCACCTGTAGAGGCAGTCCAACATATGACTTATACCCGCCCTTCAGCAGCGCCGCCAGGTCGGCTTCAGATCGGGAGGAGAGATCCGGAAGAGCCAAGGGCCGTCCTGATCGGAGCACCTCACCACCTATGCTGTTATTGATGTCCAGTCTGGCTAACCCTTCGATTATCCCTCGGGTAAACCCATGCTGGCCCTTTAAAACGAGCTTACCGTCCTCAAGTAGTTGGAGGTAGCAACTCTCTATTCCCAAGGGCCTCCTCAGCCTCTCGAGCGCCATGCTGACCACCTCGTCAGGATCAAGCGAGCTGGATACGCTCTGGGCCAAGTTGAGCAGGGCGGTGATCTCCTGGTTGCGCTGTTCCAGCTCCTCGATCATCCTCGCCCGCTCATTGAGCAGTCGCATCGAGCGCTCATTGAGGGCCCGAACCTCCCTCTCTCGCTGGGCCAGCATGTCCAGCAGCCTTGCCCGATCCTCAAGGATTCGCTTCAGCTCCTCCAGTTCCTCCAGCTTAAGCTCCCCAGGAGGCGAGTTCCCTCTACGTTCTTCCATTGGACCCCCTTTCCAGGCCTTGCTCAAAACTTCTCACTCCTCCAATCCTATCTCCGTTACCACCGGCTCCGGGGAAATATATTTACGGATGCGAACATCATCCCAAGCCACTGACGCATCATCGTTGTTCTTTATTAGCCGAACAACCTCCCCAGTAGGATAGGTGAAATCGTAGGACGAAACTTTAAGCGTGCCGTTAAGATAATACTCCAGATTCCCCTCATGATAGACAATCCGATAATCATACCACACGTCCTGCTCAATAGTTGCCCCAGCAGTGCTCCCAAGTTGCGCTATTCCTCCATTAGCCCGCCACAGCTTCATTTTGTTGGATACAGAGGTGCCCCCAGAGGCGTAACTGCAACCGAAGTACCCAGTATCGTAGTTCGGCACATCCACCCAAGAACTTTTTATCTCCAGCCCTCCCCAGGGATAGCCGTTTCCGTCCAGGTCCCAAATCTTCATTCGATATTCATAGGCATAGTCGTTACCCGGATCAACGAAGGTTCTCTTCGCCCGATCCTCTGGAGGAGTGCCTCGCTCAGCTATCATAATGCCCGAACTTTCGGTCCACGCCCCCTCAACTACCATCCAGCTATTAATCCCGTCTTCAAAGTCATCAAAGAACTCAAAGGTGGCCGACCCATTGCTTCCCTGAGTTGCCGCCGGATTGCCGTAGTAGACGTAAATCGTATGATTCCCCACCGGCAGAGAGGGAACCCTCACCCAGATCACGGTTGACGGAGTGTTTATCCCGGACTCTATCCAGTAGGGTATTTCGGTGATCTTATCGGCATCGGTGAAACGGAGATCATCGCCATCCGGCTGCAACTTCCCGGCCGCGATGAGCTCCTGGGTATTCAGGACGACCTTCACCTGGTAGTTGCTCAGCGATCCGAAAGAGTTGCTGATGGTGATCGGCTTCCGCCAGTGCCAGGCAAGATCATACCAGTACGAGATGGCCTCAAACTGGTTGCCCGCTGAGGCCTCTCGATCACTGATGAGCCCCCGGCTCCCCTGCGCGCTAGCGAGGAACAGCACGAAGCTCATCATCCCAATTAGCAGCGATCTCCATCCCTTCAACTTCCGACTCCGGTTTCCTTCCTTGCTGTCGAGCCAACCAGGCCCGGTAAATGTCCCTTACCTCCATGGCTACCAGTGCCAGGCCGGGGAGAAGCAGTGCCAAGGTAAACCCCAAAGGCGTCTTCAGGAAGCAGGCCACGTACCCGGCCACCGGGATGCGGAAGCAGACTCGCCCGACGATGTTCTGCGGCGGCACCAAGTAGGGATCTCGGTCCTCATTGGCATCACCCTTGGTCCGGATCAAGAAACGCTCGGACCTCTTTATCTCCATCACCCGATGGGTGACCAGTTCCCCATTTATGGGAGAGCCATAGGTAATGATGTCACCCACTTTGATCTCGCCCACCCTCACCGGTCGGGTCAGGGCCAGGCTCCCTATCCTTAACGTCGGGCTCATGCTGTCGCTCAGGATGATGTCCATCCTCCAGCCAAAGTAGGGGAGAAAAAGGACGAACAGAGCGGTGAGGATGGCCAGCACGAGCAAGACGCTGCCCAAGTATCTTCCCATCCACCTCATCTGCCCCTCCAGAGCAGGCGACAACCCGACAACCTATTCCTCTTCCTGAGGAGGAACAGGACTGCCAGGAGGAACCCGGCCACCAAGCCTGCCTTCCGCATCCCCATCTAAAGGCCTCCAAGTTTACTGGGTTAACACAAAGACGATGTCAAAGGTGCAGGTGTCGCCCTGAATATCGTTGCCCACACTGCTAGCTATGGAGTAACCAATTCCGATATAGGTGGTAGCTCCGGCAGCCAGTCCACCGGTCACGCTGTAGGGGCCAGCTTCCGCATTCAACTTGCCGCTGTAAAGTAGCTGCTCTGTTCCATCTCTGACCCCGTTATTGGCCGTGCCCCCACCAGCGCCATCATCCACCCAGAGCACCAGATCCAGATTGGCACTCAGATCGCCCGGCTCCGTAGTGTCGGTCTCCGGCTCGGGATTCGTCCCCTCGCTATCGCTCAAGTTCTGTATATCCACCGTCAGGCTGCTGCCGTCAATGGTGCCATCGTTCTTGAGTGTACAGTCCACTGCCCCACTGTCACCGGGCTTCAAATTGCTCACGCTTATCTTGGTGGATGTCCAGGGATTCTCATCATCCACCTTGAGGTCGAGCGTCCCCACCGCAAACTGGTTGCTGCTGCTTGCCTCCGTATCGGTGAAGACCGCATACACACCGCCCCCGATGAGAGCGCCGATAAGGGCGATGAGCATCAGGCTGAGCAGTATTCTCCTCATCTATCCCCTCCTTTGGTTCTTTTTCCCTTGCTCGAGCTTTCTAACAATTTCCTTCCATGAGCACCTCCCCCCTGAAAGTTGCTGGCATAGCTAGCAAACTCAGCCACATCTTTGGGTTTGAACCTTATGCTCCGCTTGGGCCCCAAGCGGTAGGATCTCAACAGACCCTGCTTCTCCCAGCGCCTGACCGTGCTGGGATGAACATGCAAAAGATGGGCCACCTCCTTCACCGTTAACATCGGCTGGGTTAATTCATTTTCGTATGACCTCATCTGCATGTTTGCTCTCCCTTCAGCGCAAATGCGCTTAATTAACTTCTAAGTGACTTTAGTATGCAGCCTCCATTTTCCCCAGACAATGGTACTTTATGGGCATCCGGGGTAGGAATTTCGTCCCATTTATAGCTCTCAAGCCTTGGGTTAGGGTTTGCCAAAGGGGGTTGAGCCTGTTATTGTAATATAACAGACAAAGTTCGTGGATCGGCTGGGAAGATGAATGGCCGAAGAAGCAATATTCAGATAATAGCCGAGATCCTCCGACTGGGTGAGGCCACCAAGACCGGGATCATGTACCGCGTGAACTTGAGCCACTCCCAACTTCAGAAATACCTCGACTTCCTGGTGGAGAAACGCCTCCTGGAGCTCGTTCACAACTCCAACGCCTCCATCTACCGCACCACTTCTAAAGGTAAGGCCCTTCTTCGAGACATCGAGAGGCTATCCGCTCTCTTGGGAGAGTAAAACCGGATATGCTTCCGCTTGGTACTAAATTCCCATTGCTTAAAGGTGATTGCACCGACAAAATTTAGGTGAAAGGAGCATCATGCGGCTGCGGCCTTGGCTCATCATGCTCAGCTTGTTAATCGCCTGCTTGGGTGCCTGGGGATGCGGCAAGAGTCAACCAGCCTCTCCGCCGAGGCCCTCGGCTAGCCCAACGCCGACGTCCACCGCGACGCCCTCACCGGCCGAGCCGGAGTCTCTCTTTCTCGAGGTGCTCGAGCCCCTGGACGAGACCGTGGTGCATGTTCCCGACGTCCAGGTCATTGGGGTAACTCTCCCGGAGGCCATAGTCAGCGTGAACGGTGAATTAGCCGAAGTGGATGATTCCGGCAGCTTCGGCATCCGGGTATCTCTGGAAGAAGGGCCTAACCTCATTCAGGTCGTGGCCAGCGACCTTGAGGGAAACGAGGTGAACGTCCTCCGTTCGGTGATCTATGTTCCCTAAATTTGGACTAACCAAACCGCCTTTTCTTCGTTTTACCTTTGGAAGCCAAACCTAAACCAGGAGGGAAAGATGAAAGTCACCAGAACGCTGGCAATTTTAACCTTGGTACTGGCCCTGGTTCTGGGAGGAACGATGACCGCCTTCGCCTCGGGGCCACCAAAAAATCCCGGCCAAGATAAGGGAACCCCAAAGCACGGCCTTTTCGGCACGGTCACCTCGGTGGAGACGGTCAGTCCGGGAGCGGTATATGTACTTTACCTACAGACGAAGCGAGGAACTGTCGCCCTTAATCTGGACGAAAGCACCACCTACCTGGTTCCCGGCGAGGCCAGGGGGCCGCAGAACCTCGGCAGCTTCGTTGATCTCATGGATGCCAACGGTGATGGGAACCTCGACGAGCTGAAGGGTCACCGGGTGGCGGCCCTGGTCACCGATGGGGACAAATCCGCTCAGCCGGCCACCTGCCTGAGGTTTATGCTCCTACCGTCCATCATTCTCCCCTCCCTGCCCCATGCCCTCATCGGCCAGGTGAAGGATGTCCAATATGATCCCGGCCAGAAGGAAGGCAGCTTCACCCTGAGTACTTTAAAGCACGGCGATGTGCCGGTCAGGGTGGACAACGGCCTGGGGGAGTATGGCCCGGGAACCAAGTTCCGCATCCCCGGCATATTAGAGCCCAACCTGGGCGACCTTAAGGCCGGCGACCGGGTGGCAGTGACCGGCATCTGGTGGGTGGACGGCTTTCTGGCCCAGGGAGTTCGCGTTATTCCGGCGAGACCCCTGCCGGTGCTTCCCTTCTCCCATTGCACCGGCACCGTAACCGAACCGGAAAGCCTCTCCCTTCCCGTTGCGGAGGATGTCCAGGTCACCGTGCAGCGCAAACCCAACGGGGAAACCGTGACCTTCTGGGTAACCCCCGAAACTAAATGGCTACCCAAGGGGGTGTCCACCTTGGAGAAGGGTGAGCTGATCACCGCCGTTTTGAAGAAGGACGAAGAGGGTAAATCGGTGGCCAAGATAGTTATGGTGCACCGCCTGAAGAAGGCCAAGGGAAAGGATTGAGAATCTCCCTAAATCAACTCGAGCCGCCGCGAAGATCCTTCGCCGGCGGCTTTTTTCGGCGACTTTCGTCGCTCTGCTTCAGGAACGGTCAGAATCACATTTCCTTGGAGAGGGTGGCCAGGAATTCGGCGTTGGTACGGGTGCGGGCCAGCCGCTCCAGCACTCTCTCGGTGGCCTCGGTGGAGTTGGTGGAATTGGAGGAAACAAGATGAATCATTCGCCGCAGGAGCCAGACTTGCCTCAGCGTCTGCTCGTCGAGCAGGAGTTCCTCATGACGAGTACTGCTTCGCTGGATGTCTATAGCGGGGAAGATACGCCGCTCGGCGAGACGTCTATCAAGATGAACTTCCATATTGCCGGTGCCCTTGAACTCCTCGTAGATCACTTCGTCCATGCGGCTACCGGTGTCAATCAGGCAGGTGGCGATGATGGTGAGGCTGCCACGCTCCTCGGTGCAGCGAGCTGAGCCGAAGAAGCCCTTTGGCGGATAGAGGGCCGCGGTATCAAGTCCCCCGGTGAGGGTTCGACCGGTTGAGGGCATGGCTAGGTTGTAGGCGCGGGTGAGGCGAGTAATGGAGTCAAGCAGAATCATCACATGCTTGCCCAGCTCCACCAGACGCTTGGCCCGCTCCAGGGCCATCTCGGCCACCCGCGTTTGCTCCTCCACTGGCTCATCGAAGGTGGAGGCCACCACCTCGGCCTTGACCGATTTCTTCCAGTCGGTAACTTCCTCCGGACGCTCACCGATGAGACAGACTATGAGGTGGATATCGTTATGATTGGCCAGGGTGGCTTTAGCGATGTGCTTGAGAAGGAAGGTCTTGCCCGCCTTCGGTGGGGAGACGATGAGTCCCCGCTGTCCCCTCCCAATGGGGGCGATGAGGTTTAAGAGGCGGGTGGAGAGGTTGTTCGGGTCATGCTCCAGGTTAATGAGCTGGTTTGGATGGAGGGGGGTAAGGCTATCAAAATGGGGGCGGTTACGGGCCTCCTCAGGATCCAGGCCGTTAACTATCTCCACGCGCAAAAGACCCGGGTAACGCTCCCCCTCCTTCGGCGGCCTCACCTGACCGGTTACGAAGTCCCCATTTCGCAGGCCAAAGCGGCGAATCTGGGACTGGGAAATGTAAATGTCGTTCGGGCTGATCTTCAGGCTTTCGCCACGGAGGAAGCCATATCCCTCATTCACGATCTCGAGAATCCCGCTGCCGAGGACGTTCCCCTGGCGCTCGGCCTCCTCCTGCAGGAGCCGAGTGATCAATTCGTCCTTCCTTAGGAGGCTGCAGCCAGTGAGGCTCATCTCCCGGCAGAGCTCCAACAGTTCCTCGCGGGTCTTGTTTTGTAGCTCGGCAAACGTCATAGTTTCACCTCATCTTTGAACAATTAAGACCAGAAGCATGCCCTGGACAAACCTCAACAGGGGAACTTAGAAAACCCCAACTCAGACACCGAAGGCCAAACTTCTACTAAATTTCCCTTTTAAAAATTTAAAGCCGGGGATCCCCGCCAAATCTGTGGGGTTTGCCTAAATCTTGGCCACCTGTCGCCAGTCCTCAAGGAAGCGGCTTAAGCCAACATCGGTGAGCGGGTGTTTGAACATCTGCACCAAAACCCGATAAGGAACGGTGGCAATGTGGGCTCCGGCTTTGGCCGCCGCTATCAAATGGAGTGGATGGCGGATGCTGGCCGCAATAACCTGCGTGGAAAACCCATAGTATCGGAATACCTGAACGATATCCGCCACCAAGGCCATCCCATCATGTCCCACATCGTCCAGTCGGCCAACAAAGGGGCTTACATAAGTTGCCCCCGCCATGGCGCCCAGGAGGGCCTGGTTCAGGGAAAAGCAAAGGGTAAGATTGCACTTTATCCCCTCACGCGACAGCCTTGAAATAGCCTCAATGCCGGCCTCCGTCACCGGTATCTTAACCACCACATTGGGTGACCAGGAAGAGAGTTCTCGCGCCTCCCGAACCATCCCCTCCGCATCCTGACTCAGCACCTCAGCCGAAATAGGCCCATCAATGATCGAAGCTATCTCCCGAATTACCCCAGGCAAGTCAGAACGGCCTTCTCTGGCTACCAGGGAGGGATTAGTGGTCACCCCGCTAATTATACCGAGTTTGGCTGCCTTTCGAATTTCGTCCAAATTGGCCGTATCCAAGAAGAGGCGCATGGAAGCCTTTCAGGGCTGCTTATAACTGAGGCTGAGCATGAGATCAGAATGCTTACTAGCTCAATATAGCATAAAAGTAACCTCTTTGTCTATGGCTGCTGAAAAAGGTTCGGGGGTTCAAATCGGCAGGGGTGGCTGAGCACCCTCGCGCAGGGTGCGAGAGGCTTCCTGAATGAAGCCCAGGAAGAGTGGGTGGGGGCGGTTGGGGCGGGAGGCAAACTCCGGATGGAACTGGCTCCCCAACATCCAGGGATGATCTCGGACCTCGGCGATCTCCACCAGCCGATCATCGGGGGAAAGGCCGCTGGGGATGAGTCCGGCTTGGGAAAGAGATTCCCGAAAGCGATTATTGAATTCAAAGCGGTGACGATGCCGCTCATAGACCAGCTCCCGGCCATAGGCCGCCGCAGCCTTTGTCCCAGGCAAAAGCTTGCAGGGGTAGAGCCCCAGCCTCATGGTTCCCCCCTTCTCCTCCACCCCTCGCTGCTCGGGCAAAAGGTCAATCACCGGGCACGGGGTATCGGGGTCGAACTCGGTTGAATTAGCCCGTGGGTTTAAGGCCCAGCGAGCATATTCGATGACCATAACCTGCATGCCCAGGCAAAGCCCCAGGTAGGGCACTTCGTTCTCTCGAGCGTACCGGGCAGCCTTGACCATCCCCTCGATTCCCCGATAGCCGAAGCCACCAGGCACCAGGATGCCCTGAGCCTGATGCAACATCCTATCCACATCGTCCTGCTCTAATTCCTCTGAGTCAACCCAGATAAGCTCCACCTCCCGATCATAGGCCAGGGCAGCATGTTTTAGGGCCTCGCGAACTGAAATATAGGAATCCTTGAGCCGAACGTATTTCCCCACCAGGGCAATGAAGACCTTCTCCCGGGGTTGATTCATCCGCTCCACCAATGCCTGCCATTCCTGCAGGTTCTTCTCCCCCGCCGGGAGGTTCAGTCTCTCCACGATGAAATCGCCCAGGCCGGCCTCCTCCAAGAGCAGGGGAATTTGATAGATATTAGAGACGGTGAGCAGGGGGACAACCGCCTCCTTCCTCACATTGCAGAAGAGGGCGATTTTCTCCCGGAGCTCCTCCGGCACGGGATAGTCGCTGCGACAGACGATGACATCAGGCTGGATTCCGATGGAGCGTAGTTCCTTTACGCTGTGTTGTGTCGGCTTGGTCTTGAGTTCCTCGGTGGAGGAGAGATAAGGGAGAAGGGTTACATGGACATAAAGGACATTTTCAGAGCCGACGTCGGAACGAAGCTGTCTTATGGCCTCTAAAAAAGGCTGTCCCTCGATATCCCCCACCGTGCCACCGATCTCGGAGATAACTACCTCGGCTCCGCTCCTCTCCGCTACCTCCCTGATGCGGCGCTTGATCTCGTCAGTCACGTGGGGAACGACCTGGATGGTTCCCCCGAGGAAATCCCCCCGCCTTTCCCCGGAGATGACCGCGCTGTAAACTTGACCAGAGGTCAAATTAGAGGCTGAAGTGAGGCTAACGTCCACAAAGCGCTCATAATGTCCCAGATCAAGATCGGTCTCCGCCCCATCCTCGGTGACGAAGACCTCCCCGTGCTGGAATGGAGACATGGTTCCAGGGTCCACATTGAGGTAAGGGTCAATCTTTTGGAGGGCAACCTTGAGGTTTCGGCTCTTAAGCAGGCGACCAATGGAGGCGGCAGTAATCCCCTTCCCGACAGAACTTACCACGCCGCCGGTGACGAAGATGAACTTGGTCATTCCTTGCGTCAATCATACCCCAACCCCCCGCCGCCGTCAATACCATCAGTGCCCAGCAACCTGAGAGATTTTCTCCTCCAGCTCCTGAAGGTCATGCAGGACAAATTGACCCCGAGCCTTCCTTGAGCGGTCGAGGTAGAACGCCCTCACCCCGGCCTGGCGGGGAATCAGGTAGTCAAACTTCCAGTGGTCGCCGACGTGGGTTAGCTCCTCCGCCCTTAGCCCAAGTCTTCGGCATACCAGCAAGTAGAACCCCGGTGTTTTCTTTACCTGACCGAAGTCGGAAACGCAGGAAAAGATGCTCCGAAAGTAACCCTTTATCTCCCTGGTCTCGACCTCCACAAATTCCCGGGCAGCATTGGTCAGGAGCACCAGGTCATATTTATGACTCAAACTCTCCAGCACCTTCTTGGTCTCGGGATAGAGCTCAACCTCACAACTCGCCCCCTCGAGCATCCTATACCAGCTATCACCCAGGTCAAAGCGCCGAAACCAGTATTTTAAGTCATACCACTCCAGCCTTTCCTCCCCAACCTCGTCATAGATTTGCTTGAGTTTCTTTTTGGCCTCCTCGAAGCTAAGCCTGTTCTTTTTGGCAAAGAGCCGGGGTAGTTCTTCAAACCAAACCCGGTTGCTAAAGCGATAGGTGGTCAGGGTACCGGTAAGATCGAAGGAGATCGTCTGGCGGCCCATCACTCAAATTTTAGCAGAAACTTACCTTAAAATTCTCCCCACCGCCCTGCTTTCTACTGACCCCCCGGCCGTCCTCAATGGTCACTTATGGGGGTATAATTAGAGCGAGATGTTGAGAGTTGGCTTGCCTCGAGGTCTTCTTTACTACCAGTACTATCCCCTGTATAAGGTCTTCTTCGAGGCACTGGGGGCTGAGGTGATAAGCTCGCCGCCAACCGACAGCCAAATTTTCACCGCCGGATGCCAGCTTCTCTCAGCGGACATCTGCCTCCCGGTGAAGGTTTATTGTGGGCATGTGGCTTATCTGGCCGACCAATGCGACCTTCTGTTCATCCCTTCGATCAAAAGCTTGAGCCCAAGGGTCTACAACTGTCCCAAGTTCATTGGTCTCCCCGACATCGTCCGGGCCAGCCTGCCACGCCTCCCCAAGCTACTGGAACCAGATATAGACTTCAGCCGAGGAAGAAGACATCTTTACCAACAGATTTACCGCCTGGCCCGGCCCTTTACCCGAGACCCGCTAAAGGTGAACAAGGCTGCCAGGCAGGCTCTGGAAACGTACCGGACCTATCGGAAATACCTCCGCGAGCTTCCTCTACCCCAGGCCATGCAGAAGGCCATCGGAGATGAGGTAGCTGAGGAACAATCCTCCAAAGCTTTCTTGAGGGTGGGGCTCGTTGGCCACCCCTATCTGCTCTATGACAACTACCTGAACCACCGGGCAGTGGAAAAACTTAAGTGGTGGGGGGTGAAGGTTGGCTTTCCGGAGCAGGTGGCGGAGGAGGAAGCGGAGAAACTGGTGCGGGAGGTGTCCGGAAGGCCCTACTGGACCTATGAGGGCGAAGTGATTGGTGCCGGGGAGTATTACCTGCGAAGCCAGGTTGATGGCGTGATAGCGCTCGTGGCCTTTGGGTGTGGTCCCGATTCCCTCATGGTGAGGCTGCTTGAAAGGCGAGCCCGGGAGTTGGGCAAGCCATTTTTGAGCCTGGTGCTGGATCAACACACCGCGGACTCAGTCATAGATAACCGCCTGGAGGCCTTTGTGGATCTGGTCTCAAAGGATCGGGGCAGAGCTAAGAGCTTCACCTGGCACAAGGGAGAGGAAAAGGGACGGATTAAGGCGCTGGGAATTCCACCGATGGGCAATATCCCGGCAGCCTTTCGGCAATCGGCCCGAATGCTGGGCATCGAGTTGCTCGCCCCGCCGGTCACCCAGCGCACGCTTTCCCTCGGCACCCGTTACTCCCCCGAATTCGTTTGCCTCCCCTTCAAGCTCATCCTGGGCAGCTTCATTGAGTCCCTGGAGCAGGGAGCCGATTCCCTTTTCATGGTGACCAGCTTTGACGCCTGCCGCATGGGCTATTACTCCCGGGTGCAGGAACAAATTCTCCGAGAGCTGGGGTACAAGTTCCGGTTCCTCAAGTACGAGAGCTCAGGGAAAAACTTGCTTAAGGTACTGAGGGCGGTGAAGGAGTTTACCAATGACTCCCCCTGGGCACGGACCCTGGCAGCTTATCGCCTGGGGGTGGCCAAGCTAAGAGTTCTGGATGAGCTTGAGCGCCGGCTGCAGCGGCTTCGGCCAGTTGAGCTGGAGAAGGGCACTGCCGACCGGGTTTATCGGGAGGCGGTGGCAGCTATTGACCAGGCGGAGAACCTTCAAGCCTTGAGGGAGATGGCGAAGCAAGTTTTCGGCCGTCTGGAGCAGATCCCCCGCAAACCCCAGGCCGACCCGCTCAAGGTGGGGATAATTGGCGAGATCTATGTCGTCACCGAGCCTTTCTGCAACCTCGACCTGGAGAAAGAGCTGGGGAGGCTGGGGGTGGAGGTACAGCGCAGCCGCACCACCTTCCTTTCGGAATGGACCCGGCCCTCGGCTTACCTCAATTTCCTTAGCCGGGAGAAGAGAAAGCTTCGCAAGTTCGCCGAGCCTTACCTCAAACGGGATGTCGGAGGTCACGGTCTGGAATCCGTGGCCGAGAAGGCCCGGAGCCAAGAACTCGACGGGTTTATCCACCTCGTCCCCTTCACCTGCCTGCCAGAGACCATTGCCCAGACCATCCTCCCTCGAGTCCCCAGCGACTTGCCCGTGCTGACTATAATCTTGGACGAAGAGCTGACCAAAGGAGCCTTGACCGCCCGGCTGGAGGCCTTCGTCGACCTCCTTCGCTTCAGGCGCAGGCAGCAAAGACCAAGCACTTGACATATAAGTCAACGATGTACAAAATATTAAGGCAAACTTAACATCATGGATAAGGCAACGCTAATAAAGAAGATCATCGACCTTGAGCGGAGGCTAAGCCGAGCCTTGTCCCAGTACACCCCGGAGCCCTGGCTTGGCCTCAACCTCACCGTTGCCCAGCTCAAATGCCTGGTCGTCATTGCCAGTGAGGGAAGCACCAGCTCCAGGAAGCTGGCCGAGGCGCTTGGGGTCACACCAGCTAACGTAACCGGCATCGTTGACCGATTGGTGGAACAAGGGCTGGTGAGTCGCCGCGAGAATCCGGACGACCGCCGCATGCTGATCATCGAGCCCACCGAAAAGGGGGACAACCTCCTGAGGAACCTTTGGGAGAGAGGAATGAACTGTCTCTCGGAGGCGCTTTCCCTCATAGCGCTGGACGACCTGAAAGCCCTCGCCCAAGGCCTTTCCGCCCTAGTGAAGGTCGTAGAGAAGAGGGCAAAGGGTCGGAGGCGAAAATCATGAGCTGGCTAACTAGGCTTGCCCTGAGACGGTGTTGGCTCACCTTCCTGCTGGCGGCCCTGGTCACCGGGGCCTCCGTGTGGGGCACCTTCACCCTCAAGGCAGAACTTCTACCCAATATAGAACTGCCGATAACCACCGTGGTCACCGTCTACCCTCAGGCCTCGCCCGAGGAGGTGATGAACAAGGTGACCCTTCCAGTGGAGGAGCTTTTCTCCGACCTCCACCCCAAACACCTTCTCTCCTCCTCCCTCGATGGGATGTCCCTCGTGCTGGCTCAGTTTGAATATGGCACCGACATGGATGGAGTAAACTCCACACTGAGGCAGAGATTGAAGGAGCTTGCCCCTCAACTTCCCGCAGAGGTCTCTGAGCTTCCCCAAAAAAGTCCTGAAGTAGAGGAAAACCCGCTGGTCTTTCCTATAGACATCAACCAAATGCCGGTAGTGGAGCTGGGCCTGACGGGGAATCTGCCACCAGCCGAGTTGAAAGAGGTGGCTCTCAGCCAAATCATACCCCGGCTGAAGTCGGTCCCGGGCGTGTATGATGTGGCGGCGGAGGGAGGCGCTGACCAGGCGGTGCTCATCTCCTCCGACCCTCAGAAACTGGTGCAATCCCAAACCTCGACCTCCCAACTCCTCTACACCCTCGCCCGTGGTGAGTTCAGGTCCCTGGAGGAACTCAAGTTAACCCCGGTGGGTAAGGAGGTTAGTCTGGGTGACCTTGCCCAGGTTGGCCTGGGACTGCCTCCCGGCTCGGGAATCAGCCGGCTCAATGGAAAGGATTGCATCACCATCAGCGTCTGGAAAAGCCCCGAGGCCAATACGGTAAAGGTGGCCCATGCAGTACTGCAGGAAGTGGGACGGATAAAGCTGGGAGAGGGCCTGAACCTCTCCACGATCTTCGACCAATCGGAGTTCATCGAGCAAAGTCTCAGTCATCTCAAGCGGGACGTCCTTATTGGCAGCGCCCTGGCCATTTTGGTGGTCTTTCTCTTCCTCCTGGCCTTCCGCGCCTCCCTCATCATGGCCGTTTCCATCCCCCTCTCAGTGCTCATTGGCTTCCTCTGCCTCCGAGCCACCGGGATAACGCTCAACATCCTCACGCTGAGCGCCATGTCCATCGCCGTAGGACGACTGATTGACGACAGCATTGTGGTCTTGGAGGCGATCTACCGGCGATTGCAAGGGGGACAGAAATTCGCCGGGG
Source organism: uncultured Dehalococcoidia bacterium (assembly GCA_965612975.1). GTDB lineage: Bacteria > Chloroflexota > Dehalococcoidia > SZUA-161 > SpSt-899 > CAZYDA01. The sequence continues at coordinate 3,897 of CBFDTP010000008.1, read as the reverse complement.
CGGCCCTTGACGGCGTGAGAGAGGTCGGCAGCGCCATAGCCTCGTGCACCCTGGCCACGGTGGTCATCTTTGTCCCCCTCTTCTTCATCGGCGGCCTGGTGGGCCAGCTTTTCGTTCCCTTTGGCCTCACCATAACCTTTGCGTTGCTCGCCTCTCTGCTCATAGCGGTCACTCTGGTGCCAGCGCTGTCAGGTTTTCTCCATCCCCGAGAGAGGAAGGAACTGCTTCAAGGAACCCCGGAAAACTGGTATCAGCGAGCCTATCTGCGAGCACTCCGCTGGACTTTAGCTCACCAGGCCCTCACGGTAGGCCTAGCAGTGGTGGTTTTCCTTGGCAGCCTGGCTTTGATTCCGATAGTCGGCACCTCCTTCATACCTAACATGAGTGAGAAGATGGTTGAGGCCAAGATTGCGCTTCCGCCGGGAAGCAGTGTGGAGGAAACTCGTGAAGTGGCTAAGAAAGTGGAGAGCTTGTTGGACCGGGATCTGGAGGTCGAACGTTACCGCACCATCGTTGGAGTCTCTCGCTCCATCCTCGGCGGCATCGAGGCCCTTACCGGCGGGGGTTCGAACACCGCCACGGTGATAGCCTATCTTGATCCACGGTCGGATATGAACAGGAAGGCCGCCGAGCTCCAGAAGGCCTGCTCCGAGATAAAAGGAGCGCAAATCAAGGTGCTGAGCGGTGAGGCACTGGCCGGGGAGATGACCTCTTCCGGCCTCAGCATCTTCGTTCGAGGGGACGACTTCGAAAGTTTGGCCCAGGCCACCCACAAGCTCCTGGGAGAGCTTCAGCAAATGGAGGGGGTGACTAACCTGGAGGTCAGGACTGCCAGCTTTGCCCCCAAGCTAGAGCTCAACCCTGATCTTGCCAAACTGGCCAGCCTGGGCCTGTCCCCAGAGAAGCTAGAACAATTAAGGCAACAACTGTTCCTCCTCCTGCACGGTGGCCCAGTGGGGAAGGCCAGCTTTAATGGGAAGACCTATACCATTTATCTTGAGGGGCTGGCCGCCGAGCTCAAGGACCCCGAGCTGGCCCGCGGCATCCTGGTTGGCTGGCCTAGCCCAATTCCTCTGGGCGAAATTGCCAACATCCGGCTGGTGGAGCGGCCCAATAACATCCAGCGCATCGACGGCAAGCTCGCCTCCTGGATAAGCGGAAACATCATCGCCAGGGACGTGGGAAAGACCCTGAGCTCGATACAACAGAAGATAAACCAGCTTGGCATTCCGGGGGTGGAGGCCAAGCTGGCCGGGGTGAAGGAAGAGATGGAGATCTCCTTTGGCAAAATGTACATCTCCATTGGCGTGGCCATCCTCCTGGCCTACCTGGTGATAGCCCTCTTCCTTCGCTCCTTCCTCGATCCGCTCATCATCCTGATCAGCCTGCCTCTCTCCTCAATCGGAGCTGTCCTGGCCCTCCTCCTGGCCCATCGGGCGCTTGACCTCTCCGGGCTTATGGGCATCCTTATGCTGGTGGGCATAGTGCTCACCAATGCCATCGTACTTCTTTCCCTCGTGGGACAGCTTAAGAGGAGCGGCTGGAAGACCCCCGAGGCGCTGCTGGAGGGTGGTCGGATAAGGCTGCGGCCAATCCTGATGACCGCCTTCACCACCATGATCGCCATGGTTCCGCTGGCGCTGGAGAGAGAGGAGAGCATCCTCATGGGGGCCACCCTGGGTGTGGTAGTGATTGGCGGCCTCTTCTCATCCACCCTGCTCACCCTGCTCGTCATCCCGGCGGTCTACAGCTTGGCCGATAGATTGAGACGACGAAGCTAAGCCACTAACTATCTCCGATTGTCTTGCTTTTATTTTTGTGCTAGGCTTATTTCGTGATCTTGGGCCTATTCGGGTTGCTATTCTTACTTTTTCTGCTCTTTCTCCCACTGCTGGCGATCTTCCTCTTCCTGCGTCTGGTCACCATTTCATTTGTGAAGTTAGGTGTGCCTCCCTGGGCCGTCCTGCTCATCTTCAGCCTATGCCTCCTGGGCAGCTTGATAAACATCCCAGTATGGTATGATTTCCCCACCCCACCCGCCTTTTACTTTCAGCCGCCTCTGATTTATGGCCGGGTGATCGCCGTCAACCTCGGCGGCTGTGTCATACCATCATTGCTCGCCCTCTACGTCCTGCGCCGGGCTAGACTTCCCCAGACCCTGGTGGCGGTGGGCCTTATAACCCTCATATCCTACCTTGTAGCCACCCCCACCCCAGGCGTGGGCATCACCATGCCCTTCTTCATCACCCCATTGGCCTCCGCTGGAATAGCCCTTATCCTCACTCAGGGAAGGAATGCCGCCCCGGTGGCCTATGTCTCCGGAGTGTTCGGCACCCTCATTGGGGCCGATCTCTTGCACCTCTCCGACCTGCCAACGGTGGGAGTGTTGAGCATCGGCGGGGCGGGGGTGTTTGATGGGATATTCCTCACCGGGATAATAGCCGCCTTCCTGAGCTAAGTGCTCTTATGCGTGCCAAGCTGGACTTGCATTTCCCCGGAACCTGAGGTAAAATACCCATGGCCTAATGGGATTCAGCAGATTTGAGTCCGTTTGGTTCCTGCCCTTAACCGCCACCCGCATGTTTCTCGAACTTTCCTCTCGGAGCTGTCAGATTCCAAAGGAGGAGCATGATCCTTATAGGTGAGAGCATTCACATCATCTCCAGACAGGTCTCGACGGCGATCAAGGAGAGAAACTCTCGAGTCATCCAGGATCTGGCCGTGGCCCAGGCTGAGGCCGGTGCGGACTACATTGATCTGAATGTCGGACCAGCCAGAAAGGACCCTGAGGACCTCATGGACTGGATAGTAAATGCTGTCCAAGAGGCGGTGGACCTTCCCCTCTCCATAGATACCATGAATCCAGTGGCCATGGAGGCTGGACTCAAGCGGTGCAAGAAAAGACCTTTGCTCAATTCCGCCTCCAACAAGACGGAAAGTAAGCAACAGATGCTCCCCTTGGCTAAGAAGTATGATTGTGAGGTGGTGTTATCAGTCTTTGCTGACTACGGCATGCCGGCCGACGTTGATATGCGAGTCTCCAGCATCCTAGAGGCAGTAGAGTATGCCAACAGCTTGGGGATCCCCAACGAGGATATCTGGGTGGATCCCATAGTGTTGCCCATCAGCACCGCTGGTGAAGGACAGGCTCACGCTAAGGCCGATTTGGAGTTCATACAAATCCTGCCAGAGCTCTTGCCCGGGGTAAAGTCCACGGTAGGTCTTTCCAACGTCTCCAATGGAGCTCCCAAGGAACTGCGCCCCTTGCTCAATCGTACGTTCTTGGTCATGCTTCAGAGAAATGGCCTTTACTCCGCCATTGCTGACGTCCTCGACAAAGAACTCGTTCAGCTTGCCCGGGGCCAGTTCCAGGAGATCGTTCAGCTTATTTATCGGGTAATGGATGGTGAGGAGGTAGACCTCTCCTCGCTTTCAAGAGAGGAAAGGGATTATGTGAAGACGGCCGAGGTTCTTATTGGAAAAACACTCTATTCAGATGCCTGGCTGGAGACCTAAGTAACTTCTTCAAAGGGGTCCCCAAAAACTCACGATTTTGTGGGGTCTGAGAGAAGGAGGGTAGAATGGAATTCAAACTGCCGGTTGAATCCTATCCCAACAGGGTGCTTGAGGTAACCATTGGCCAAGAGGGTAAGTCACTAAAGCTTGGGGGGGAGAACATACTCCCCCTTCATTTTTTCGATGAGGGCTCCTGTCCTAACCCACCGAAGTTCGCCTTGGAGGTCTGGGATATAGAGCCGACTGACTGGTCGGAGTGGGACCTCGAGCCCTTCAAAGATGTGATCTCCGACCCAGTCTCCTGGGCCAGGAAGTGTGAGAGCTACGGAGCTGATGCGGTTTGTCTGAAGCTGGTCAGCACCGACCCGGCGGTGAAGGATG
>CBFDTP010000007.1:0-32893 GCA_965612975.1 uncultured Dehalococcoidia bacterium | reverse complement strand
TTCAAGCAGAAGACGGCATACGAGATCATGCCTAGTCTCGTGGGCTCGGAGATGTGTATAAGAGACAGGTCCAGCTTGAACCAGAGGCCATCCCCTTGCAGATAGTCTACGAGGACGGCGAGGTTCTGGTTATAGACAAGCCTCCCGGATTAACCGTTCACCCTGCTCCAGGGCATGAGAGTGGAACACTGGTCAATGCCATCCTGGCTCATTACCCCGAGCTGGCGAAGCTGGGACCGGCTCGTCCGGGGATCGTGCATCGCCTGGACAAGGACACGTCGGGGTTGCTGGTGGTAGCCAAAAGCGAGACAACGCGCCTCTTTCTCGTAGAGCAGCTCCGGAGGAGGGAATTCAAGAAAGGCTACCTGGCCTTGATCCGGGGGCATCTCTCACCAATCGAGGGGGTCATCGAGGGGCCCGTTGGCCGCCATCCGAGAAACCGCAAGCTTATGGCCGTCACCCAGAGGGGAAAGGAAGCGCGCACTCGTTACCAGGTTAGGGAATACCTCAAGGGTCACACCCTGCTCGAGATCGAGACCGAGACCGGCCGCACTCATCAGATAAGGGTTCACCTCTCGGCGATAGGCTATCCCATAGTAGGCGATCCGGTTTATGGGGTAAAATCGCCCTTTCTTAAAAGACAATTCCTCCATGCTCATCGTCTAGGCTTCAAGCTTCCCAGCGGGAAGTGGGTTGAATTCACCTCTGACCTTCCCCCTGACCTGAGGCAAGCTCTCGAGCTAATTAGAAGCAGTTAAACTTCACCTTCGGGCATACTCGCTTATCCGAGGGGCACCGGTCTTGGAAACCTCGCCCTTCAGCTCCACTTCGAACTTGCGTCCGCAGGAAAGACAGCCAAGGCGAAGGCGGGTGGTCTTGGTCTCCTTGTCCTCCCAAATCTTAATTCGAGAAAGCCTGGGATAGCCACAGAATCGGCACTGCATCTTGGTTCACCCCCTTCCTAAATCAGCCAGGTCAGCAATCTCGGGTCAGATATAATTATAATCGAAGTGGACTGGGGGTTAAAGCTGTCGGGGTATCTGGCCTATCTCCAGGTCCAGATGGTATTTAGAATGAACTTTATCACCGATGCTGCGGCGATGGCGAGGATCACCGCGATCAGGTCAAGTATTCCGGCGAACCTGATAAGTCCCCAGAAGAAGGCAATGCTCGGGGCATCTCCAGTTAGCGCGACCAGGTGAAACTTCGAGAGGCGACCTAGCAGTGAGGAATTCCTCCGATCCCTAAAAGTCCAGAGGTTGTTCCAGGTAAAGTTGTTCAAAATCCCCAGCTCGGTACTGAGGGCAAAGCTTATCACCCTCCCGCCAACATCATATTCATGCACTCCCAGTCCTAAAACGCGGGTAAGGAGGGTGTAGAAGCCGAAATTCACCAGCACTCCACTGCCCCCCACAAGGCAAAACTTGAGAAAACGAAGAACCTCCCCCTCAGACCAGGCCAGTCTCCAGACATGTCTCAGATAGTTTATTTGTTCTCCCAGGCTGAAGGTGCTCTTCCCCCTTTCCCTCCTCTGGAAGGTGAAGGGAACCTCCGTTACCCGAGCATATTTCCCCTTGACCAGGATTTCCAGGAGTATCTTAAAACCTATGGGCTCCAGCTTTACCCCCTCAATGACCTCCCTCTTGAGGGCGAAGAAGCCGGAGAGCGGGTCCTTTATTCCCCTGACCTGAGCGAAGGGGATTCGGGGGATAAGCTTGGCCACCCGGGAGATGATCCTCCGGGACAGAGCCCACCCCTTCATCCCTCCCCCCCGAACATAGCGGCTGGCAATGGCTACGTCGGCATCTTTGAGGGCGCGGACAAGTTGGGGAACGACCTCAGGAGGGTGCTGCAGATCAGCATCCATCACCACCAGGGAGTCGCCGCTGGCGGCACTCATGCCTTCGACCACCGCCGAGGCCAAGCCCAGCTTCCCCTGGCGGTGAATCACCCGAAGAGGAAATCTCCCGATGAGCTCCTCGGCCAATTCCCCAGTCCCATCAGGGCTGTTATCATCGACGATGACGACCTCGTAGTCGTGGTCTGCCAGGGAGGAACTCAGCCGTTCTAGCAGGGGAAGGAGGTTCTCCCGCTCGTTGTAGGTTGGGATGATGATTGAGGTGCGCATATTTAAGGTAGGAGGGAATCCAGAACCCGGGGGCTGACGACCTCCAGGCTGTCCACCACTAGATCCGCCAAAGTCAATCTTTCCCTCGGGTGAGTGGTGGTCACGGCGATGCATCTCATGCCCGCCCTCTTGGCCGCCTCCGCGCCCGCCACGGCGTCCTCGATCACGACGCACCTATCGGGTGGCACCCCCAGCTTGCGGGCAGCCAGCAGGAAGCCCTCTGGATCCGGCTTTCCCCGCCGCACATCCTGATCGGAGACGAGACAGCCGAAATACCTTTCTATCGAGAGGGAAGAGAGGATGAGCTTGATGTTTTCGGGAGGGGTTGAGGAGACCAGGGCCATCTTGAAACCATGACTGCTGGCATCCTCCAGGAGCTGAAGCACCCCAGGCAGTGGCTTTACCCTTCCCTTTATCTTCTCCCGGAAAAGTTCCTCCTTTCGCCGGCTGAGGGAGTTTAACTCTTCCCTCGAAAGGTTCCCCAGCATTTCGCTCAGGATGTCATCGTTCCGCCGGCCGAAATTCCCCCGGAAATCCCGCTTCGTGTAATCCCGGCCCAGCTCGCGGAAGAGCTCTCGCCAGGCGGCAAAGTGATATGGTGCCGTATCGGCGATCACTCCATCGAGGTCCCAGATGAGAGCCTTCATTTAGGCTTGCCACTTCGTTCCTGATGAGCCGGGCAGATTTCCCGGAACTCGCAATTTTGACAGAATCTCCCCTCTCTAGGAGCGTATTCCCTTTCCTGAGATATCCGATAGGCCACGTCGAGCAGCCAACGCAGGGCGGAGGAGAAGGCCTCGGGACCGAACTCCCAGCTAACCATCTCCTGATCTTGAAGGTACAGATAGGAGACTCGGCCTACACGAGGGAGGTTCTTTCTTCGCTCCAGGGCGATGCTATAAAGATAAAGGGGGTAAGGGTCAGGGGAGAGGGGCTTGCTGCCGGTCTTATAATCGATGAGATGGAGCGATTCTCTCCCCTGGCGGTCCACCCGGTCAATTCGACCCTCAAGCATTATTCCGGAGATCTCCTCCCTTATCTCCACCTCGAGCATGATGGGATTGGCCCGGAGGTCGAAGTTCTGAGCAAACCAGCGCAGTTGCTCCAGGGCCCGTTCCTTATACAGTTCCTCCTCACTGGGGTCGGAGAATCCCCGCCGATTGGTCGCCCAGACCTGATGCAGAAGTTCCTCCAGCTTTTTCCCGCTCCTCAGCTTTTTGGGAAGCAAGTAGAGTTCCTTCAGGGCTCGGTGGACGTTCTCCCCCAGGGTAAAATAGGGCCTGGCTTTCCGGTAAAACTTCCCCAGCCCATCGAGATAGAGAAACTTATATCGGCGAGGGCATTCCTCGAAGGTGGCGATCTTGGTCGGGGAGAGTCGCAGCACCTATCTCCCTTCTATCAGGTTGAGAAATTCGGCCCTGGTAGCGGCGCTCCGTCGGAAGAGACCTCTCATGGCCGAGGTGATGATGTTGCTTCCAGGTTTCTTGATTCCTCTCATGATCATACAGAGGTGCTCGGCCTGGAGGATCACCGCCACGCCCTGCGGCTCCAGCACCTCCGCGATGGTATCGGCAATCTGAGTAGTAAGCCTCTCCTGAAGCTGAGGTCGGCGAGCCAGGATATCCACCACCCGGGCTAGCTTACTGATGCCCACGACCCTCCCGGTGGGAATGTAGCCTATGTGGGCTACGCCATAAAAGGGGAGGAGGTGGTGCTCGCACATGGAGTAAAAGGGGATGTCTCGGGCAATCACCATTTCCTGATGGCCGACCTCAAAGCCTACCTGAAGCTCCTCCCGGGGATCCTGGTCGAGTCCGCTGAAGATCTCAGCGTACATCTCCGCGATGCGCCTCGGGGTGCCTCTCAAACCCTCGCGCTGGGGATCTTCCCCGATGGCCTTAATTATGGAAGCTGCCGCAGTCTCAATTATGGTCTGGTCTATCACTTCTACCCCCTACTACAGGCTGGAACAAATGACCTTCTCCACCTTATCAAGCTCGGCCGACACCTCGGAGATCTTCGGAGCGCGCTTGAGCGCGGTGTCGGGGTCCTTCAGGCCCGTCCCGGTGATGATGCAAACGCTTCGCTTTCCCTCGAGCTTCAGGCCCTCTCGCTTGAGCTTGAGTAGCCCGGCCAGTGAGGCAGCGGAGGCCGGCTCGCCAAAGATGCCTTCCTCCTCAGCTAGCAAGGAGTAGGCCTGCAGGATCTCCTCATCACTGACGCAGCTTATGACCCCGCCGGATTCATTCCGGGCAGCCACCGCCTTTTGCCAGCTCGCCGGATTGCCAATTCGAATCGCGGTGGCTACGGTCTCCGGATTCTCGATCACCCTCCCTCTGACGATGGGGGCGGCCCCCTCGGCCTCAAAGCCCATCATCCGAGGCAGTTTCCTTGCCTTTCCTACCGTGTGGTACTCCTTAAAGCCCATCCAGTAGGCGGTGATGTTGCCCGCATTGCCCACGGGAATGAAGAGGTAATCCGGAGCCTCGCCTAGCGCATCCACGATCTCGAAGGCGGCGGTCTTCTGACCCTGCAAGCGGTGGGGGTTGATGGAGTTGACCAGGGTCAGCGGGAGCTTCTGGATCAACTCCCTTACCAGTCTTAAAGCCTGGTCAAAGTTTCCCTGGATGGCGATGATCCTGGCCCCAAAGACGATCGCCTGAGAGAGTTTGCCCAGGGCGATGTTTCCCTGAGGAACGAGGACGAAGGTCTTCAGACCACAGCGAGCCCCGTAGGCCGCCGCTGAGGCGCTGGTGTTGCCCGTTGAGGCGCAGATGATGGCTTGACTGCCCTCCTCCAGGGCCTTGGCCACGGCCACCACCATCCCTCGATCCTTAAATGACCCGGTGGGATTACAGCCCTCGAGCTTGAAATAGACCTCCCCCAGGTTGAATTTTTTCTCCAGCCTCTGGGAGCGCACCAGGGGCGTATCTCCTTCTCCCAGGGTAATTATAGGTGTGTGCGAGGTGAGGGGAAGAAGCTCCCGGTATCTCTCCAGCAGGCAAGGCATGCTCACTCCTCCACTCGTATAAGGTTACCGACTTCCCGAACCACCGGCAGCTTGGCAATTTCAGCCAAGGCCTGCTGCATGGCGGACTCGCGACAGATATGGGTCATAAGCACTATCTCAGCGGTCTGGGTGGCCCGATCTGATTCCTTCTGGATGACCGAGGCCAGGCTGATTTGATGATCCCCGAAGACCTGGGCGATCTGGGCCAGCACGCCTGCCCGGTCGAGCACCGCCATGCGCAGATAGTACTTCGTCTGAATCTCAGCCATGGGCTTTATCCGAAAGATCTGGTTAGGCAGAATTTGCGGGGCTGGCGGTAGGCCCAGGTTTATATTGCGTGCCAGGCGCAGGACATCGGCGATGATCGCGCTCGAGGTGGGGAGGGCTCCGGCTCCCTCTCCGTAGAAGACCACCTTGCCAATCAGATCCCCTTCGACCTGCACCGCGTTGTACACCCCGTTCACCTGAGCTAGAAGCACCCCCTGGGGCAAGAGCAGGGGATGCACCCGCACCTCCAGGGCTTCGCTCTCAAGCTTAGCTATGGCGACCGGCTTTATGGTGTATCCCAGCTCGTTGGCATAACGGAAGTCCCGAGCGTTAAGGCGGGAAATGCCCTCTCGATATACCTCCTCGGGGTGAACCTCGGTCTGGAAGGCCAGGGTAGCCAGGATGGCCAGCTTGTAGGCTGCGTCTACTCCCTCGATATCGTTGGTGGGATCCGGCTCAACATACCCTAGTCGTCGGGCCTCCTCAAGCGCGGCCGCAAAGTCCATTCCCTCCTGGGCCATCTGTGTGACGATATAATTAGTGGTTCCATTGATGATGGCATAGAGGGCAGAGATGCGATTCGCCAGAAGGTCCTGTCTGAAAGGATTGATCAGCGGGATGCCTCCTCCAACGCTGGCCTCGAAGAGCAGCCCGACCCGGCGTTCTGCGGCCAGCCTGAGGAGTTCCAGTCCGTGCTTGGCTATAACCTCCTTATTGGCGGTGACCACGTGCTTGCCCTTTGACAGGGCTTCCCGGATGTACTCGTAGGCGGGGCTCTTCCCACCCATAAGCTCGATGACGACCTCGATTTGGGGGTTATCCAAGACATCTCGAGGCTCGGTGGTCAGCAGAGGAAGAACCTCGGGGATTCGGCGCTTCGAGGGATTCTGAATCAGGATTTTCTTAACGGAGAGAGAAGAACCGGCCAATGCGGAAATGGCTTCGCTCTTTTCCCGAAGGGTTCTTTCCACCCCACTACCCACCACCCCCAGGCCCATCAGGCCAAGACCTATTTCCTTCCTCACGCTTTTCAAAGCTGTGAACTTCCTGCCCCTGGGATATCAGGAGAGAACATCGGCTAGGACGGCTGCTCGCTGATGCCCACGCCTCCGCTCCAGCGAATATGATCCGGGGTAAAGGGCAGTAAAGCCAGATGTCGTGCCCTTTTCAGGGCAGTGCTCAGCTGCCGCTGGTGCTTGGCGCAAACCCCGGTACGCTGCCGGGGTTTGATCTTCCCCGTTGACGAAAGGAAGCGCTGCAGAACCTCCACGTTCTTGTAATCTATATCCTCCACTCCCTCAGCACAAAAGGGGCAAACCTTTGGCTTTGGCGGGATGAACCTTCTCGTCTCTCTAGGCAATTCTCAACCTCCTTACTCGAAGGGCAAGTCCTGTGGCTCGATTTCCTCCTCTGCCTCCGCCTCACCCTCGGGGAGCACGCTCACCCCGCGGCGATCCAGGAAAATCACCCGGCTGGCATGGATCTCGACCCGAAATCGGGTTTTCCCATCCTGCCCTTCCCAGCTCCTGGTTCTCAGCCGACCTTCCACATACACCCGCTGCCCCTTGCTCAGGAACTGGTTGCAGCTCTCAGCCTGCTTGTCCCGAGCAATGACGTCGAACCACTCGGTCTCCCTCTTCCTCTCCCCCTGGGGGGTGGTAAAAAAGCGATTGGTGGCCAGCCGAAACGTGGTGACGGGGGTGCCGCTGGGGGTGAACCTCATCTCCGGGTCGGTGCCCAAATTCCCGATGACCATGATCTTATTCAGCCAAGCCATTTTGCTTTCTCCTTTTTGTACCTTGATTGTTCAAACTCAGGTGCGGTTGTCTACCTTGACCAGCAGATGACGCAGGATTTCCTCGGAGAGCTTCAGGTTGCTCTCCAACTCCGCCGCTTTTTCCGGCTCGAGTTCAAACCTGGTTACCACATAATTCCCCTCCCCGTAATGCTTTATCGGGTAAGCAAACTTTCTCCTCCCCCACTGCTCCAGGGAGAGAACCTTGCCTCCCTGACGTTCAATGAGCTGCCCCAGTTTCTCCATTGCCTGGGGAAGTTCATCCTCCGTGATCTCAGGACTTATAATGGCTACCAGTTCGTACTCACGCACCGATTACCCCCATTCAAAAGACCAGATTTCTCCTCTGAACTAACCAGAGCGATGAACAAGGTCATCCAAAGCTGGGTTATTATAACACTTAGGTGGGCCCCTAGGCAACGGCCTTTCCCTCCGGGCCAATGGGCCTTTTCGGGGGGTTCTTCAACGACTATAATATGGGTGATGGAAAAATACAATCCCGTGGAGATAGAGAAGAAGTGGCAGGCGAGGTGGGAGGCCGACCGCCTGTACAAGGTTAGCGAAGACGATCCTCGTCCCAAGTGGTATGCCCTCACCATGTTCCCCTACACCTCGGGGGACCTCCATATTGGTCATTGGTATGCCATGGCCCCCTCCGATGTCCATGCTCGGTTCATGCGCATGAGAGGATACAATGTGCTTCATCCAATGGGCTTTGATGCCTTTGGTCTCCCGGCGGAGAATGCGGCCATCAAGCACGGCATTCACCCCTACGTCTGGACCATGCAGAACATCGAGCGCATGCGTCGCCAACTACGCAGCATCGGGGCGATTTACGACTGGGATCGGGAGGTCATCACCTGCCTTCCGGAATACTACAGGTGGACCCAGTGGTTCTTCCTCAAGCTCTACGAGGCCGGATTGGCCTACCGGGCCAAGGCGCCGGTTAACTTCTGCCCCCGCTGCCAGACAGTGCTGGCCAATGAGCAGGTCACCCCGGAAGGGAAGTGTGAGCGTTGCGGAACCTCCGTTACCAAGAAAGACCTGGAGCAGTGGTTCTTCCGCATCACCAAATACGCCGACGAGCTCATGAGCCATAAGGGACTTGACTGGCCAGAGCGGGTGAAGGTGATGCAGCGCAACTGGGTGGGGAAAAGCGAGGGGGCGGAGATATCCTTCGACATCGGGGAGTATGGGCTTGAGGAAAAGGAGATAAGGGTTTTCACCACCCGACCGGACACGATCTTCGGGGTTACCTTCATGGTGCTGGCACCGGAGCATCCGCTGGTGCCCAAGCTCACCACCCCGGAGCAGGCCCTTGAGGTTCAGGAATACGTTGAGCAGGCCCGTCGCCGGACGGAGATCGAGCGGCTTTCCACCGAGCGGGAGAAGAGCGGGGTATTCACCGGGTCTTATGCGCGTAACCGTCTGAACGGCGAGAAGGTACCTATCTGGATCGCCGATTACGTGCTTCCTACCTATGGCACCGGGGCTGTCATGGGCGTCCCGGCACACGACCAGCGCGACTTTGAGTTCGCTCGGAAATACGGCCTTCCCATAAAGGTGGTCATCGCTCCCGAGGGGTGGCAGGGTGAGGAACTGGAGGAGGCCTATGAGGGTCCAGGCCTGATGGTCAACTCTGGCGAGTTCTCGGGACTTTGGAGCGAGGTGGGCCAGGAGAAGATCGTCTCCTTCCTGGAGGAAAAGGGCTGGGGGAGAAAGGCGGTAAGCTACAGGCTGCGCGATTGGCTCATCTCTCGCCAGAGATACTGGGGCTGTCCCATTCCCATCGTTTACTGCTCTCAATGTGGCACGGTCCCCGTTCCCGAGGAAGATTTGCCGGTGCTCCTTCCCAAGGATGCCGAGTTTCGCCCTACCGGTGAATCGCCGCTCAAGTATTGCGAGGAGTTCGTTAACACCACCTGCCCTCGCTGCGGTGGGCCAGCCCAGCGGGAGACCGACACCATGGATACCTTCATGTGCTCCAACTGGTATTTCCTCCGCTATACCAGCCCCAAATACGATCAGGGGCCCTTTGACCCGGAGAAGGTGAGGCACTGGCTCCCGGTTGATCTCTACACCGGAGGGGTGGAGCACGCCACGATGCATCTCTTCTATGCCCGATTCTTCATCAAGGCCCTCCGGGATATCGGATTGCTGGACTTCGGTGAACCTTTCCTCCGCCTCTTCAATCAGGGCACCATAATCATGGGCCGACACAAGATGAGCAAGTCCAAGGGGAATGTGATCAACCCCGACGAGTATGTGGAGAAGTACGGCGCGGACTCGGTTCGGGCTTACCTCATGTTCATCGGCCCCTGGGAACAGGGAGGCGAGTGGGATCCGAGGGGCCTGGTGGGCATCTTTCGCTGGTACAATCGGATCTGGAGCCTGGTGCTGGAGGAGGGAAGAGCCGACCTTCCGCCGATGACTGAGTCGGAGGAGAGGGAACTGCGCCGCCTGACCCACAAGACGATCAAGAAGGTAAATCATGATCTGGAGAGATTTCGGTTTAATACTATGCTGGCTTCGCTGATGGAGTTCACCAATTACCTGGCAAACCTTAAGTCCTCCCGGAGATGTGATTCCCTGGCCTGGAGGGAGGCGCTGGATTCACTGCTCCTCCTGCTCGCCCCCACGGCACCTCATCTGGCGGAGGAGCTCTGGACGCGAACAGGCCATCCCTATAGCATACACAATCAGAAATTCCCCACCTGGGATGAGGAGCTGACCCGGGAGGAGGAATTCACCCTGATAATTCAGATAAACGGCAAGGTTCGAGACAAAGTCAGCGTGCCTACCTCCATCACCGAGGATGAGGTGGTCAAACTGGCCTTGAGCCGGGAAAGGGTCAAGCTTTATCTGAACGAGAAGAAGGTCTTGAGGACGATCTACGTGCCCCACAAACTGGTGAACATCGTGACGGGTTAAAGGAAAGGAGGAAATGCGTTCTAGTCTGATAAGCAAGATCGAGAAGGCCAAGCGTTATGCTCAGGAGCGGGATCGGATAACTGTGACCGAGCTTAGGGTCCAATTTCGGGGAGAGCACGGCTCTTACACTACCGAGTACAAAGGCGGCGAATGGAGCTGCACCTGTAATTTCTTCCCCACCTGGAAGACCTGTAGCCACGTGATGGCTTTACAAAAGATTTTAGGCCAGATGCTCCCCGAAGAGGCTCGCTCTTCCTTCGAGTTATAATTGTTCCAGAGGTCTCCGCCTCAGCCTTCGAACTTCCGAAAGACAAGGCAGGCATTCTGGCCCCCAAAGCCGAAGCTGTTTGAAAGGACCACCCTGACCTCTTTCCGGCGGGCAACGTTCGGCACGTAATCCAGATCGCATTCCGGATCAGGCTCTTCCAGGTTGATCGTGGGATGAATGATCCCGGTGAGGATGGTCTTGACGCAGGCGACGGCCTCCACCCCCCCGGCGGCTCCCAGGAGGTGACCGATCATCGACTTGGTGGAGCTGATGGGCACCTGGTAGGCGAACTGACCGAAGAGCTTCTTTATGGCCTGGGTTTCGGCGACGTCGTTGAGCGGCGTGGAGGTTCCATGAGCGTTAATGTAGTCAACCTCTTGAGGAGCTAGCCCGGCGTCCTCCAGGGCCCACTTCATGGCCCTCATTGCCCCGTCGCTATCTATCTGTACCGGATGATAGGCATCCGAGGAGACGCCGAAGCCAACTATTTCCGCCAGGATGTTTGCCTCACGACGCAAGGCGTGCTCCAGGCTCTCTAGCACCAGGATTCCCGCCCCTTCGGCCGGCACAAACCCATCGTGCTTGACGTCGAAGGGACAGCTGGCCTTGGTTGGCTCCTCGTTGCGGGTGGTCAGCGCCCGCATCACCGCGAAGCCAGCTATGCCGATCGGAGTTATGCCGGCCTCAGTTCCCCCGGCGAGCATAAGCTCAGCCTTCCCCCTTCGAATCACCTCTACCGCCTCCCCAATGGCCTGGGTGCCGGCAGCACAGGCGGTGGTCACGGTCGAGCTGTAGCCCTTGAGTCCCAGGGCAATGCTTACGTGACCAGCAGCCATATTGGGCAGGACTACCGGCATGAAGAAGGGGCTGATCCTCATTCCCCCCTTAGCGAGCAGTATGCGACAGCCTTCCTCATGTTCGGGCAGGCCACCAATTCCATTCCCCAGGAAAATCCCTAGCCGCTCCTGATTCTCCTTCGAGAGGTCGAGCCGGGCGTCTTCAATCGCCATTCGGGCGGCAGCGACTGCGAACTGGGCAAAGCGTCCCATATGTCGGGCATCCTTACGCGACATGAAGTCCAGGGGGTTGAAATCCTTTACCTGGCCGGATATCCGGCAGCTGAGGTCCGAACATTCACAGAGCGTGGTCGGCCCGATGCCAGATCTCCCTTCGACGAGACCCCTCCAGTAGTCCTCTACCCCAATTCCCAGAGGGGTCACCGCACCCATCCCGGTGACCACCACGCGATGCCTTCCAAGCGAGTCTCTCATGTTCATCCCTCTCCTTTCTTTAAGGCAGCGGTTTCCGGTGAGGGGTAGTATTCCATCGGCAGGCCTTTGGCCCAGGATCTGGCCTCGGCCACGACGAATAAGGAGCCGGTGACGCAGATAAGGTCTTCCTTCCCGGCCAAGGCTTGCGCCTCAGCCAGCGCCTGCTCGACGTTTTCCGTGACCTGAACTTGAACACGGCCGTTTTCAAACCCTCGGGCTAACTTCAAGGGATCAGCTGCCCGGGGATGGCGTGAGCGAGTGATGATTACCGGATCGAAAAATGGGGCCAGTTCTTTCACCATTCCCCGGATGTCCTTGTCTCCCGAGGCGGCAAAGATGAGGATGGCTTGCGCGAACCGAAAGTGGCGCTTAAGGGCTTTGACCAGCTTGGCTGCCGAGTCAGCGTTATGGGCTCCATCAGCGATCAGCCATGGTTCTCGGGCTAATACCTCCAGCCTTCCGGGCCAGCTCACCCGAGCCAAACCCCTGGTGATGGCGTTCGAGGGAAGTCCCAGGGCTTCCAAGGCAGCCGCGGCCGTTGCGGCATTCTCCAGCTGGTGTTCCCCAAGCAGTGGGAGGCGAATTTCATAGCGGCCTTGAGAGCTCAAGATCTCGACCGCCTGCCAAAGTGAATCCACCCCTTTTTCCCGCCAAATGACCTCCTTTCCAACCCGAAGCAACTGAGAACCAGACCGGTGGCAGGCCTCTTCAATTACCTGAGTGACTTCAGGCCTCTGGGGAGCGACAACGGTCAGGGTGCCCGGCTTAATGATTCCCGCCTTCTCCGCCGCTATCTGAGTGAGGTCTTCCCCCAGCACCTGGGTGTGATCGTGACTTATCGAGGTGATCACGCATATCTCAGGCTGCACCACGTTGGTAGCATCGAGCCGGCCACCCAGCCCCACCTCCACTACCTGGAAATCGGCCCTCGCTTCCTGGAAGCAGAGAAATCCTAGGGCGGTGAGGATCTCAAAGGTGGTGAGTTCTCCTAGGGAACCTCTGTTTACCGCCTCCACCTTGGGCCTCAGCCGCTCAACAAGCCGAGCGAAGTCGTTTTCGGCTATTGGCTGAAAGCCCAGGGTCATCCTCTCCCGAATGGTGTGGAGGTGGGGGGAGGTATAAAGGCCCACCTTGAAGTCAGCCGCTTGAAGGCCTGAGGCAATCATGGCCGCCGTGCTCCCCTTCCCCTTAGAGCCAGCGATATGGACCGTTTTCCGGCCAAGGTGGGGATTGCCTAGCTGGCTTAGGAGGACCTCCATGCGCCGGAGGTCAAATCGGGCGGCATAGGCAAACCCCGGCCAGCGCTCGTAGTCAGCGAAGCTGAGAACCCAGTTAACCGCAACTTGATAATCCATCACCGGCCGAAGAAGCTCATCCAGACCACCTAAAGTTTACCGGCCCGGCCTGAACTTGACAACCCGGTTACCACCACCTCCCCCTTTCCTGATAAACCTGAATGAACCGTTGTATGGAGCGGTCAAAGGTTCTCTCCACATCGGCGGGGAAAAAGCAAGCCGGCAGTTCCCCGGCTCTCCAGTGATATCGCAGGCACTCACAACAAATGCCCTTTCTCTCACAGGGCTCGTAGGTGCAGTTGCAACTAACCTTATTTTGTTCCAGACTACATTCCCTCTTTTCGACGCTCACTTCTCTTCCTCCTTTCCTTCAGGCTGTAGATACAACCACAGTAATCCTGACGGTAAAGGCCCCAGCTTTTGGCCAGCTCAATGGAGCGTTTGAACCCGTCCCTCTTCTTAAAGTCTCTCTCCAGGAAGCGCTCTCCCCCGATTTCCCGGCCTATCTGGTTAATTACCTGGGCTGATTTATGAGGGCTTACGGTCAGGGTGGTGGTGAAGACCTCCCCACCGAGTTCAAATAGCTTGCGGTAGGTTTCGAGTAGCCTCAGGCGAAAGCAAACCCGACATCTTTCACCTCCCTCGGGCTCATTACGGAGCGACAGGGTTTTCCTGAGCCACTCCTTGGGCCAATAGGGACCCAGCTTCAAGGGAAAGTTGAGCCTTTTCGCTACCTGGCGGGCAACCTCAAGCCTTCGCTCGTACTCCTGCGAGGGATGGATGTTGGGGTTGAAGAAAAAGCCGATGACCTCATGCCCTTCCTGGCGCAGCCTTTCCACCACGCTGGCAGCACACACTCCGCAACAGATGTGAAGCAGTATCTTCATGATCAGGTTAAGTTACCGCCCTCAAGCTAGGAGGTGCACCAGCCTGGCGATCAGCCAGCCCAGGGCGGCGCAGATGGGGAAGGTCAGTATCCAGGCGGTGACGATGCTGCCGGCTATTCCCCAGCGGACGGCGGAAAGACGTCTGGTGGCGCCCACCCCCATGACGGAGCTGGAGATGCAGTGGGTAGTGCTCACGGGAATCCCCTGAAGCGAAGCGATCTCGATGATGGTAGCCGCGGAGGCCTGGGCGACGAAGCCATGAACGGGGCGCAGGGTGGTTACTCTAAGCCCTATGGTCCGAATCACTCGCCAGCCGCCGATGGCAGTTCCCAGGCTGATGGCGGCGGAGGAAGCTATTATCACCCACCAGGGAACGTGGAATTCCTGCCACCCGTAATACAGCATTAGCGAGAGGGAGATGAGGCCCATGGGCATCTGACCGTCATTTTTCCCGTGGCTATAGGCCATGAAGGCCGCCGAGAGGATCTGGAGGCGGCTAAAGAGAGTGCGTAGCCTTTCGGGGGCTGCCCGGCGAAGTAGCCATAGCAGGGCCACCATAATTCCGAATCCCCCGATAAAGCCAAGAGCCGGCGCTGATACCACGGCGCTGAGCACCCGTCCCAGTACTCCCCAAACCACCACGGCTGTGCCACTGGCTGCTATCCCCGCTCCTACCAGACCGGCCACCAGTGAGTGAGTCACGCTTATCGGCATCCCGTAGCGGGTGGCAGCCGTGGCCCAGATCACCGCGGCAAATGTCCCGGCAAGCACCGTCCCCAAAGTCACCGCCTCGGGGACGAGGATTCCCTTGCCAATGGTTTCTGCCACCTTGAGTCCGGTAAGCGCACCGGCGAGGTTAAGGATAGCGGCCATGCCTATAGCCTTGCGAGGGGAGAGGGCCCGACTGCCGATGACGGTGGCAATAGCATTGGCGGCGTCGTTGAAACCATTGGCAACACCAAAGGCGAGGGCAATCAGGATGAGGACGATGAGCAGCGGAAATGACTCAGGCATGCTTGAGCACTATGCCTTCCAGAACGTTGGCCACATCCTCGCCCCGGTCAGCGGCATTTTCCAGGTGTTCGTAGATCTCGCGCCACTTTATGATGTCGGCCGCCGATGATTCCTTGTCGAAGAGCTCGGCCAAGGCGTCTCGCATGACCTGATCAGCCTCGTTCTCCAGCCGGTTGATCTCCACGCAGTGTTCTAGGATGCCTCTCATCCGATTGCGCTGGCGTAGTCGAGGCAGGGCCTTGCTGATCTCTTCCACCTCCGCTGCCAGGATGCGAGTCAGCTCCCGAGCGTGCTCCGTGGGCTGGGGAATGTGATAGAGGAAAAGGGCATTGGCAGCGCCGTCTATGAAGTCCATGATGTCATCCAGGCTATTTGCCAGCGAGCTGATATCCTCCCTGTCGAGCGGGGTGACGAACGTGGTGTGCAGCTCGGCCATGATCTTATGGGTGACCTCGTCGGCTTCGTGCTCCAGGTTTTTAATTCGGGCTACCCTGGTGGATACATGATCATAGTGAGTGAGGAGGCTAAGCATTTCACTGGCAGCGGTGGTCAGAAGGGCGGCCATGGTCTCAAACAGATCGAAGAACTTGACCTCCCGGGGAATCAAAGAAAACCTAGCCATGAGGTGCTCCTTTCAGGTGATGAAACTTGGGGAAGAAACAGCACTCTCGACTTGGAGGGATGGGGAAATTTGGGGCTATGACGGCCAACCTATCCACGTAGGACCTACCATCTAGATGCTACACCAGCTAGCTTGAGGCTGTCAAGACCACGGCGGTTAGCTTGACCAAAGAGCCTTGCTGCGGTATAATGTGCCCCACGAAATCAGCTTTAATCTCAAAGGAGGGTTAAGATGCCAGAGGTAGAGATCGGTGTGGTGAGCAACTTCTTCGCCAAGCCAGTGGTGGCCGGGATAGACCTCAGTGCTCCGCTCAAGGTGGGGGACCGGATCCACATCAAGGGGCATACCACAGATCTCGAGCTCGTGGTCGAGTCAATGCAAATTCAGAACGTGAACGTTCAGGAGGCCAAAGCTGGCGATGCTGTAGGGGTTAAAGTCCCCGACCGGGTGAGGAAAGGTGATCGGGTTTACAAGATCATCGACTAGCCTAAGGCTTGGAGCAGATTGGCCATCTCCAGAGCGGTCTCGGCTGCTTTAAAACCGGTGTTGCCCATCTTGGTTCCCGCTCGTTCAATGGCCTCTTCTAAGGTATCGGCGGTAATTATGCCGTAGATAACCGGCACACCGGTGTCCAGGCTTACCTTAGCCACTCCCTTGGTCACTTCTGAGGCGATGTACTCGAAGTGGGGCGTCCCACCGCGGATCACCGCGCCCAGGGAAATAATCGCGTTGTATTTCCGCGTGGCGGCCATCTTCTCGGCCACCAGGGGGATCTCAAAGGACCCCGGTGTCCAGGCCACCTCGATGTCCTCTTCCTTGACGCCGTGACGCAGGAGGGCATCCTGAGCTCCCTCAAGAAGCCTCTTGGTGATAAAATCATTAAACCTGGAAACGACCACCCCGAAGCGCAGCCCTTCGCCGAGTAGCTTCCCTTCATATACCTTCCCCATGTCTTTCCCCCTCTTCAAGTTTATCCAAGTTCAAATTCAGGAGATGTCCCAGCTTCTTCTGCTTGGTCTCCAGGTAGTGGAAGTTTTCCGGATTTGGTGGGGCCACCAGGGGAACGGTCTCCACTATCTCCAAGCCATATCCCGCCAGACCGACAACCTTCCGCGGGTTGTTGGTCAGAAGCCTCATTTTCCTTACTCCGAGGTCGGCCAGGATCTGGGCCCCAATCCCGTAGTCGCGCAGGTCAGGAGGGAAGCCTAACCTCTCGTTGGCCTCCACCGTATCCAACCCCTGATCCTGGAGGGCATAAGCCTTAACCTTGTTGTGAAGCCCGATGCCCCGGCCCTCCTGTCGCATGTAGAGAAATACCCCCCTGCCCTCAGCCTCGATGGCTTTCATGGCCAGGTCAATCTGTTGGCCGCAGTCACATCTCAGGCTCCCGAAGACATCCCCGGTGGTGCACTGACTGTGTACCCGAACCAGCACCGGCTCCTCAGGATTTATTTTGCCCTTGACCAGGGCCAGGTGCTCATCCGGGTCTATCTCGCTCTTGTAGGCCATGACGGTAAATTCACCGTACTTGGTGGGTAGCCTGGCCTCCGCCACCTTCCGCACCAGCTTTTCATGCCGTCGCCGATAGGCGATAAGGTCAGCCACGCTTACGATCTTAAGGCCAAATCGGGAGGCCATCTCCTCAAGCTCGGGCATCCGGGCCATGCTGCCGTCCTCATTCATGATCTCGCAGATGACCCCTGCAGGATAAAGGCCGGCCAGCCGGCAGAGGTCAACCGCTGCCTCCGTGTGTCCCGCCCGCACCAGCACTCCCCCGTCTCTGGCCCTCAGAGGGAACATGTGGCCGGGGTAGGCCAGGTCCTCCGGCTTGGTGTTCGGATCGAGGATGGTCCTTATGGTGACCGCTCGGTCATGGGCGGAGATGCCGGTGGTAACACCGTGCTTGGCATCTACGGAGACGGCGAAGGCAGTGCCATGAAGCGAGGTGTTAGCGTGGGTCATTAAAGGCAGGCGAAGTTCATCCAGCCTTTGCCCAATGATGGCCAGGCAGATGAGGCCCCGGGCATACTTGGCCATGAAGTTGATGGCCTCCGGGGTCACCTTCTCGGCCGCGATACAGAGATCCCCTTCGTTCTCCCGGTTCTCATCATCCACAATGATGATGAACTTCCCCTGTCGGAGATCTTCTATAGCTTCAGGAATACTAGCCAGCGTCATCTCCCCTCAAGTTCGGCCATCTAGAATCTACTGCACGCCTGACGAAATGTCAAGCTGCCGAAAGCTAGGATTTGTGTTAAGATTAAACTGCCACTACTGGCTAAAGGACCCCGGTGAAGAGTCAGGAGCCAAGGTTCATCGCCGATGTCAACGTGGGCCGGCTGGCCAAGTGGCTTCGTATCCTGGGCTATGACACCCTGTTCCAGAGGGACTTGGATGATGATGAACTCATCCGCATTGCCGTCAGGGAGGGAAGGGTGCTGCTGACCAAGGATACCCGCATCCTGCGTCGCGGCATGGCTTTTACCGGGCGGCTCAATGTAGTGCTGGTGCGCTCCGGCAAGGTGAGAGAGCAACTTCGGCAGGTAGTACAGCTTCTTGACCTGAAGATCACCAATCCCTTCTCCCGTTGTCCTGAATGCAACCAGCCCCTGGTTCCCCGGGAGAGAGATGAGGTCGAAGGGCTGGTACCTCCTTATGTTTTCCAGACGCAGGCCCACTATATGCAATGCCCCGCCTGCCAGCGCATTTACTGGCGGGGTACCCACTGGCAGCGGATGAGGAAGGAACTGCAAAGTCTGGGCAATTAGGTAAGCCCCACAAAATCCAAGGATTTTGTGGGGACCAAAAATAGGGGAGTTAAGGGATGAGGCCGGCAAAACCGGTGGAGAGTCTGCTGTACAAGATCCTGGGTGGGGGAGAGGTCAGGTGTGGTACCTGCCTGCGCCGCTGCCTTATTCGGGAGGGGGAGAGGGGATATTGCGGGACCAGGGTAAATGAGGGAGGGAGGCTCTTCTCCCTCGTCTACGGTGAGGTCTCCTCCCTCTCGGTCAACCCCATTGAGAAGAAGCCGGTGTTCCACTTCTACCCCGGAAGCCGATGGCTTTCACTAGGCACCCTGGGCTGTAATTTTCGCTGCCCGGGCTGCCAGAACTGGGAGATCTCTCATGCCACCCCGGGGCAAGCCTTCAGAAACACTCGCTTCATCCCCCCAGCAGAGCTCGTCGACTTGGCCCAGAAGCATGGCTGCCTGGGCCTTTCCTGGACCTTCAACGAGCCCACCATCTGGCTGGAATACACCCTTGATGGGGCTCGCCTGGCACGAGAGCGGGGGCTCTTCACCAACTACGTGACCAATGGCTACCTCACCCCGGAGGCACTGGACCTTATCGGCCCCTATCTCGACGTCTTTCGGGTCGACCTCAAGGGTTTCTCCAAGGATTCCTACCGGCGCATTGCCCATCTGGAGGACTTCGACGGGATCCTGAACGCTACCAGGCAGGCTAAGAACAAGTGGGGCATGTGGGTGGAGGTGGTGACCAATGTGATTCCCGACTACAATGATGACGAGGAAGAACTGCGGGGGATTGCCCGGTGGATAAGAAGCGAACTAGGGGAGTCCACCCCCTGGCATGTGACCAGATTTTTCCCCCATCTAGAGCTCTCAGATATCGAGCCCACCCCGCTCACTACCCTGGAAAGAGCTCGCCGGATAGGTCAGGAGGAAGGCCTGCAGTTCGTCTACCTGGGCAATGTCCCCGGTCATCCCGGGGAGAACACCTACTGCCCCACCTGTGGTGAAATTCTCATCCAGAGGTATGTCTTCGACATCACTCGGTACAACCTCAAGGAGGGAAGATGCCCCCGTTGCCACACTCCCCTCCCCGGAAAATTCCCGCCCTAGCTCCTGGCAGCTCATGACCTTGACTCTCCACCGCTCATAACGTACACTTGATTTGTCATGGAGAACAGTCTTTTCATAGTCCTGCTCATTCTCCTTTTCCTGGTCAGCTTCTTCATACTCCCCCAGTGGAGGATGAGGAGGGCGGTGCGGCAGGTGGTTGAGATCTTCAGGGAAAATAACGCCCTTCACCCCTCAACGGCCAAAACCCCGGAACAGCTGGGCTTTAAGCGGCCGGAAGGTGCTCTTTCAAGCCTCTTTAGAGGCCGGGATTATAGACTTTATGCACTCAACATGCTGTTGAAGGCCCAGATCATCCAACAACTTGAAGATGGCCGCTTATATCTGCAAGAGGAAAAGCTTTCCCAACTCCGTTAGAAGCGATCAGAGCCCTTCCGAATAGAAAGGAGAGTTTCCCTTGGAGGCAGCAAACATCATTGGGTTTATAGGTGGAGCGGTTATGACCTTAGGGTTAATTCCCCAGGTTCTGCGGGTTTATAAGCTGAGGAGCGCTCGTGAGATTAGCTTGCTCTTCACCCTCTTGCTGCTTTTTGGTTTGGCTTGCTGGGTGACCTATGGAATTCTCCTCCGCCTCTTTCCAATCGTCTTCTGGAACACACTGGCTCTCTTTTTGATGGCCAGCCTCTTGCTGGCCAAGCTAAGATATGGTAAATAGCAATCCTTAAGGGGCTGTCTAGTATCTTCTACGGCCTCGACCGCCATAGGACCGACCACGCTTATTGCCTGAAGCCGGGCGGGCTTCATTGACCACCAGGATACGATCTTTTAATTCCTTGCCATTAAGCCCTAAGATGGCCGCCTGGGCCTCTTCCCTCGAATCCATCTCCACAAATCCGAAGCCCCTAGGCTGGCCACTATGTCGGTCCTTAATTATGCGCACCGAACTGACTTCCCCAAAGGCCTCAAAGACCTCACGGAGCTCCCGCTCGCTGACCTCGCTTGACAGGTTGCCTACATAGATGTTCATCTGTCCCTCCTCTAAAAGCCGACTAAGGTTGGCCCTCAACCTGAGGAGAATCCGAAGGATTCCAACTTGAGGATTTGAGGAGCCGCTTATAGTCGTTTCCTCAAGTATATACCTTGGCCTTACGCTTTGCAACCAGTTCGGGCTGAAAGCCCCTGCTGGACAAGAATCGCCTTGGGCGCTAAAATGGGCCGCCGAAGGTCTCGTCTTCGAGTAGGGAGAGCTTCGAATGAGGCGAAACCTGTTTCTCCTGCTCCTGGGCTTCCTGTTACTTTTGGGCTGTGCTGGCTCAAATTTATCCCCCGAGTCAGTGAGCCCTCCTCCGGAGGAGTTGAGCACCCATGAATTTCAGCAAAAGCATCCGGAATACTGGAGGAAGGTAAAAGACCTCGTCCTCAGGACCTTGGCCGGCGTAAGTCAAATAAGGGAACTTTCCCCGCCGGAGGAGATACCGTGCCAGGTGGTGACGGCCGATTGGGCTGGGGAGAGGTGGGGTAGAAAGTACGTTAGGGAAAACTCTCAAAAGATAGCCATCACCGAGCGCATCTGGAAGAGCTTGTTCCTTCTTCCTCGGGAAATCAACCTGGCGGATATTTATGCCGAGTGGCCCCGATCCTATTTGATGGCCAAATCGGGGGGAAAGCTGTATTTCATCCTGGAGAACTTCAGCCAGTTGGATGGCCGGGAGCTACGAAAGGCCCTGGCCCATGAGGTGGTTCATTTCCTCCAGGACGAGCACTTCCAGGCCCCTGAAAGACCCACCTTTGACGGCGAAAAGGCCTGGTCAGCCCTGGTGGAGGGCGATGCCGACTTCACCCGGACGAAATACCTGGAGGGGATTGCCTCGGAGCCGGCGCCGGAAATCAAACCACTGCCTCTCCTTTCAACACCGACATCATCAGCCCCCCAGATACCGCCGGCGGTGGCTCGGCTGTTTCACTTCCCCTATGACTTCGGCGAGGCCTTCGTCGCCGCACTGCACCGGGAGGGCGGCTGGCAGAAGGTGAACCAGGCCTATTTTCACCCTCCAGAGACCACCGAACAGATCCTGCATCCTCAGAAGTACTTCCTGGGCGAAGGAGCAAAGCAGATTCAGCCTCTGCCCTTGGACATCACTGGTTGGCGAAGGGAGAGGGTTGACCAACTTGGCGAATACTTTATTCGCGTCCTGCTGAGGACTCAGCTCCCGCCTTCTCGGGCTGAGGAAGCGGCCCGGGGGTGGGGAGGAGATAGATTGACTTATTACGAGATTCGGGAGTCATACCTCCTTACCTGGCAGCTTAGGTGGGACTCTGAGGACGAGGCCGCCCAATTCCAGAGGGCCTTCACCGAGCTTCTGCGAGGAAAAGGTGCCCGAGCTCTGGAACCCGGCCTCTGGTCGGTGCAGGGGGAATACCTCTGGGAGGGTCTAAAAGGACGCAAGGTCTTAGTCGTCGTCTCGAAAGATCAGGGACTGGTCCGATCCGCTCTGGCATATCTTCCCCAACATGGGATGGTCAATTAAGTAAGACTTGACATAGGCAAAAGATGTTATTAGAATGGAACAAACATGGCAGAGGGCGTAGGTCAATTAAAGATCAAGGTGGAAAACCTTTCGCTGAGCTTTGGAGGTGTTCACGCCCTTGTTGATGTATCTGTTGACATCAGAGAGAACGAGATTCTGGCTATCATCGGGCCGAACGGAGCTGGGAAGACCTGTCTGCTTAATTGTATCAGTGGGTTTTATAAGCCTCAGGAAGGGGAGATTTACTTCGAGGGCAGGCGTATCACTCGCTGGCGCCCCGATAAGATAGCTACCCTTGGCATAGCTCGCACCTTCCAGAACATCGAGCTCTTCACCGGGCTTACCACTCAGGATAACATCATGGCCGGCCGGCATGTGCTGATGAGGCAGAATTTCCTCACCGGAAGCCTGTACTTCGGTCCGGCCCACTGGGAGGAGATTGAGCATCGCAAGATAGTCGAGGCCATTATCGACTTCCTAGAAATAGAGCCCATTCGTAAGAAGATCGTTGGACTCCTACCCTATGGCATGCGCAAGCGCGTTGAGCTGGGTCGGGCACTGGCGCTCGAGCCCAAGGTGCTGCTCCTGGATGAGCCCATGGCGGGCATGAACCTGGAGGAGAAGGAAGACATCGCCCGGTTCATCATCGATGTTTTCGAAGGGCAGGGAGAGACCTATCCCGACATACCCGTCCTCAGGGATGGGGTAAAGTGCATCGTGCTCATCGAGCACGATATGGGCGTGGTCATGGATCTGGCAGACCGCATTGTTGTGCTCGACTTTGGTCGCAAGATCGCCGAGGGAAAGCCGGAGGAGATCAGGACCAATCCCGAGGTGATCAAGGCCTACCTAGGACAGGCATACTGAAATCAGGGCTCAAAAAAACATGGGGGGTAGTAAAGGTGGCTGAGGTGGATACGCTACCAAAACTCATCAAGCGCAACTATGAAAGATGGCCAGACCGAACCGCTATGGCCATGAAGAACTTCGGCATCTGGCAGAGGTACACTTGGAAGGATTACTACGAGAGGGTGAAGTATTTCTGTCTGGGGCTGATAAGCCTGGGGCTGGAGCCGGGGGATAAGGTCTGCATCATCGGCGACAATGAGCCGGAGTGGTTTTGGGGTGAGTTTGCTGTACAGGCGGCCGGAGGCATTCCCACAGGGATCTTCGTGGACTCCATTCCGCCAGAGGTCAAATACATCACCGAGCACTCGGAATCGAAGTTTGCCATTGTAAACGACCAGGAGCAGACCGATAAGTTCCTGCAGATAAAGAATGAGCTTCCTCTACTGAAGAAGATCATCTATTGGGACCCCAAGGGACTGGCGCATTACGACGATCCCCTCATCATCAGCTTTGCCAAGGTGATGGAGCTTGGCAGAGAGTATGAGCGCACACATCCGGGGCTTTTTGAGGAATTGGTAGAGAAGGGAAGGGGAGACGACCCGGCCTTCATCTACTACACCTCAGGGACAACCGGGTTACCCAAAGGGGCTGCCATTACCCACCGGGCTCTGATAAACACCGCCGAGTCCTTCCTTAAGCGCTTCCCGCTCAATGAGAAGGATGAGGTCATGTCTAACTTCCCCGCCCCCTGGGTGGGGGATAGCTTCTTCTCCACCGTTCCCCATCTCCTGACCGGAGCCCGACTCAACTTCCCGGAGGAACCGGAGACCATCGCCGAGGATACCCGGGAGGTTGGCCCTAGCTTTGTGGTCTATGGACCCCGACAGTGGGAGGGCATCGTCAGCGACATTCAAGTCCGGATGATGGATGCCAGCCTTCTGAAAAGGTTCTGGTATCGCGTAATGTTGCCCGTGGGCTACAAGCTGGCGGACATGAGGTTTGCCGGCAAGAGCCCCAACCTTTTCTGGAGAGTTCTCCACCTGATCGCCGAGTGGACCGTTTTCCGCCCGCTCAAGGATCGCATCGGCCTGAGTTGCCTCAAATATGCCGGTACAGGCAGCTCGGTGCTGAGCCTCGACACCTTTAAGCTGCTCAACGCCTTGGGCATTGAGCTGAGGCAGATGTACGCCAGCACTGAAGGAGGATCAATTTCCTTCCACGGAGAGAGGGAAAATGACTTCGAGACCATCGGGCGCCCGGCACTCGGCGTGGAGGTCAGGGTAGACGACAAGGGGGAGGCCCTCATCCGAAGCAGCTGCGTGTTCAAGGAATATCACCGTGACCCGGAGAAGACAGCCGAAGCCCTGAAAGATGGCTGGTTCTACACCGGAGATGCCATTTACATCAACGATTTTGGGCACTTAGTCTTTCTTGACCGAATGAAGGACATGGGGAGGCTAAAGGGCGGGGCAGTATATGTCCCACAATACATCGAGGGGCGGCTGAGGTTCAGCCCCTATATTAAGGATGCCATGGTGGTCGGGGGAGAGGATCGGGAGTATGTTACCGCTATCGTGAACATAGACTTCGAGATGGTAGGGAAGTGGGCTGAGGATCATCGAGTCCCCTACACTACCTATGTTGACCTGTCGCAGAAGAAGGAAGTCGCTGACCTGATACAGAAAGACCTCGTTCGAGTAAACGGTTATCTACCACCGGAGTCCCGGGTGAAGAAGTTCGTCCTGTTGCACAAGGAATTTGACCCCGACGAGGCTGAGCTCACCCGAACCAGAAAGCTGAGAAGGGACTTCATGGAGCAAAGGTACAAAGAACTGATAGAGGCCATGTACTCGGGCAAGGAAGAGGTAAGGCTGGAAGCTCCGGTAACCTATAGAGATGGCCGAAAGGGAGTGGTGACCGCCACCATCAAGGTGCGAACTATTGAGTGAGGAAAGGAGCTAGGTGGCCCAGTTTACCCAGTTTCTCTTCACCGGGCTGAGCATCGGGTTGGTTTACGCCCTGATCGCTCTAGGCTTCGTGGTGGTCTGGAAATCCAGCGATGTGGCCAATCTCTGCCTTGGTGAGCTGGTCCTGCTCTCGGCCTGGTTTACCTACGGCATGGTGGAACAAGCTCATCTTCCTTATTATATTGCCCTACCGATCACCCTCGTCTTCGCCATAGGGCTTGGCTGGCTGATCGAGAGGCTTGCCCTGCGTCCCCTGATCGCCCAACCCATTTTGTCGCTTATCTGTGTCACCTTGGGGCTGGCATATTTCTTCCGTGGGGTGGTATATTTCATCTGGCCCTTTAGCGTAGCCGGCCTGCCGCGCTTGTTCCCCACAACGCCAATCCACATCGGCCCGGCGGTGGTCTCCCAGGAGTACCTGTGGGCCGGTGGCATTTCCCTGGCGTTGTTCGCCGGGCTAACCCTCTTTTACCGCTATCACAAGATGGGCATCGCCATGAGGGCCACCTCTGACGACCAGCTCGCCGTCCAGGCCTGTGGCGTTCCCGTGACCAGCATCTTCTCCGCCTCTTGGATGATCGCCTGTGTGGTGGCCGCCATCGGCGGGGTCCTCCTGGCCCAGATCGGCGGAATCTCCTGGGGGCTGGCCGAGAGCGGACTGAAGAGCTTTTCCGTGGTCATACTGGGGGGTCTTGATTCCTTCCTTGGAGCCATTGTGGCCGGGCCAATCATCGGTCTCTGTGAAAACCTCGGCGGCGGGTATCTCTCCGCCATCGCCTGGGCCGGGATCAAAGACGTTGTCCCCTTCCTCATCATACTCCTCGTGCTGTTCATCAAGCCTTATGGCTTGTTCGGAGAAGTTCGAATAGAGAGGATTTGAGATGCTGCCCTGTGGAGTGCATAACTATAGTTATGCCAAGGATATGGCGATCCTGCGCACCAAGACTCACTGGGCCCTTTTCCTGCTTCTTCTGGCCTTGGGAGGCACCCTTCCGCTCTACTGCAGTGGCACCTGGCTGGCAGTGGCCATCCTCATCGGGATCACCATCATTGCCGCTGTGGGGCTGAATATCCTCACCGGTTACTGTGGGCAGTTATCCATTGGGCATGCCGGCTTCATCGCCGTAGGGGCTTATACCTCGGCCGTCCTGACCGCCACCTATAACTTTCCCTTCCTGTTGGGACTGCTCTGCGCCGGGCTCATGGCCGGCTTTATCGGGTTCATCTTTGGCTTCCCCTCCCTCAGGGTTAAGGGTTTCTACCTGGCCATCGCTACCATTGCTGCTCAGTTCATCATCCTCTGGGTTATCAGTCACTGGGATAAGGTTACCGGGGGGCAACTTGGTCTAACCGTACCCTTTGCCTCCATCGCCGGTTTCCAGATTAGAGACGACTTCCACATGTATTACCTGGTCATGTTTGTGGCCGCCCTGGCGATCTTCTTCTCCATGAACCTGGCCCGGACCAGGGTGGGCCGGGCCTTCGTGGCCATCCGGGACAACGACTTGGCTGCCGAGGTCATGGGGATTAACCTCTGGTTCTATAAGCTCCTGGCCTTCTTCATCGGCTGTTTCTGGGCCGGGATAGCCGGTTCGCTGAGCGCGCACTGGATGGGCTCGGTCTCCCCGGAGGGCTACAGCTTCATGGAGTCCATCCTGTACGTGGGGCTAATAATCATCGGTGGCCTGGGCACCACCGTCGGCCCTATCTTTGGAGCGATCTTCATCCGCCTCCTGGATCAGCTCACCGGAATATATCTGTCACCAGCCCTCACCGCAGCCTTTCCCAATTTGCCCTCGGGATTTACCACCGGGATTGGTCCGATGCTGTTCGGGATCATCATCGTTTTGTTCCTGGTGCTGGAGCCGAGAGGATTGGCCCACCGCTGGACCCTCTTCAAGTTCTCCTACCGACTCTGGCCATTTCCTTATTAAAAAAAGAGGAAGGGGGTGGGAATCGTAAAATCGCCGGACTAAGGAAAGCCAAATCGCTACCAAATTTAAAAGGAAGGAGGTGTTTATAATGAAAAGCAAATGGGTGATAGTGGGAATGGCGTTAGTGGTGCTGGTTGCACTTCTGGCGACTGCTTGTGCTAAGCCTGCTCCCAGCCCTAGCCCGAGTCCGTCGCCCGCTCCTTCTCCTTCCCCGTCTCCGTCGCCGACGCCCAAGCCAACGCCTAAACCAAGCCCGTCTCCACCGCCGAAGCCTACGCCTAAGCCTGAGGAGCAGCCCATAACCTGGGGTGCCGAGGCTTGCTGGACCGGCATCGCCGCGGAGAAGTGTAACCCCATGGAGAGGGGCGCGGAGATGGCCATCAAGTACGTCAATGAGGAAAAGGGCGGCATACTGGGACATCCCATTAAGGTCAAGGCCCTGGACAGCGGCTACGACTCCTCGAAGATGGTTACCCTGATCAAGCGCTGGATTGATGAAGGGCAGCCGCTCTTCACCACCCACTCCTCGAAGATGATGGAAACGGCGATGGGCATCTCCAACCGGGTCGGCATGCCCGGAATCGTCGACTTCGCCTCCGTCAGATGTATCCATCCGCCCAAGCACGTTTACACCACCGGCCCGGACTATGGGGATCAGCTGCTGGGCTTCCTCAATTGGTTCAAGGCAAATGTATGGAAGGAAACTCGTCCTCCCAGGGTAGCTCTACATGGGCTCAACAACCCCACCGGCTACGGGCCGAAGATGGCGCTTGAGCTCATGGCCGATAAGATCGGGGTGGAGTTCGTGGCCTTTGAGGAGCACCGGGCGGATACCGTCTCCGAGATGGAAAGCCTGACCCGGATTAAGGCCAAGAACCCCGATGTCCTGTTCATTGCCAGCACTCCGGCGCCGACCTCGGTCATCATCAAGAACGCCCATGCCCTGGGCATGTGGCCCGGGATCACCATCGCTGGTCACTACGCCGCCATGACCAAGGCCACCATTGACCTGACCGGGGCCGACCTGGCCGAGGGGATCTATGGGGCCAAGCCCATCGTAGACTGGTATGACCCGGCGGCCGCCAAGGTGAGGGAGTACTGTAAGAAGTACTGGCCGCAGTACTGGGAGAACGCCGACTTCCTCGGCCACTGGAAGTTCACCTTGGTCGTCCTTGAGTGCTTCCGGCAGGCCATACAGAACGCTGGCTGGGAAGCCCTCTACACTGGGCCCAAGGAGGAGCGCTGGAAGGCCATGGAATACGAGGGCATCCAGAAGGTGAAGGGCTATGACCCCGAGGGCCTGTGCGGTCCGATAGACTACACCGACCCGAAGGATCACCGAGGCTCCAAGTTCATCAAGATCGTGCAGGCACAGGGTGGGGTATTCAAGGCCGTCTCCGACTGGATCGAGTGCCCGCTCATCGAGTACGAGAAGCTGGCCCCAGAGCTTTTCAAGTAGGCTGAATCGTTGGGCCCCCCGCCATGGCGGGGGGCCCAACAAGAGGTCAAGATCATGCTGGTGCTAAATAACGTTGAAGTAACCTACCTCAACGTCATCCGGGTACTTCATGGCGTCTCTATGGAGGTCGGGGATGGGCAGATCATCGCCCTCCTGGGGGCTAATGGTGCCGGGAAGACCACCACGCTGAAGGCCATTTCCGGCCTGCTCCGTGTGGAGGAGGGAGAGGTAACCGATGGCAACATCATGTGGAATGGGGTGAGGATAGACAAGAAAAGCGCCCAGGAGATATCCAAGATGGGCATCGTCCAGGCGCTTGAGGGCCGGCGAGTCTTCGAGCATGAGACCGTCGAGGAGAACCTCCTCGTGGGGGCCTATACCCGCTCTGATCGGGCTGCCGTCAGGAAGGATCTGGAGATGGTTTACCACTACTTCCCCCGACTGCGCGATATAAGACATAACATAGCTGGTTATTGTTCCGGCGGTGAGCAACAGATGCTGGTCATTGGCCGGGCCATGATGGCTGCTCCCAAGCTCATGCTGCTGGATGAGCCCTCCCTGGGCCTGGCTCCGCTCCTGGTTGAGGAGATTTACAACATCATCAACCGCTTCAACAAGGAAATGAAGACCTCCATCCTCCTGGTGGAGCAAAACGTCCGCATCGCCCTCACGGTTTGCGATTATGGCTATGTCATGGAGAACGGTCGAGCAGTCCTCGACGGCACAGCCGAGTTCCTCCGGAATAATGAGGACGTGAAGGAATTCTACATGGGACTTTCGGCGGTGGGACAGAAGAAGAGCTATCGGGAGGTGAAGCATTACAAACGAAGAAAGAGGTGGCTATGAAGTCCAAGACCCCGCAGGGCGAATTTTTCGATGCTCTGGAGACGATGTCTCCGGAGGAGCGGGAGAAGTATCAGATTCAGAAGCTGCGCGAGGCCATCGAGCACGCCTATAAGCATGCTCCCTCAGCGAGGGAGATCCTCGACCGGGCAGGGGTTAGCCCCTCCCAGATCCAAACCGTGAAGGACCTGGAGAAAATTCCCATCACCAGAAAGGTTGACCTCATCGAACTACAGAGGGCCAAGCCTCCCTACGGTGGCTTCCTGGCCATCCCTCTGGAGGAGGTGGAGCGGGTCTTCATTACCCCGGGCCCCATCTATGGGCCGCATCATGCTGAGGGCATAAGCTGGTTCGGCAAGACGTTTTACGCCGCGGGGTTCCGGAAGGGGGATGTGGTGATAAATACCCCTACTTATCACATGTCCCCCGCCGGGATGCTCTTTCACGAGGGGATCAGGGCCTGTGGGGCCACCGTCGTCCCCACCGGGGTGGGCAATACCGATGCTCAAATAAGAACCATGCTCGACCTAAAGGTTACCGGATATGCCGGGATGCCCAGCTTCCTCATGACCATCATCAGGAGAGCGGAAGAGATGGGTTATGACTTTCGACGCGACTTTGCCCTGAAGCGCGCCTGGTTTACCGGTGAAATGCTTCCCGCCTCTCTGAGAAAAACGCTCGAGGAGGACTACGGCATCGCCACCTTCCAGTGTTATTCGGTCACCGAGCTCGGCGGGTGTGTGGCCTATGAGTGCCCTCAAAAGTCGGGCATGCACTTCATGGACGAATATATCATTGAGATAGTGGATCCTCAGACGGGTAAACAGCTTCCCCCGGGTGAGGTCGGCGAGGTCGTGGCCACGCCCCTGCATAACAAGACTTGGGGCTTAATACGCTTTGGCACCGGCGACCTATCCTCCTACATCACCGAGCCCTGCCCCTGTGGGAGGACCTCCTACCGGCTTACCGGGATAGTGGGACGAGCCACCGATGCCGTAAAGGTGAGGGGCATGTTTGTGGTGGCCAAACAGGCGGAGCAGGTGTTCTCCGAGTTTGAGCAGATCTCTCGCTACCAGATAATAGTTGGTCGCCGGGCGGAGAGGGATGAGCTCGTCTTTAAGGTGGAGCTTAAGGACGAGTCCATAGACAAGGCCAAATTGGCTGATACCCTGGCGGACCGATTCCCTCAGGTATGCCGGGTCAGGCCAGACCGAATTGAATTTGTGTCTCCGGGAACCATCCCCGAGGAACGTCAGACGATAGTGGATACAAGAACTTGGAAGTAATGGGAGGGGAAATGGTCTTCGGTGACATCCTGAGGCAGAATGCTAAAAAGCTCCCCGCGAAGACCGCCTTGGTCTACCGGGACACCCGGCTAAGTTATTCGGAGCTCAACGATCGGGTGAACCGGCTGGCACAGGCCTTGCTCGGCCTGGGTTTGAGGAAGGGCGACCGGATAGCCGTGCTCCTGGATAACTGTCCCCAATATGTGGAGGCATACTTTGCCGCAGCCAAGGGTGGTCTGCCAATCGTGCCGCTCAACACCACCCTTGATGTCGATGGATTAGCCTATATTCTGAACGACTCCGGAGCCACCGCTCTCATCTTTGGGGAGAGATATCGGGAGACCGTCAACTCCCTACGCCCGGGGCTGAAGACGGTCAGGAACTTCATCATTCTCGGCCAGGCCTCAAAGGACCTACAGGGCTATGAAGATTTGCTCTCGAAATATCCTGCGGATGAGCCCCAGGTAGCGGTTGGCGAGGAGGACATCGCCTGGATCCTCTATACCAGTGGCACCACCGGTCCACCCAAAGGGGTGATGCTGACCCACCGGAACCTGCTCGCGGACACCCTGAGCACCTTGCTCACCTGTTTCCCCATCAACCGTAACGATATACATCTATGTCTGCTGCCCTTGTTCCACGTGGGCGGACTCTGGCACATGAGGTGCTGCTTCTATATCGGGGGCACCAACGTCTTGGTGGAGAGCACCGATCCCCAACTGGTCCTTGAGACGATACAGCGGGAGAGGACGACCACCACCTGCTTTGTCCCCCCGATGATAGTTCCCATAGTGGATTATCCCGAGGTCGACCGCTATGATGTCAGCAGCATGCGGATAATGATTTATTCCGGCGCCCCTCTGCCTGAGGGATTGTATCAGCGAATGAAGCGAATCTTCGGGGATATAATCATCCAGGTCTATGCCCTGACCGAGGCCACCGGCGGGGTTATAATGCCTCCCCTCATGGAGGGGCCCTGGGAGGAGGTAAAGCGGTCTGGCTCCTGCGGGAAAGAGGTGCTCGGGGTCGAGGTGAGGCTGGTCAACGATGCCGGAGAGGAGTGCGCTCCCCGAGAGGTGGGGGAGATCCTGGTCCGGGGCGACAACGTGATGAAGGGGTACTGGAACATGCCGGAGGTCACCGCCCAGACCCTCGAGGGAGGTTATCTGCACACCGGTGACCTTGCCTTCAGGGACGAGGAGGGCTATTACTACATCACCGGCCGAAAGAAAGATGTCATCACCAGTGGTGGCCGAGCCATCTACTCCCCCGAGGTAGAGAACGTGATCTCGCTACATCCGGCCGTCTCCGAGGTGGCCGTAATAGGGGTGCCGGACGAGGAGCTGGGGGAGGTGGTAAAGGCAGTGGTGGTCCTGAAGGCCGGCCAAAAGGCCACCGGCGAGGAGTTGATTCAATGGTGTAGAGGTCGGCTGGAGGACTACAAGGTGCCCCGGTCGGTGGATTTCGTCCCCCAATTACCTAAGACCCCCAGCGGCAAGATCCGCAAGGCCCTGCTCCGGGAAATGCGGAGATCATAGGCTAAGGACATGTCTGAAGGCTCCCCGACCTCTAAGATGCGCTGCTTGATCGACGGCCCCTATCTGGTTCCTCTGCTCCGGCTGGCTCTGGGAGGCATTTTGATCACCTCTGCCGTGGGCAAGCTGGCCTTTCCCATCACCGGCCCGGCCAAGGCTGAAATTGTCGACATTTATGCCGGCCTCTTCATCTGGCTTCCCTACAAGGTGGTAAAGGCCTATATGTTAGCGCTCCCCTGGCTGGAGCTCCTGTTAGGCGCCTCCCTGCTGTTGGGCCTTTTCCTCCGGGCCTCTAGTTTACTCTGCTTACCCATAATCCTCAGCTTCATCGGGGCCAATGCAGCCCTCTTCCGTGGAGCGCTTGGAGCACATAAGGAGTGCCCGGCCTGCTTTGGAACGCTATATGTGCTTTCTTACCAGCTAGCCCTCATGATTGACATAATAATGCTGGGCATGGCAATTTTGATCCTGATCAGTCGTTCCCGGGCCCTGAGGTTGGATAGCTGGCTTGGCACCCTGGCGAAGGGCCGTTAGCCCAGCCCCCTAGTTTGCTTGTGTCTCATTCCTCAAAAGGTTTATAATTTAATGTTGGATACCTCGGAGAATATCATGGGCCTTAAGCGGGATTATTACGAGGTCCTTGGCGTATCTCGAGGGGCAACGGAGGAGGAGATCAAGCGAGCCTACCGACGTTTGGCCTTCCAGTATCACCCCGACCGCAATAAGAGCCAGGACGCCGAGGAAAGATTTAAGGAGATCAGTGAGGCCTTCGAGGTGCTGAGCGATCCCAAGCTTAGAGCTGCCTACGACCGCTCGGTGGGCCTTGGCAGGCAGGGGAGGAACTTTGAGGGCTTCGACCTCGGAGGGCTGGGGGAGGTCTTCGAGGCCTTCTTCGGTGGAACCGGACGGCGGGATCATGTTCCAACCAGGGGAACTGATCTGAAATATGACCTCTCCCTCTCCTTTGAAGAGGCGGTCTTCGGGTGTGAGAAGGAACTCGAAGTTCAGCGGAATGAGGTCTGTTCTCTCTGTCGAGGAAGGAGAAGTCGGCCGGGAAGCGAGCCGGAGAGATGCCCTACCTGCCAGGGGACTGGAGAGATTCGCCGCTCCATCTCTGTCTCTTATACACATCTCCGAGCCCACGAGACTAGGCATGATCTCGTATGCCGTCTTCTGCTTGAAAA
>CBFDTP010000006.1:0-35518 GCA_965612975.1 uncultured Dehalococcoidia bacterium | reverse complement strand
TTTCAAGCAGAAGACGGCATACGAGATCATGCCTAGTCTCGTGGGCTCGGAGATGTGTATAAGAGACAGGCTCCAGCCCTCGGAAGGCCGCTCAGACTCTCCCGCCACAGCCGATCCAGTCCATCAAGGTCAAACCCGTAGACCTTGAGCAGGGCCTCGTCATAGGTGGTGCCTTCCTTGAAGGTGAGAAGTAACTTCAGCATCTTGTCCCGACCGAACTTCTGCAGCAGGAATTCCACCAGACTGTAACTCTCGGCGTAACAAAGCCTGGCCTCCTCAGTGGCCGCTGGGAAGACGCTGCACAGGCTGCGCACCGAGAAGAGCTTATCCTGGGAAATGGCCCGCTCAAGAGCGCTTTTTAAGTCACTCCTCAGTTCCCCTTCAGAGTGCATGGCCAGCCCTTCATCAAGCCAGGTGGGGAGGGAGTTGTAGGGATTGAAGGTCATTTGATAGATCACCAGATGCGTCAGCTCATGGGCCAGGGCTCGCTGCCCCCAGGCCAGCATCTCTGGAGGAACCCCCAGAGCCACGATGCCGAACCTGACGAAGGCCACCCCACCGGTCCACTCCTGAGGAAAGATCATCGCCCCCCGAAGGTCGGCCGCACTGGCGTAGATCCAAACCTGCGCCGGCCTTTTCAGCACGGCGCCGGTGTCCTTCTCCAGCCTCTGCAGGGTGGCCTGAGCACTTGACATAAGACGCTGGGCGAAGGCCTCATCACCACGATACCAGGCCAGACTCACCCTCCCCTGTTCCAGCCTCTTCCACT
Source organism: uncultured Dehalococcoidia bacterium (assembly GCA_965612975.1). GTDB lineage: Bacteria > Chloroflexota > Dehalococcoidia > SZUA-161 > SpSt-899 > CAZYDA01. The sequence continues at coordinate 34,749 of CBFDTP010000006.1, read as the reverse complement.
TATATCTCTCATCATCAAATCGGAAGCTTTCTAATTGGGTGCTGAGTTCATTCCCGGTGCTATTCCACAGCCTCCAGTGATAACTAATCTCGGCACCTGGGGGAAGGCTGGCCTTGCGCATGTCCCAGGTCCAGGTGGTCTCTATTTCCTTGCCCGGGACGAAGTCGGGGAAGACCACCACGATGACCTCGGCCGGACTGATCTGCTCCACCGTGTACTCCAGTTCCACCTTGGTGATGGGTGAGGAACTCCTTGCCTTTAGCTGAAAGGAGATGCTCTGAGGAAAACGCGGTTCGACCCTTTGTGAGATGAGGCTGATCCCCCCGGCCGAACTTGCTTGGGGAGTGAGGGTTGGGCTCGCGGGGGATGGGGGTGGTGAGGGACTTGCCGGCGAAGGACTTCTGGTCGTACAGCCAGGGGTCAAGCTTAGAACTAGGGCCAAAAAGCCAACGAGTCCGGCCCACACGGCGGTTGTCCTTCGACTTGTTAAGCGGCCCCATCTCATTTCCTCTCCAACCAGATGTATTTCAGCCAGGGAATGGGCATCGGCGTGCCCACGAATCCCTTGACATAAGGCTTCACCAAAACGTAGTCCACGTCGAAGAACAGTGGCAGGCAGGCGGCATCCTGAACTAATAACTCCTCTGCCTGACGGTAGAGGGCCAGGCGGGCTTTGCCATCCCTCTCGGCCCGTGCCTGCTCCAGTAAAGCGTCAAACCGGGGATTGTGGTACTCGCCGATATTCTCCTCCGCCCCACTGTGAAAGAGCACGTCGAGGAAATTCTGGGGGTCGGGGTAGTCGGCTACCCAGCCCAGCTCGAACATGTGGTCCTTCTCCTCCCGGAGCACGTAGGCATACTTCTCCGGCTCGAGCTGCCTCACCTTGACCTCTACCCCCAGGTTCCTCCGCCACATGTCCACCAGAGCCCCATCCAGATTGGAAAGCTCTCCCCGACCGGCCGTAGTGAGGATGAGCGGAGGGAGATCTTCCCCGTATTTGGACTCCTGAAGAAGCTGCTTCGCCCGCTCAGGATCGTAGGTTAGGCCGATGAGATCAGGGTTATATCCCGGCAGCCCGGGCGGCAGGATGCCGTCGGCCCGCTTCACCATCCCTTTCAGCACCAACCGTATGATCTTGTCCTTGTCTACCGCGAGGGAGAAGGCCTGCCGCACCTTAGGGTCGTCAAAAGGTGGCCGAGCGCAGTTGAAGCCGAGATAAAAGATACTGAGCTGAGGAACCTCGACCAGCTCGCGATGTAAGGGATTGGTTGGATCCAACACCCGCTCGATGGCTACCCCCGGGACATGGGTCAGATCTATCTCCCCCTTTTCATAGAGCATCATCGGCACTCCGCCCCAGAGCTTGAAGACCACCTGTTTCAGCTCGGGAAGCTGCCCATAATAGGAGTCGTTCCGTTCGAGGATGAGGAGCTTGTCCTTCTCCCATTTCTTCAATTTAAAAGGACCGGTGCCGTTGGGGTGCCGCCACCAGTCCGCGCCTGACTCGACGTTCTCCCGGTCAACCACGTAGGCGCAGGGATGGGCCAACTTCTGCAGGAAGTAGACCTTGGGCGCATCAATGGTGATCTGAAGGGTGTAATCGTCCAGAACCTTGATCCCCCTAACCTCCCTGGCCCGGCCAGCAAGCTTTTCCATGGCCCCCACTATATCACCCAGGTAGGTCGCCGCCGTTCTCGAGCCAGTTCGGGGATCACAAGCCCTCTCAAGAGAATACTTGAAGTCCTGAGCCTTCACCTCCCGGCCGTTGTGGAACCTCACTCCGCGACGCAGGAAGAAGATGTAGGTTCGACCATCCTCGCTCACCTCCCAGCGTGAAGCGATGTCGGGAATCAGGTTTAGCTTGGGGTCGAAGCTCACCAGGCCGCTGAATATCTCGCAGATGTAGTTCATCGAGGTCACCTCTCTCGCCAGGGCCGGGTCGAGGGTCTGAGGTCCGACGTCGAAGAGGTTCAACGTAGCTTCCTCAGGAGTTCCCGGGACCTTCTTCAGAGAAAGGCTTTGCGAGGCGGATTGAGCCGCTTTAACCGGGCTGCAGGCCGAGATAAGCAATAGAGCTACAAGCAGGAGGACAAGTCCACTCAGGCCAGGCCAGAGGGCGCGCTTAGCTCCTGGAGATGTCTTGCTCACGACGCCCCTATATTATCGCAAGTTTGCCTACCAAGCAAGTTCTGCTTGCCGGAGACTCGCAGTTATAGTAGTATAAAGCCAGGAACGAAGTGGGTCGTTGACCTAATCGGGGAGGAAGATGTCTCCGACGATGATCATCGTAGCTCTCAGCCTCTTCTGTGCGCTGCTTCTCCTGCTTCTCCTGCGTCTGAAACGCGAGTTTGACGAATATAAGAAACAGGAAGCCGAGAGACTTGGCGAAGCCAGACAAAAGGCCATCGAGCAAAGCCGGGCCGTCCTCGGCGGCAAATTTGTGGAGCAACTGACCCCTTACCTGCCCGACTTCAAGTATGACCCCACCGAGGCCCGGTTTATCGGCAGCCCCTTGGACTTCGTGATCTTTCCCGGACTGGCCCAGGGGGAGCCCCGAGAGGTGGTCTTCCTTGAGGTCAAGACGGGGAAGTCCAAGCTCACGCCAGCCGAGCGCAAGCTGCAGAAGTTAATCGAGGCGGGCAAGGTGAGGTGGGAACTCATTCAATATTCCCCAGAAAGAGGAAAGCGGTGAAAAAGGAACTGATGGATATCCTGGCCTGTCCGGTGTGCAAGGGAGACCTGGAGCTTCAGGTAGAGAAGGAGGAGGGAGAAGAGGTCATCAGCGGCGTGCTTTACTGCCCCAAATGCGCCGAGCGCTATCCCATAGAGGACGGCATCCCTAACCTTCTCCCGCCCGATGCTCGATAACCGGGGGTGGGCCCCATTTTCTCACCTTCTGGAGCTCCCCAAATCCCTCCAGAAGCTCTTTTATGGTCTTTTTCTCCACCGGGTGAAAAAACTCGGGGGCGATCTCCGCCAGCGGCACCAGGACGAAGAGCCGCTGAGGGAGGCGTGGGTGGGGGATGGTGAGGGTTGCGGTATTGATGACCTGAGTTCCATAGAAGAGGAGGTCAATATCTATTGGGCGGGGGGCATTGGGGAAGCTGGGCCGGCGGCCAAGCTGGCGCTCGATCCGCTTGCCGAAGTCGAGCAGCTCATGGGGGCCAAGCCGGGTTAAGCCCGCATAGACCAGGTTGAGGAACCAGGGTTGTTCTCGATATCCCAGCGGCTCGGTCTCGTAGATGGAGGAAATTTGCCGCGGTTCGACCTCCCGTCCCAAAAGGCACAGGGCGGCCAACAAGTTGGCCTCCCGATCACCCAGGTTTGAGCCCAGACCAAGATAAACCAGAGTCTTCTCCGGCTCCAAGATAGCAAAAACCAAAAAGCTTTCGCTAGGAATATAGTCTTCTCGGTCGGGGTTGTCAACTTCGCTTGGGGCAGAAAAGCCCCTGTGCTATACTTGTGTAAGCGAAAAATACCGCTTGGGCAAGGAGGAGCGTGAGAGCAGATGGGGCTTCGACCCTTTGACCCCTGGGGGAGTGAGCTTTGTACCTGTCCTCCAAAGTATTCACTGAACCCCTACACTGGCTGTGCTCACGGTTGCATCTACTGCTATGCCTCGGCCTACATCCGCGACTTCTTCCGCTGCCGGCCCAAGCCTGACCTCGTCCGAAAGGTAGGCCGAGAGCTGAACCGGATTCCCCCCGGCTCCCTCATCTCCTTGAGCAATACCTCAGATCCTTACCCACCCCTAGAGGAGAAGCTGGGAAACACCCGCCGCTGCCTTGAGCTATTCCGGGTTTACCGAATGAGGGTCCTTGTGGTAACCAAGAGCCACCTGGTACTTCGTGATACGGAGCTCCTAAGCGAGATGGAGGCCGCGGTGACCCTGACCATCACCAGCTTCAGGCATTCCACCAAGCTCGAGCCCGGAGCTCCCTCCCCAGACCTTCGTCTGGAAGCCCTGAGGGAATTGAGCCGGGCAGGAATACCCGTGGGGCTCCGGCTCGACCCCGTCTTTCCTGGTTTGACCGATGATGAAATTGAGGAGATAGTTAAGCAGGCCGCTCAGGCTGGGGCAAAACACCTGGTGGCCAGCACCTTCAAGCCAAGGAGAGATAGCTGGAAGAGGTTTACCCAAACTTTCCCCGAGGTTGCTGCTCAGACCTATGAGCTATACTTCAAATTCGGCCAGAGGATTGGCAACTCCTGGTATCTCCCACGAGAGGTGAGGTGGAACCTGATGTCGAGGGTAAAACGGATAAGCCGGGCAAATGGTCTTACCTTCGCCTGCTGTCGGGAAGGATTCCCCAAGCTACATACCGCCGAAAGCTGCGACGGCAGTCACCTGATAAGGTCAAAGTCTGAGAGGGAGTCTACCCCGCCAGGAGTTCTTTACACTTCTCGATGAAGGCGGGGAGCACCTTCTTATAGTCCCCCACCACCCCATAATGGGCTACACTGAAGATGTTGGCCTCGGGGTCCTTATTTATGGCCACGATGTTCTTCGACCCCGACATGCCGGCCAGGTGCTGGCTCGAGCCGGAGAGCGCTACGCCGATATAGAGCGTAGGGGCCACGAGCTTGCCGGTGAGCCCAATCTGGTAGTGAGCCGGGACCCATTCATTGTCGCAAGGGGGCCGGGTAGCTCCCACCGCCCCGCGGAGCAGTTGGGCCAGCTCCTCAAGCTGCTTGAAGCCCTCAGGCCCACCGATGCCTCGGCCGCCACAAACTACCACATCGGCGTCCTCCAGCCTGATGCCGACCACCTCCTCCTTCACCCGCTCTACCAGCTTCCCCCGGATCGCTGCGGGTTCTATGCCGGCATCAAAAGGGATCACCTCACCCTTGCGGGACTCATCCCGCTCGAGGGGCGACATGGTCTTGGCCCGGACGGTGGCCACTTGGGGCTTGGTCTCGCAGACATAAACCGCGTGGGCATTGCCGCCGTAAACGGGCTTGGTCTGCAGCATCAGCTTGGTATCGGGGTCAATGGCCAGCTCAACGCAGTCCAGAGTCACCCCGGTGTCAAGTCGGTAAGCCAGCCGGGGGGCGAGATCCCGTCCCATGGCGGTCTGTCCCAGGAGCAGAATGTCCGGCTTCGCCTCCCGGACCAGCTTCTCCAGGGCAGCGGTGTACGAGTCGGTCAGGTAGTCTTTAAAGAGCGGGTTGTCGATCACATAGACCTTATCCGCGCCGAAATAGATACATTCCTGAGCTATCTCCTTGGGTATCTCGCTGCCGATCAGCACGGCCGAGAGTTCCTGGCCGAGCTCGTCGGCCAGCTTGCGTCCGATGCCGAGAAGCTCCATGGTTATCCCTGCTAGTTTATCCTCCAAGGTCTCCCCACAGATCAACACATCTTTGTACTCCGACATCAAGTCCTCCTTGAATTTTTGACTTTCAAGTTGGCTGACGCCTAAATGAGCTTCGCTTCACGAAGCTTGAGGGCAAGGCTAGTCCCAGCCTCTTCAGGCGTTTCGGCCTCTACAAATTCACACCGGGCCTCTCTAACCGGGATGAAGAGCTTGAGCATCTTAACCTTAGCTGCGCCGAGCTTGGCGGGATCGGCACCGATATCCTGGGCGGTCCAGGTGGAAACCTTTTTCTTGGCTGCCATCATGATCCCCTTCATCGTGGGATAGCGAGGTACGCCGAGTTCACTGCTCACCGCCACCAGGGCTGGCAGAGGGATTTCGATTACCTCATATCCGTCGCTGACAACCCTTTCCACCAGGGCGGTCCCATCCTTCACCTCTATCTTCTTCACCGGGTTCACGCTGGGGATGCCCAGAATCTCGGCTATGCCCAGGCCAACCTGCCCTGCATCCCAGTCTCCTTCCTGTCGGCCACAGAAGATGAGGTCAAATTCTCCGATCTTCTTGATGGCCATAGCCAGGGCGTAAGCGGTGAGTGAGCGGTCTTCTTCCCCGAAAAGAGGGTCGCTTAAGAGAATTCCCTCGTCTGCCCCCATGGCCAGGCAATGCTTGATCACCTCGGTAGCTGAGGGATCACCGAGGCTCAGAATGGTCACCTTCCCTCCCTTGGCCTCCTTGATCCTCAGAGCGGCCTCAACAGCTACCTCATCGTAATCGCTGATGACCAGGGGACGGTCCTTTGGAGGGATGGCTCGCTTGGCCTCGGGGTCAATCTTGAAAGCAGCAGCGGGGGTTTCGGGGTCGATGATCTGTTTCACGCAGACAATGAGATTCATACACACCTCCCAAAATTTCGCCCCAAAAAGTTTCAAGACTTTTTGGGGACCCCTTTAAAACTATGGCAGCGGTAGGATTTGAACCTACGACCCACGGCTTATGAAGCCGCCGCTCTGCCGCTGAGCTACGCTGCCCGGATTTGATGATAACATCCCCTCATCTTTTCGTCAAGGATGCCATAGCTCGGCCGAAGAGGTATAATGGGTAGAAACGAAGTGGTCGTAGATCTAAACGAAGTGGTCTAGACTTAAATGAACTGGAAGGTCATCGCCCGGATAAGGAAGATACTGGCCAGGGAGCAGGGCACCATCTTCAAGGACTGGGGAGGGCGAATTTCCATCGCCTTGGTCTACCCCAACTCCTATTGGGTGGGAATGTCCAATCTCGGCTTTCAGACGCTCTATCGCCTTTTCAATCAGCATGACCGAATCGTTTGTGAGCGCGTCTTCTTGGAGGACGAAATCCTCTCCCTGGAATCTCAAAGGCCGCTGGGGGATTTTGACGTCGTGGCCTTTTCCCTCCCCTATGAACTCGACTACCTTAACTTGGTCAAGATTCTGAGGCAATCACAGATACCCCTGTTCGCCGCCGACCGAGATGAAAGGCATCCCCTACTCCTGGCCGGAGGCGCCGCCGTGACGGCCAACCCTGAACCCCTGGCCCCCCTCCTCGATGCCTTCGTCATCGGCGAGGGAGAGCCGGTCTTGTCCGACTTGGTTCAAGTCCTGACCACTTGCCTTGAGCCTCGCCACGAGCTGCTACGGGAGCTCTCCCGATTGCCCGGGGTTTATGTCCCCGAACTTCGACCCGAGCGAGTAAAGCGGGTCTGGGCCGAGGAGGTCGATGACTTCCCCACCACCTCGACGGTTTTCACCCCCGACACCGAATTCGGCTCACTGTATCTGATGGAGATCGCTCGAGGATGCAAGTGGGGCTGTCGCTTTTGTCTGGCGGGTTTTCTTTTTCGACCGATGCGACCTCGTTCAGCAAGCCGGCTTCTGGATCAGGCGAGGGAGGGAGTAAGCCGGGGGCTCAGAATAGGCCTGGTAGGGGCCACTATCTCCGATCATCCCGAGATAGAGGAACTCGTCCTTGGCCTGCGGGAGATGGGAGCCGAGTTCTCAGTTAGCTCCCTCCGTTTGAAACCTCTCCCCCACGTTCTGCTTCGTGCCCTGGCTGAGGGAAAAGCTCAGTCCATCTCCCTGGCACCTGAAGCTGCCTCTGAGACGCTGCGCCAGGTGATCAACAAGAACCTCTCTTCGGATGACATCGTGAGAGTGGTAGCCGAGGCCGCCGATGCTGGAATAAGACAGCTCAAGCTTTACTTCATGATCGGGCTCCCCACGGAGACCGACGAGGAGGCCGCCGAGATAACGAGGCTGGCCTTGGATTTGAAGAGGGTGCTCGAGCAGCGAAGGGCGAACACCAGGTTGATCCTGAACCTAACGCCCTTCGTTCCTAAGGCGAGTACTCCCTTCCAGTGGCTGCCGATGGAAAGAGCAGAGACGCTGAAACGCCGCCTTGATTCCATTCGCCAGAGTGCCCGGAAGAAGGGGATCGAGGTGAAATCGGAGAGCATTGAGGAGAGTTTAATCCAGGGCCTGCTCTCCCGAGGCGATAGAGGCCTGGCCCAGGTGCTTGCCCAAGTGTCTCAACCCTCCCTTAGCACCTGGCGACGGGCCCTGGAAGGGGCCGGAATCGACCCCGACTTCATCCATCGGGAAAGCGATTTGGACAAAGGGTTCCCCTGGTCTATAATAGACTCAGGCGTACAGAGGGAATATCTTCACCGCGAGCTGGAGAGGGCTCTGTCTGGTCTGGAAACCCCTCCCTGTCCGACCGAGAACTGTAGCGAGTGTGGGATATGCCGTGGGGAAGATTCGAGAGAACGTTCAACGACTGCTGAGCGAGCTCCCTGAGGGAGTTGAACTGGTGGCCGCGGCCAAGAACAGAAGCCCGGAGGAGATAAGGGAGGCAATCGAGGCCGGGGTGAGGATCGTGGGCGAGAATTATGTTCAGGAGGCCAAAAGGGCCTTCGAGGTGGTGGGCCGAGCGGCTCAATGGCATTTCATCGGAACCCTCCAGAAGCACAACATAAGGAGGAAAGTCCTGGAGATCTTTGACATGATAGAGACCATCGACAGCCTGGAGATAGCCCGAGAGGTAGACCGAAAGTGTGCCGCGCTGGGCAAGGTCATGCCGGTGCTGATCGAGATAAACAGCGGGCGGGAGCCCCAGAAGTCCGGGGTGTTTCCCGAGGAGGCTGAGAGGCTGGTGAAGGAGGTATCAAAGCTCCAGCATCTCAGGATAATGGGGCTAATGACCATGGGCCCTCGTTTTGGAAATCCGGAGGACTCGAGGCCCTACTTTGTGGAGACGAGAAGGATCTTCGAACGAATAAGAGAGCTCGGCCTGCCGGGGGTGGAGATGCGCTATCTCTCAATGGGTATGTCAAATTCTTATAAGGTGGCCATCGAGGAAGGGGCCAACCTGGTAAGGATCGGGAGCAAGATCTTCGGCGAACGAGACCGCTAGCACTGGAAGGAGGCGGCCATGAAAGTCAGCTTCATCGGCGGTGGGGTGATGGGGGAGGCCATGATTCGGGCACTCATTAGGCATAACATTGGCCCGGGAGCAATTCAGGTGGGAGAGATCGATCCTGAAAGGGTCAAGTTCCTCTCCGAAACATATGAAGTGCGCTGTTTTAGTAATAATGTAGAGGCAATTGTCGGCAGTGAGGTGGTAATTCTTTCGGTGAAGCCGTCCTCACTAACCGAGGTGGCGAGCGAAGTCAGGGGAAAGCTTGATCCCGGACAGTTGCTTCTCTCCATCATTGCCGGGGCCAGCCTCAAGACACTGCAGGAGAGCACCGGGCATCAGGCGGTGGTCAGGGCCATGCCCAACACCCCCGCCCAGATAGGGGAGGGCATGACCGTTTGGACTGCCTCCCCGGCAGTTGGCGAGAACCAGCGCCGATTAGCCCGGGCCATCCTGACCACGCTGGGCAAGGAGATCTACGTTGAGGATGAAAAGCATCTGGACATGGCCACCGCCTTAAGTGGGAGCGGCCCGGCCTACTTCTTCCTCTTCCTTGAAGCCCTAACCGATGCCGGAGTTTGTGTAGGACTTCCCCGGGAGATAGCCCGGGAGCTGGCCCTGCAGACCGGATACGGAGCTATGCGTCTCTGTCGGGAATCGGGGAAGTCTCCGGCGGAGCTCAGGAACATGGTTACCTCCCCCGGAGGGACTACCGCGGCAGCCCTTTTGCAGCTGGAGGAGGCAGGGTTTAGAGGTGTGGTAGCCCGAGCGGTGATGGCAGCTTATGAAAAGTCCAAACTACTTGGCCAGGGGGCGGGATGATTTTTCTAGATTATCTACGCCTGTGCATCCAACTTTTGTGCTGGGTGCTCACCATTCTCATCTTCCTCCGGGCCATCTTTTCCTGGTTCCCCATCGATCCGGGAAGCCGTCTAATGCTCCTTTTGTATCAGCTCACCGAGCCGGTGCTGGCTCCCCTGCGAAGGATAATGCCCCGAACCGGCATGATCGACCTCAGCCCGATGATAGCCATCATCATCCTTCAGATAATCGCCAACTTGGTTTAGTTCTCTCGCTCCCAGACTACCTTCCCCGCCAGGATGGTCTTCTCCACTTGAATCCTCTTTAAGTCCTCGTTCGGAACCTCCAGGGGATTGGCACTGAGGATCACCAAATCAGCCAGCTTGCCAACGGCTATGCTTCCTCGGTCCCCCTCCTCGAAGACAGCGTAGGCCCCGCCCAGGGTGTGCATTAAGATAGCTTGCCGGATGGGGATAGCCTGCTCCGGGGAGAGGAGCTGGCCGGAACGGGTTCTTCGGGTGACGGCGGAGTAGATGCTGCTGAAGGGATCGGGAGGTACCCCCGGACTATCTGATCCGGCTGCCAACTTCAGGCCATTTTCCCAGAGCAGTCTGAAGGGGTAGAGCCAGGGCAGTTTGGAGCGCGATACCTCCGCCAGGTACTTGTCACCGTTGTAGTACACGAATGCCGGGTGACTGACCACCACTGCCCCGACTCGCTTGAGCCGCTCGGCCAATCTCGGCGGACACTCCGAGCAATGCTCCAGCCGGTGCCGGGGCTCCGGGCGGGGGAATAGCTGCTGGGCCCTTTCCAGGGCCGTCACCGCAGCTTCAACCTCTTCCTCCTCCACCGCATGAATGGCTGCCTGGAAACCCGACCGGTGGATGAATAGAATTTGCTGGCTCAACTCCTCCAGCATCGGTTCCAGCACGCTCCTTGTCCGGCTCATTACGAGCTTTACCGGCCCCAGACGCAGTTCCTCATCTCCGCGCCCCGGGCGAAGCCCCTCATTTATAAACTCGGAAAGCGATTCCCAGCCCGGCATGAAGATGATCCGCGGCTTAAAACAGCCTTCCTCCTTCATACGCTGGAAGGTCTGCCAGCGGGGGAGGTCATTGTGAACTGTGGCTTCGTGAACGGCGGTGATCCCCAGGGAGAGAAGGAGTTGCTCCGCCAGTTTCAAGCCCCGTCTTAAATCCTCCCACTTGAGTCGCGGAATCCGGTCCTCGAGGTAGCGATCCATTCCGAAGAGAACCCCGGTGGGCTCACCGGCCTCATCTCGCTCAATAAGGCCGCCCGGGGGGTCAGGGGTTTCCCGAGTTATGCCGACGAGGCTAAGAGCCAGGCTATTGAGAACGCAAGCAAGGCCGGTGCGATGAACGAGTTTCACCGGGTGTCGCTGGGCAGCCTTGTCCAGATCCCAGCGGTTAGGATGACGCCTTTCCTTCAAGTAGAACTCGTTGTAACCCGAGCCCCTTATCCAGGTTCCTTCCGGGCACCGGGAAGCCTTCTCCCTCACCTTCTGCTGAATATCGGAAATCGAGGAGACCGAGGAAGGGCTTAGGTCCAGGCTGATCAGGCTCGAGGCGAGCGAGAGGAGATGCACATGGGCATCTTGAAATCCGGGAGCGAGCGTTCGACCTTGGCAGTCGAGCAGCTTTGTTCCCCTCCCTCTGAGGTTCTCAACCTCCGAGCGCTGCCCCATTCCAATTATCCTCCCCCCGGCCACAGCCACGGAATCGGCTTGGAGAATTCCCACCTCCGGGGTCAGCACCCGGGCGTTAAGAAGGAGGAGGTCAGCTTTCCTTCCTGGCCTCGAGTCCAAGGACTTCCCTCTCTATTTGCTCAATTTTGCTCAGGCGCCGGGCATGTCTTCCGCCCTCAAATTCAGCCTGGAGATAGGCGATGAGGATCTCTCGGGCCAGGACCTTCCCCGTCATCCACCCGGAGAGACAGAGGATGTTGGCATCGTTATGTTCTCGGGCTTTTCGGGCGATGAGGGGGTCACAGCAGAGGGCCGCCCGTATGCCGGGTATCTTGTTGGCCACTATGCTCATCCCGATCCCACTGCCGCAAACCAGGATGCCCCGGTCAAACTGTCCCCGAGCTACTCCCTCCGCCACCTGTCGCCCCACATCCGGGAGTCGACCGACTGGGGCTCGTAGCAGCCGAAATCATGGTAGCTATGCCCCAGTTCGGAGAGAAACCCCTTGACCGCTTCCTTCAGCTCAAAGCCAGCGTGGTCACTGCCGATGGCAAAGTGCATTTTTCAGCCCTCCAAATCTTGACTTGACTATATTATAGTGATAGTCTATTAACAATATAAACCATGGCGAAAGACGAGATAAAGTCGGGACAGGAAACCGCGGTAGTTCTGGACTTCGGCTCGCAGTATAGCTGGCTCATCGCCCGCCGGGTGAGGGAGTGTGGGGTGTACTCCGAGGTGCTGCCGCCGGATGCCCCCTGGGAGAAGGTGAAGGCCCTGAATCCCAAGTGCTTCATTCTCTCCGGCGGTCCGGCGAGCGTTTATGCTCCCGATGCTCCTCAGGCCCCTCATTACATTTACGAAAGTGGCCTTCCCATTCTGGGCATCTGCTATGGAATGCAGCTCCTGGCTCACCAGCTTGGCGGGAGGGTAGCACCGGCGGAGAAGCATGAGTATGGCTTGGCCATGTTGTACACCACCGAAAACGAAACGCCCTTGTTCGAAGGCCTCCCCAGCCCGATGCCGGTCTGGATGAGCCATGGGGATAGGATCGTCGAGCTCCCCCCGGGATTCTCTGCCCTGGCTTATACGGACAACTCGCCCATCGCCGCCATGGGGAATGGTAAGAACATCATTGGCCTCCAGTTTCATCCTGAGGTGACCCATACCCCCCAGGGCAAGGACATCCTGCGGAATTTCCTCTACAAAATATGCGGCTGCAAGGGCACCTGGACCCCTCATGACTTTATCCATGAGACGATCGAGATGATCAAGGAGAAGGTCGGGGACGGAAGGGTCATCTGTGCCCTGTCTGGAGGGGTTGATTCCACCGTCACCGCCACGCTGGTTCACCGAGCAGTTGGTGACCAGCTCACCTGTATCTTTGTGAACACCGGACTTCTTCGCCGGGAGGAGATGGAGCGTACCCTGAGAACCTTCCAGAAGAACCTCAAGATGAGGGTGAACTATGTGGATGCGACCGAGAGATTCCTGAACCGCCTTAAGGGGGTGATTGACCCGGAGGAGAAGCGTCGGGTAATCGGCGAGGAATTCATCCGCGTATTTGAGGAAGAGGCCAACAAGATCGGGAAGGTCGATTTCCTGGCCCAGGGGACGCTCTATCCGGATGTCATTGAGAGCACGGCCACGGTCAGCCGAACCTCAGCTCGGATAAAGACCCATCACAATGTTGGAGCGCTCCCCCAGTTCATGCATCTTAAACTTCTCGAGCCGCTGAGGTATCTCTTCAAGGACGAGGTCCGGGAGGTTGGTTTGGCCCTGGGCCTCCCCGAGGAGATGGTTTGGCGTCATCCCTTCCCCGGGCCGGGCTTGGCCATACGCATCATTGGTGAGGTGACCAAGGAGCGCCTGGAGATCCTCCGCGCCGCCGATTGGATCGTGATGAACGAGATCAAGAAGGCCAAGCTTTACCGGCAGCTTTGGCAGAGCTTCGCCATCCTCACCCCGGTGAGAAGCGTGGGGATCACCGGCGACTATCGCACTTATAAGTATACGGTGGCAATCCGTGCGGTGGTGTCAGAGGATGCCATGACCGCTGACTGGGCTCGCCTCCCCTATGACCTCTTGGCCCGCATCTCCAACCGCATCGTCAACGAAGTCGAGGGGGTAAACCGGGTGGTGTACGACATCACCTCCAAGCCCCCGGCCACGATCGAGTGGGAATAACTCCCGTGCTTAAAAGGCAAAGATTGCCTGCTAGCAATCCGTATGGTATAATCCTGGCGGAGAGATGGAGGTAACCCTCCTCAGCTTCACCCCCGAGCCTGAGTTCATCATCGCCTCGGCGGCAAAGGTTTCCACCTCCAAACTCAGGGCTGAAGAATTACGGAGCCGGCTCAGCTATGAGAAGGTCTGCCAGCTTCTAGAACAGCTCCTTAACTCCGGTCATCTCTCCCCCTTTGAACACGCCAGCTTCACCTTTGAGATCTCTGGCATCTCCCGCGCTTGTTCTCATCAACTGGTTCGCCACCGACTTGCCAGCTACACCCAGCAAAGTCAGCGGTTCGTCAAACTCGAGGACTCGGGTTACCTCACCCCCGCAACCATTCAGGCCCAGCCAGAGCTCCAAAAAAAGTATCAGGAACTCGTTCATCAGACGCATCAGCTTTATCAGGAATTGCTCAAGGCCGGCATCCCGGCCGAGGATGCCCGCTATGTGCTTCCTCAGGCCATCGAGACCCGGCTGGTCATGACCATGAACGCGCGGGAGCTGCTTCATGCCGCTGGCCTGCGACTTTGCCAGCGGGCTCAGTGGGAGGTTCGAGAGCTCTTCCGGCAGATTAAAGCCGAGGTGAAGAAAGTGGCCCCATTCATTGGAGAAAGCCTGCAACCAAAATGCTACCGTCTGGGTTACTGTGACGAGCGGGAAAGCTGCGGGCTTTTCCCCACCCGGAAGGAACTGGAAGTGGAAGTTAAATAAGGAGGAGGTAAAATGGCAGCGAAGATCCTTTCCGGAACGGAGATCTCGGCCGAAGTAAGACAGGAGCTGAAGCAGAAGGTGGAGAAGCTCAAGGCCAAGGGTGTTGTTCCCGGGCTGGCCATGGTGAGGGTGGGCGAGGACCCGGCCTCAGTCTCCTATGTTAAGCAGAAGGGGAAGACCAGCGAGGAACTGGGCATTTACTCCGAGACCATCGTCTTCCCCGAGGAGACCTCGGAGGAGGTGCTGCTTGCCAAGATAGCCGAGCTCAACAAGGACCCTAAATTCCATGGCATATTGGTTCAGCTTCCTCTGCCCCGGCATATCAGTCCGGATCGGGTCATAAACGCCATCGACCCGATGAAGGACGCCGACTGCTTCCACCCGGTTAACGTGGGCAAGCTCCTCATCGGTGATCCCTACCTTCTGCCCTGTACTCCCCATGGGGTACAGCAGATCCTCATTCGCGGTGGTTACCCTCCGGAAGGGAAGCACGTGGTCATCTGTGGACGTAGCAACCTCAATGGCAAACCCCTTTTCGCCATCCTGATCCAGAAAAGGGCGGGGGCCAATGCCACCGTCACCGTCTGCCACACGGGCACGAAAAACCTTCCGGAGATTACCCGTAGCGCCGACATTCTGGTGGCGGCCATGGGCTCTCCCAGGTTCATCAAGGCCGACATGGTGCGGGAAGGGGCGGTGGTGATAGACGTAGGGGTCAACCGCATCGAGGACCCCACCAAGAAGTCCGGCTTCAGGCTGGTTGGTGATTGCGATTTTGAGGCTTTAAAGGAGAAGGTTGAGGCCATCACCCCTGTTCCCGGAGGGGTTGGCCCGATGACGGTCACCATGCTGATGTGGAACACCATAAAGGCCGCCGAAACCCAAACCGGGGTGAAGGCGGAATAATTCTTCAAAGAAAGGAGGAAAATGCCCTACGACCCAACCAAACTTAAGGACTACGAGATTGGGGCGCTGGCTGAGGAGCATCTGCCTACACCCGATGAGTGGCGGGAGAGGTTGGGGTTGGAGAAGGATGAAGTGATCCCTTACGGCAGGATCTCTAAGCTTGATTTCCGCAAGATCATTGAGCGCCTGAAGGACAAGCCCGATGGGAAATACATCGAGGTGACCGCTATAACCCCCACACCCCTTGGGGAGGGCAAGACGACCGTCACCATGGGGCTCATTGAGGGGCTGGGCAAACGGGGGAAGAATGTTGGAGGTGCCATCCGCCAGCCTTCTTCGGGGCCTACCTTCAACATCAAGGGCACGGCTGCTGGTGGTGGAAATGCCCTTCTCATCCCCATGACGGAGTTCTCGCTGGGGTTAACTGGCGACATAGATGCTATTACGAATGCCCATAACCTCGCCATGGTGGCCCTGACGTCCCGGCTTCAGCACGAGTTCAACTATAACGATGAGCAGCTTGCCAAGAGAAACCTGCGACGCTTGAACATTGATCCTCGCCGGCCTGAAATGAGATGGGCCATGGACTTCTGTGCCCAGGCCCTGCGCCGGATCATCATCGGCCTCGGTGGCCGGATGGATGGCTTTATGATGGAGTCCGGCTTTCAGATCTCGGTTTCCTCCGAGCTAATGGCCATCCTGGCCATTGCCACCGATCTAAAGGACCTGAGGGAGAGAATCGGGCAGATCACCGTGGCCTACGATAAGCAGGGCAACCCCGTAACCACCGAGGATCTGGAAGTAGCCGGGGCCATGACCGCCTGGATGCGCAACGCTATCAATCCGACCCTCTGCTGCACGGTGGAATACCAGCCGGTCCTGGTACACGCTGGACCATTTGCGAACATAGCCGTTGGGCAGTCATCCATCATCGCCGACAAAATCGGCCTGAAGATGTTCGACTACCACGTTACGGAAAGTGGCTTCGGTGCTGACATCGGCTTTGAGAAATTCTGGAACGTGAAGTGCCGGCTGAGCGGACTGAAACCCAACGTCTCAGTCTTGGTAGCCACCATCCGCGCCCTCAAGATGCATGGCGGTGGTCCCAGGGTTGTCCCCGGTCGCCCCCTGCCCGAGGAGTACACCAAGGAAAATCTAGAGCTTGTGGAGAAAGGCGTTGAAAACCTTCTTCATCACATCAACATCGTGAAGAAGTCGGGGATAAAGCCGGTGGTCTGCATCAATGCCTTCCACACCGATACCAAGGACGAGATAGCCCTGGTGCGGCGGTATGTTGAGCAGGTAGGAGTCCGCTGCGCCGTAGGCGAACACTGGCTCAAGGGCGGTGAGGGAGCTCTGGAGCTTGCCGATGCCGTGATGGATGCCTGTGAGGAAGAGGTTGACTTCAAGTTCCTCTACCCTCTGGAAATGCCTTTGAGGCAGCGGGTGGAGATCATCGCCAGGGAGGTCTATGGCGCCGATGGGGTGACTTGGATCCCTGAGGCGGAGGAAAAGGCCAAGCGCTTTGAGGCCGACTCAAAGTATAACGAGTACTCGACCATGATGGTGAAGACCCACCTGAGCCTGACCCATAATCCCAACCTCAAGGGCGTTCCTAAGGGGTGGCTGCTGCCCATAAGAGATATCTTGCTCTTCTCCGGGGCCAAATTCCTTTGCCCGGTTGCCGGGGATATCAGCCTTATGCCGGGCACTTCCTCAGACCCGGCCTTCAGGCGCATAGATGTGGATGTGAACACCGGAAAGGTCAAGGGGCTTTTCTAGACCAGCGGAAACTGCTAAAATTGAATGGCTTCCCGGTGACTTGAGCGGGGTGGACCCACCCGTTCCCATCCCGAACACGGAAGTGAAACGCCCCAGCGCCGAAGATACTGCCCCCGCAAGGGGGTGGGAAAATAGGCCGTTGCCGGGAAGCGTCTTGTTAATTTGTGGAAAAGGGGTTAGTTAGATTCTGATGCAAAAGTTCCCGGCGCAGATTCGGGTTGATCTTCAATGGTGTATCTGAGCACACGGGTTTTGCACCAGAACTTGGAGAAGAAAGGAGGCAATTGTTGCCTCGGAAGCAAAGAAAGCTCAAGGTTTCCAGAGATGAAATTAGAGAAGCAGCCGATGCGTTAGATAAAGTGGGGGAACTGCTTCTATTCCTAGGAGAGCTGGGAGATATCGATAAAAAGTTTAAGAAGCTTGACAAAGTTATGACAAAGATTCTCGACTCCGATCCGCTTGTGCTATTTCCAAGGATGGACGAGACTACGATGACCTCAATCATGGCAAGTATGATGCGATTCTCTTCCGTGGCGGATAAAGACCCGGTCAGGATGCGCCCGGATGAACAAAGAGAAGCCGGGAGAGCTCTCAAAGAACTTTCAAGTTTGTTCAATAAGCTTGCTGAAGGGATGGAATAGTTTTGCTGGCAGTAATTCTAAGCTACATGACAATCTGTTTTAAGGCCTACGTCTGAAGGCAACCCCCGATTCAAATTCAACAAATTTTCCGCTGCGCAGCAATTTGAACCGCGGAAGGGGAAGGGAATGTTGCAAAGGGTAGCCTTTGTCCTCATTGCCGGAGGCATGCTGGCGGCTTTGGTTTACTTCCTCAAGTGGTTCTTTACCATTCAGTTCATTGCCCTCGGCTTCAGAATAGCCATAGCGGTGGTGATTCTGGGCCTGCTGCTTTTGCTAGCCGCCATTGTCTGGGACAGATACTGTACGGCGAAGAAGGAAAAGGAGCACCTTAAGGAGGTTAAGTACTAATGCTCATCACCACCTCGGAGCATATAGAGGGAAGACGAATCGTTCAGACCCTAGGCCTGGTGAAGGGCAGTGCCATCAGGGCCCGGCATATCGGTCGGGACATCACCGCCGGCCTGCGCACGATCGTCGGTGGAGAGATCCCCGAGTATACTCAGATGCTGGCCGAGGCGAGGGAACTGGCCATCCAGCGAATGGTGGCCGAGGCCGAGAAGCTGGGGGCCAATGCCATCGTCGGGGTAAGGTTCACCACCTCCATGGTGATGTCCGGCGCCGCCGAAATGCTGGCCTATGGCACGGCCGTGGTGGTTGAGTAGTCCTCCTCGGAGCGGACATAGCTCGCGCTCTAGTGGTTGTAAGCTTTTCTTTCTCCACAAGCGATCTGAAATGTTGCCCGCTTTCCTTTTTTCTCCTTGACTCGGGGAACCCTTGCCCCGGGAGTGCAAAAGGAAGGAAGTTCTTCTATGATAGAACCATGAGTGCTGAGGCGGAGGTCAAAAATGCGGTCGGAAAGCAAGTTCCTGCGTCGGTTGTTGACTGCCACCGTGCTGGCACTGCTGCTTCCCGGATGCTTCCCCGCCAGCGAGCCGAGTCCCTCCCCACAACCATCGGTGGAGGTAAGGCTCCCCAGTCCCGAGTTGAAGGGGAAAGTTTCGGTCGAGGAGGCCTTGCTCAAGAGGCGATCGGTGAGGGATTACCGGGATGAGCCCCTCACCCTGGAGGAGGTCTCTCAACTCCTCTGGGCCGCTCAGGGAATTACCGATCCCCGAGGTTTCCGAGCTGCGCCTTCGGCCGGGGCCACCTACCCGCTGGAGACCTATCTGGTGGTGGGGAGGGTGGAGGGGTTGGCCCCCGGGCTCTACCACTATGACCCAGCCAAGCATCGGCTGGTGAAGCTGAATGACCAGGACCTGAGGGTGGAGCTGGCAGCCGCTGCCCTAGGCCAGGAATGGGTCAAGGAGGCAGCCGTGGACATCGTCTTCGCGGCGGTCTACGAGCGGACTACCCAGCGATATGGGAACAGAGGCATCAGGTATGTCCACATGGAGGTTGGTCATGTGGGGCAGAATGTCTACCTCGAAGCCGTGGCCCTTGGTCTGGGGACGGTGGTCATCGGCGCCTTCTACGACGACCAGGTCAAGAAAGTTCTCGATCTCCCTGAGGATGAGCATCCGCTCTATATCATGCCGGTGGGGAGACCAGGCTAAATGTTCCGGCTGAGGTGGGCAGCTGGGGCAGTCTCCCTCAAACAGGTCTTTCTGGCGCCGCGAATTGGCAGCCTGCTCGCCCTCGGTCCGATAGCCCTGACCGGCTCTCTCTGGGCCGGGTTCCGCGGAGGATTGCTCTTCTGCCCCTTTCCGCTCCCTTTTCTCGCCTGTGGATTCTGTCCAATCTTTTGTACCTTTGGCTCCATCCGCACCGGCCTCTTCTTTGGCATCCTGGGCCTCGGCGTTCTCTCGGGCAGGACCTTCTGTGGACTTTTCTGCCCCGGAGGGGCAGCGCAGGACGTGTTATTTAAGTTGCCGGTGAGGAAGCTTGCCCTGTCACCCAGGGTTGACCAGGGGCTTCGCGCCCTCAAATACCTCGCTGCCCTTTTCGTGGTGCTTCTAATCCTGGAGGCAGCCCAGGTTTGGCCGGGGACCCCCCTTTTGGGCGATGGATGGTTCTGGCTGCTGGGGCGTCCCTCTCTGGTGAGCTATGTTCTGATAGCGTTGTTTGGAGGGCTGCTCCTTCTCTCCATCTTCTTGAGCCGAGCCTGGTGCCGCTACCTCTGCCCCCTGGGGGCTTGGCTTTCTCCTTTCAATCACTACAGCCTGATTGAACTGACTCACGATGAGGAGAGATGTCAGGAGTGTGACCGGTGTTCTAAGGAATGTTCTGCCGGCCTCCGGCCGGCTCAGGAGGGTGGTCGCTCAGCCGAGTGTCTGAGATGTCTAACCTGTTATGCTGAGTGCGATGACAGAGCGTTTGCCTTTAAGGTGAGGTTTGAGAAATTCAGGCGTATGAAACTGCAGCATCTTTTAGGACTGGTTGCCTTGGCTTCCTTTGTCCTTATCGGTCTGCTGACGGTCTGGCGTTAAGTCGGTCGGCTCAGCCCTTGATCTTGGGGAGGAACAAAATCCCACCCACCAGAGCTGTGGCCACTAGGGCGAGAAGGTAGAGTCCGGCCCCGACTGCCAGTCCGATGGCCGCCACGGCCCAGACGCTGGCTGCGGTGGTCAAGCCTACGACGATGCCCTCACCTCCTCGAATGATGGCCCCGGCTCCCAAGAAGCCTATCCCGGTTACTATCCCCGCTGCTACCCGTGCTGGGTCAGCGCTGGGGAACCCCTCAAGCGAGGCCACGGTGAATAGGGCGCAGCCGAGGGAGACTAGAAAATGGGTGCGCAAGCCGGCCGGCTTGCCGGCCAGCTCCCGCTGCAGGCCGATCAGGCCCCCGAGTATCCCGGCCGCCAGCAAACGAACCGCCAGTTCCCAGCCCAGTGTCATTACTGACTCCAACCCCTATAGTATCTTGGCTTGGAAAATCTTTGCACTTGCAAACGATAAAACTCTAAATCCGAAGCACTAAATCCTAAACAAATTCAAATGTTCAAAACCTTTTGTATTTTGAATTTTGGTCATTTGATATTGTTTAGAGTTTAGGATTTGGAATTTATGTGCTAGATATTGTGCGATAATTTATGCGGCTAACTATAACTAAGCATTGTTCTGTACCGCCAGCACCCGATTGAGCGCATTCAGATAGGCCTTAGCACTGGCCACGATGATGTCAGTGGAGGCCCCCCGGCCGGTGAAAATCCTCCCCTCGCTCTCCAGTCTCACCAACACCTCGCCGATGGCATCAATGCCCCCGGTAACCGATTTCACGCTGAACTCCACCAGGCGGGAAGGCACGCTGACCAGCTTGTTAATGGCCTTATAGACGGCATCCACTGGTCCGGTGCCCAGGGCCACCTCGGTGTGCACCTTCCCCTCGGAATCGCGAAGGCTGACCGTGGCTGTAGGTACGCCCGGGTCTCCGCAGGTAACCTGGACCCGCTCAAGCTTATAGGTTTCCGGCACCGCTCGAAGCTCCTCGGCCACCAAGGCCTCCAGATCCCGGTCGGTGATCTCCTTCTTCTTATCCGCCAGCTCCTTGAAGGCCAGGAAAGCCCGGCTGAGTTCCTCATCGGAGAGCTGATAGCCCAGCTCCTCCAGACGCTTCCGCAAAGCGTGGCGTCCACTTAGCTTGCCCAGGGGGAGCATGGTTCCCGGGAAGCCCACCGATTCCGGATCCATTATCTCATAGGTCAGTCTTTCCTTGAGGACACCATCCTGATGGATGCCCGACTCGTGTCGGAAGGCATTGGCCCCCACAATGGCCTTGTTTGGCTGAACCGGGATGCCGGTCAGCTCGCTTACCAGGCGGCTGGTGCGGTAAAGCTGAGTGGTGTCAATGTTGGTGGTGTAGTGTAGAAGATCCTGGCGAGTTTTGATGGCCATCACCACTTCTTCGAGCGAGGCATTGCCAGCGCGCTCGCCAATCCCATTGATGGTACACTCGATCTGGCGAACGCCGTGATCCAGTACTGCCAGGCTGTTGGCCACTGCCAGCCCGAGGTCGTTGTGGCAGTGGACGCTCACCACTGCCTGGCGAATGTTGGGCACCCGCTCAAAGATGTGATCTATGAGCTTGCAGAACTCCTGAGGGATGGTGTAACCCACCGTGTCAGGGATGTTCACCGTGGTGGCTCCGGCTTCAATGGCGATCTGCAGCACCCGGCAGAGGAAATCCGGATCGGTGCGGGTAGCGTCCATCGGGGAGAACTCCACATCTTCACAGTAGCTCTTGGCTCGGGACACCATCTGCCGGGCGAGCTCTAGAATCTCCTCACGGGTCTTCCTCAACTGGTATGAAATGTGTATGTCTGAACTGGAGAGGAAAACATGTATTCGGGGGTGGGCCGCCCCCTTAATGGCCTCCCAGGCGGTGTCAATTGCCTGAGGCTGGGCATAGGCTAGGGCACAGATGATCGGGCGGCGAACCTGTCGACTTATTCTTCTCACGGCCTCGAACTCGCCTTTGGAACTCAGCGGAAAGCCGGCCTCGATGACATCCACGCCCAGCCGGTCAAGCTGGCGGGCGATCTCAACCTTTTCCTCGGCAGTTAGCGCCGCCCCGGCCGCCTGCTCTCCGTCCCTTAAAGTGGTGTCAAAGATGATAATCCTTTCCATGAGCTTTCCTCCTCGCGGCTAGATAAAATGCCTTCGGTCTCGCTGTAGCTGTTCCAGAAATGCCAAGGCCTTCTTGGTATCGCTGGCCACGCGAGCCTTGTCCAAATTCATCACGCGGTACTTGAAAAGCCAGTAAATAAATTCCTGATACTCGGTGAGGCTCATGCTTTCGGTCTGGGGGTAACCCCTTTCCTGCTGGAAACGGTACAGCAGCTCTTCCTCGCTGAGGCCATAAATCCGGAGGAAGACATCCTGCAGGTAATATTTCGGGTTATAGTTGTTCTCCTTCCAGATCTCCTGCTCCACAGCCAGATGCAGTGCCTGCTCGACGATGATGCCGTAAAAGTAATTCAGGTAAGCCTTGTACTTGGCCTCGCCGATCAGCTCTCGAAACTCCTTTCGGGAGAGCGGCAGAGGTGGCTGACCAAAGAGCAGGGCGACCTTCTCCTCCTCGGGAACCTGGCTGTCCACCTCCTTCAGCAGTCGCTCGGCCAGCAGCAGCCAGTCAAAGGCCTCCCCACTGATCAGATAGCGGTAATGTCGACCGTTGTAGTTCTCCTCCGGCGAGGTCCACAGGGCGATGGCCTCCAATAGGGCCAAGAACCAGTGCTTGCCCGAGGCAATACCCCGCTTCAGATGCTCGATCGCCTCGGCATCCCCGGAGGTGCTGGCAGGAACTTCTGATGCTCTCCTCAGCTTATCCATGGGATTTAGCCGATCTTCACTTGGCTGACTACAAATTTGTAGCAACCTCGCTTCTCTTCAACGCTATCTTGAGCTCCGGCAAACTCCTGGTGTTCAGAATGTCTTCCGCCCGGCACCAACCCCTCCGAGCTACCCCCACGCCGAAACGCATGAGATCAAGATGGCTCACCCGATGGGCATCGGTGCCGATGATGAGCTTGCAGCCCAGCTCCCGTGCCCGGAAGACGTGCAGGTCTTTGAGATCCAATCGGTCGGGCATGGCATTGATTTCCAGGGCCACGCCGTTTCGCCGAGCCACCCGGAAGATCTCCTCCAGGTCCACCTCAATTGGCTCTCTCTCGCCCAGAAGCCGGCAGGTGGGATGAGCCAGGACATTTACATGAGGGTTTTCCAGGGCTCGAATTATCCGCTGGGTCATTTTCTCCTTGGGCTGTCCCATCGCCGAGTGAACGGCAGCGATCACCACGTCCAGCTCCGCCAGGATGGAATCAGGAAGGTCAAGGCTGCCATCGGCCCGAATATCAACCTCGATCCCGGTCAGGAGCTGGATCCCATCGAACTCCTGGTTAAGTTTCCTTATCTCAGTGATCTGGGCCCTCAGCCTTTCCTCGTTCAGTCCGCGAGCAATCCCTCGGCCGCCTGAATGGTCGGTGATGGCCAGGTATTCGTAGCCCCGAGCCCGGGCAGCCTGTGCCAGGTCTCTCAGGGAGTCATAGCCATCGCTCCAGTCACTGTGGACGTGCAGATCCCCCCTAATGTCGGAAAGCTCAATGAGCCGAGGAAGGCTTCTCTCCTCCGCCAGCTCTATCTCATTGCGCCCCTCCCGTAGCTCCGGGGGAATGTACTCCAGCCCCAACCTCTCATAATAGGCCTCTTCGGTGGGGAACTTCTCCAGCCTTCCCGTCCGCAGGTCGGTGATGCCATACTCGCTCAGCTTGAGCCCCTGTCTCACCGCCCGCTCCCGCAGTAGGATGTTATGATCCTTGCTTCCGGTGAAGTACTGCAACAGTGAGCCAAAGGCTTCCTTCTCCACTATGCGCAGATCCGCCTGCAGGTTCTCACCCAGGATAACACTGGCCTTGGTCGTGCCCTGAACCAGAACCTCCTTCACCTGAGGAAGGCGGACAAAGGCCTCCAGCACCTTAACCGGCTCTGGAGCGGTACCCATGATGTCAATATCGCCCACCGTCTCCTTGAACCGTCGCAGGCTACCGGCGGGAACCAGGTCATAGACCTCGACCCTTTCCCGCAGGGCCTGAAGGACCTCTTCGACGATAGGCAAAGCCCGACCTAAAGGTATGCGTCGCTCCTTGTGACGCAGGGTCCGGATATGACGCAGGATGTTCTCCGCCGTCTTCTCCCCTAACCGGAATAACTTCGACACCCGACCTTCCAGAATTGCCTTCTCCAGCTCATCGGCATTGGTAACGCCCAGTTCCTGAGCCAGTCGGAGCGCTGTCTTGGGTCCGACGCCGGGGATGTCCATAAGGGTAAGGATGCCCTCCGGGAACTCCGCCCGAAGCTCGTCGTAGAGCTCCAGCCTCCCGGTGGTGAGGAGCGATTCTATCTTCTGAGCGATGCTCTCGCCGATGCCCGGGACTTCCCGAAGTTTGCCTTCGCACCTTAGCTGCTCCAGCTCGGTGGGCAGGCCTTCAATGGTGCGGGCGGCTCGCTGATAAGCCCTCACCTTGAAAGGGTTTTCGCCCTTCAGCTCCAGGAGGTCGGCGATGTCCCGGAAGATCTTGGCGATCTGCGCATTATTCATGGCCTATGGAAAACCTCGATTAATTATAGCTGAGGGCTGACTTAGGAGCAACCTTCGGGTTGACTTGAGAAACCCTCAACCAGTGATCTGTCTTCTGGAGCTAAAGCCTTTGCGGCATCGTTCGGCGGTGGAACCTCAAAGCCACGATGAGAAATAAGATGGTGAAAGCCAGTAAAGCTAGGAGGTCAATTAGCGAGGAGAGATGGCCCTGCCCTTGAAGCGAGGCCCGTACCAAGTCAACGAAGTAGGTCAGTGGGGAGAAGTAAGAAAGCACCTGCCCCCAAAGCGGCAGCTCGTTTAAGGGGATGAAAATGCCGCTCATGAAGATGATGGGCAGCTTGACTGCCCCACTAACCATCTGCACGGTGGAGGGCATGTTGGTGGGCGGAATGGAAAAGACATTTCCCAGTGAGGAGAAGCAGAAGGCCGCCAAGATGAGCGCCACGGCAAAGATGAAGGGGTGCGATACACTAACGCCAAGCGATAGGCCAAGGATGAGGGGCACCAGCGAGATCCCCAGTCCAAAGCCAAACGAGGCCAGGATGTCCCCCAGAATGATGGTCTCCAGTCTTACCGGACAGGACATGAGTCGCTCCAATGTCCTCGACTGGGCCTCCCAGGGAGCTACCACAGGCGAGATGCTGGTGGAAGTGAAGAACAGAATCATTCCCAGCAGCCCCGGGATCATAAATTCAATGGTCAGGTGCCGACCCATGGCAAAAGCCAGGAAGAGAAAAATGGGAAAGAGGATGCCAAAGATGATCACTGGGCCCTTGGCATAGTAGATACGAACATCCTTCCGAGCCAGAGCTAAAGCACGCCGGACCTGCTGGACAGCAACCGTGCTCATGACTTATTCTCCGTGAAGGCGAGGAAGGCATCTTCCAATGAAGGAGCCAGGGTGTTCAAGGAGATTATCTTGCATCCCTGACAGCAGGAATAGTTAACCAGTGCAACCACCACTTCCCCCGGCTCAGATGTGTAAAGCCGGTACTTGTCTCCCATTTGCTCCACCCTGTCCACGCCGGGAAGTTCCGCAAGGTGCTCAGTGCTTACCCGATCCTCGAAGCTCACCTCAATTGAATGGTGATGCCGTATCGCCAGCCGCAGTTTCTCCGGCGCATCCATAGCCACTAGCTTCCCCCGATCGATGATGGCCACCCGGTCACAGAGCTGATTTGCCTCTTCCAGATTGTGCGTGGTCAGGAAGATGGTCTTTCCCTCCCGATTTAGCTGCCGCAGGAGGTTCTTGATCAGCCGGGCGCTTTGTACATCCAGGCCGGAGGTTGGCTCATCCAAGAAAAGCACCTCGGGCTCGCTGATGAGAGCCAGGCAAAGCAGTAAGCGCTGTTTCATGCCCTTCGAATACCTCCGAGTTAGATCATCCTTGCGCTCCAGCAGCCCCACCTGCTCAAGCAGTTGAGTTGCCCTCTCTTGAGCTACTCGCCGCGGAACACCATAAAGCTCGGCCATCAGCATCAGGTTGTTCCAGCCAGACAGATCCAGATAAGGATTAGCCACCTCAGGTACCACCCCAGCCGCCTGCTTGGCGGGGAGGCTGCCCGCTTCGTGCCCGAGGATGAAAGCCCTTCCCCCATCCGCCCTTATCACCCCAGTGAGTATCCTGACCGTGGTGGTCTTGCCCGCTCCATTGGGGCCAAGCAAACCGAAGAACTCCCCCATTTGCACTTCGAAGCTGATCCCATCAACAGCCCGGAGCTGACCGTAATATTTGGTCAAAGCTTCTACCCTGATAGCAGGGTCATTCCGAGACACTCTTGCCTCCGAAAGGACAGGGTTCCTCGGCAGCCTCTCCTGGTTCCTCCAGCGACAGCATCGCCAGCACCTGACTGCGGCAGTGCTCCAGGGCCTCACGATCGATGAAATAATGAACATAATAGCCTCTTCTCTCACCCTTAACCAATCCGATCGACCGGAGCACCTTCAGATGTTGCGATACAGCCGATTGCGTCACACCTAGGAGAGAGGCCAAAGCATTGACGCACAGAGCCCGGCCCTCCCGTTGCTGACAGAGGAGCCTTACCAGCTTAAGCCTGGTGGGGTCAGCCAGGGCACCGAAGATGGCTGCCGACTCTTCAATCCCTTCCCTGATTACCGGCGTCATAATTTTATATAAGTCAATACTAATATACTAATGTAAATCCCGGAAGTCAATTGATGGGACAAGCTGGCAGCAGCCCTAATTTGCCCCTGCTTGGCTCAGGAAATCCTCCGCTGCCTTCCTCCCCACCTCTATCATCTCGGCACTGTAGCTCAGATCCCACAGAGGGAGCCGGCGATGATACTTTATGGGGATGTGGTGCACCCGGGCCAATCCAAGATACTGAGCCCACTTCAGGTCGTTCAGGAACTGCTGATAGGCAACCATGCTGGCCACCCGGCTCAGGATGTTGAGCCAGCCTCGTATGGGCTCCTTCGCCTCCTCTACATAGTTCACGTCTATGGCGTAGATCTCCGTGGCTCCCTTTTCCAGAGCTACGCCAAGGGGGAGAGCGCTGAGGGCGCCGCCATCGATGTACTGATGCCCCCGATAGGTCCAGGGTGGGAAATAAGGTATGGCGGCGCAACTGGCCATGATGGCATCCACCAGCGATTCCGAAGGGTCCTCCCCGAAGACGTGTAGTCTTCCGGTGTTCAGGTCGGCGGCCACGATATAGAGCGCCA
This sequence comes from uncultured Dehalococcoidia bacterium, assembly GCA_965612975.1. GTDB lineage: Bacteria > Chloroflexota > Dehalococcoidia > SZUA-161 > SpSt-899 > CAZYDA01. The sequence continues at coordinate 7,502 of CBFDTP010000006.1, read as the reverse complement.
CCTCCTTCAGGTCGGCGAAACACCTGAAGCCCAGTGGAAGATGGTTCTCCACGAAGCGCTTCAGATATCGGTTGGGGAAGAGGCTGTTTCTCCCCGCCAGCAGGCGCCTCGCCATGGAGAGGTAATTTCCGCGAAAGACCTCCTCTTGCTGAGCCCGCATCCATAGTTGGGCTATATTCTGGACCCCTTCCAGGCTGGGGTTAACCGCCAGTCCGGCAGCGTTGATCGCCCCCACGGAGCAGCCCACTAGGATATCTGGGGTGAGGCCATGTTCCAGCAAGGCAAGAAGCGCTCCTATCTCCAGAGCTCCTCGATTTCCACCACTGCTCAGGACAAAGGCTGTGCCACTCATTTCCTTCACCTCCTCAACCTTCCTATTTGCCGGGCTAGACGATGGTGCTGCACTTGGGCTCCGGGGGCGATAGCTCTGACGGTAAAATTTCCAGAATTACCTTCATCTCACCCCCTGGGGGGATTCCACAGCTAGTATTGTACTCGTAGTGGATATAAATGTTAACCTTTAAGGTAAAAATTACCTTGGGAATTCGCCAGAACGATCACTCAGGCAATGCGGGGAGGGTTGTTTTGAAGCCTTATTCGACTATCTCCTTCAGAGGCACCTCCGCCGGGAAGTAGCGCCGGCGAAGCCAGAAGGCCACATTTACCAGGCTTATCAGCACCGGCACCTCTATCAGCGGACCGATGACCGCGGCAAAGGCCTGCCCCGAGGCGATGCCGAAGACGGCCACCGCCACTGCTATGGCCAGCTCGAAGTTGTTGCTGGCCGCGGTAAAGGCGATGCTGGTGGCCACCGGATATCGGGCCCCGATGCCCCTGGCCAGATAAAAGGAGATGAGGAACATGACCACGAAGTAGAGGAGGAGCGGCAGGGCAATCCGCAGCACATCCAGTGGCAGGCCGACGATGTACTCCCCTTTGAGGGAGAACATCACCACGATGGTGAAGAGCAGAGCGGCCAGGGTCACCGGGCTGATGCGCGGGATAAACTCCCTTTCATACCAGGTGCGTCCCTTCAGCTTTATCAGGGAAAACCGGGTGATTAGACCTCCCAGGAAGGGTATTCCCAGGTAGATGAATACGCTGCGGGCTATTTCCAGCATGGAGACCTTTACCAGAGTCCCGGTGAGGCCGAGGAGTCCGGGGAGGAAGAAGACGAAGAAATAAGCGTAGAAGGTGTAGAAGAGGATCTGAAAAACCGAGTTGAAGGCTACCAGAGCGGCGGCATATTCGGCATCCCCCTCGGCCAAGTCATTCCAGACGATGACCATGGCGATACATCTGGCCAGCCCGATCATGATCACCCCGGCCATGTAATCCGAATAAGCGCGCAGGAGCAAAACCGCCAGGGCAAACATCAAGAAAGGACCGATGAGCCAGTTCTGGACCAGCGAGAGCAGCAGAACCCTCCAGTCGCGGAAGATCTTCCCCATCTCCTCATACCTTACCTTGGCCAGGGGTGGATACATCATCAGGATGAGCCCGGCCGCAATCGGTATGGAGGTGGTGCCGATCTGGAAGTGCGAGATCAGCTTGGAGCTTTCCGGATAGAAGTAACCCAGTCCCACCCCAAGTCCCATGGCCAGGAAAATCCACAGAGTCAGAAAGCGGTCGAGCAGGGGTAGCCGTTTTCTTGTCCTCATCGCTAACTTAGATTGGCAGGTGCAGCCAGCCGAAGACCCCGATCATCTTGAGGCCCATGTAGAACATGACGATGATAAAGATTATGCGCAGCTGCTTTGCCGGGAGCAGATGAGCTGTTCTGGCACCCACTTGAGCCATGCCGATGCTCGTCGCTGCCAGGCAAAGCCAGGACCAGAGGTGGAAATAGCCCAGGTGAGGTGAGGGAATGCCACTGACCCCCAGCCCATTTACGATGTAGCCGATGAGCCCCCCTATGGCAGTGAGGATCATCATGGCAGTGGAGGTGCCAACGGCCTGATGCATCTTGAACTTGAGGAAGAGGACCATGACCGGCACCATGAGCACACCGCCGCCGATGCCGATGAGACCGGTAACCACTCCCAGCGGGAAGCCCCAGGCGGCCCAGAGCAAGGGACTATCCTTGGGTTGCTCCTCAATCCTGGGCGGCTTGGCGGTGAGCATCCTGACGGCCCCAGCGAGGATGGCTACTCCGAAGACGATCTTCAGGATATAGCCCGGAACGTGGGCTGCGGCCGTAGCTCCCCCAATTGAGCCGATGAGCCCGAAGCCACCCAAATACGTGGCCGCCTTCCACCAGACTGCCCTTTTGCGATGGTGTCCCAAAGCCCCGCTGAGGGCAGTGGGGAGGACAACGGCCAGGTTGGTGCCGAAGGCAAGCTTGATGGCCACGTTGGTGGAGATGCCCATGGCGGTGTAGACCCAGTACTGGACCGGGATCATGATGAAGCACCCGCCCACGCCCAGAAGGCCGCTGGCGAACCCCACACCCATCCCCGTGCCCAGCAAGGCGAGAACATAAGTTACTGGCATTCCTTACCTCCTTTCCTCATCTCAGCTGACCCCGCACTGCGTCTGGCCCCACCCTCTTGGCCTTCTTCAGCCGCTCTCGGTCCTGGGCAAGCAACTCCTCATCCTGAAGGGCCTTCTTTACCAGTTCGACCAGCTCGAGGGCGTATTCCTTCATACCTTCATTGAGATAATGAACAACCCAGAGGCCATCCCTCCTCGAGCGCACCAGTCCGGCATCCTCCAGTATGCCGAGGTTGCGCGAGGCCCTCGTCTGAGAGATGCCCAGGGCCTGCATCACCTCGCAGACGCAGCACTCCCGCTCCAGGAGCAAGTTCAAAATGCGGAGCCTGGTCTCGTCGGATAGGGCTTTAAAGACCCGGGTTAGCTCCTTCATGCCTATATGCGCATATCCGCTTATAGTCTACTGGTCTCCCGGACCTTTGTCAAGCCAGGCGCCAATGGTCTGCTTGCCCTTCAAGGTGGCTTTTGTTAAACTGGGGTACCTCAAGCTGAAAGGACGGCTGGGGATTCAAGGCATCTGTCAGCCTGTCGTCGGGAAGGGGGCGAGAGAATATGGTGCGGGTTATAGTCGATCGCCACATCAAGGAAGGGAAGGAGTTGGAGCTGGCCAATTTATTGATCGAGCTGAGGATCAGGGCCATGCGCTGGCCGGGCTACATTACCGGCGAGACGCTGAGGGAGCTGGATGACCCTTACCACTGGGTGACCATCAGCACCTGGGATGATGCCGGCGCCTGGACGAGCTGGGTAGCCAGCCCCCAGCGCCGGGAGCTTGCCGCCAAGATCGATCCCCTGCTCACCACTCCTCCCAAGATGACCATCTTCAGCCCGGTGAGCTAGGGCAGCCGAGGGAAAGTGGAGCGGATCTGGTATAAGGCATACGACCAGGGGGTCCCCGCCACCCTTGATTACCCCGAGGTGCCGCTTTATCAATTCTTGGATAAAGCAGCCCGCGATTCTCCAGGGACTGCGGCCACCATCTTCATGGGTCGGAAAATGACCTATGAGAAGCTGACCCGGCTGGCGGATAGGTTCGCCGCAGCCCTAGCCTACCTGGGCATAAGGAAAGGAGACCGGGTAGCTCTCTTTCTCCCCAATTGTCCCCCTTATCCCATCGCCTTCTTTGGAGCCCTAAAGGTTGGAGCCATTTTAGTCCCGACCCATCTCCTCTTGGAAGAGGAGGAGCTTTGCTACCGGCTTAATGACTCCGGTGCCGAGACCCTGGTGACCCTAGATCTGGAGTCGCTTCTCTCCCGAGCTGCCAGCTTGAGGGGCAGGACAAAATTGCGAAACCTTATAATCTCGCGCCTGGCAGAATACCTCCCCTTCCCTCAGAGCATCATCTACTCCCTGCGGCAAAAATTCAGGGCCCCGGTCAGAGAAGAAAAAGGCGTTTACTGGCTGGAGGACCTCCTGCGCCGGTCAGCCGGCCCGGTGCCCGAGGTCAAGACGAAGCCGGACGACATAGCCGTGCTGGAGTATACCGGCGGCACAACCGGAGCTTCTAAGGCAGCTTGCCTCACGCACCGGAACCTAATCGCCAACGTCTTCCAGTGTCGCTGGTGGCTCCCCGACCTCCGGGTGGGGAGGGAGGTCTTCCTCTGCATCATCCCCTTCTTCTTCCACACCACCTCGCTGATCTTCCCGATCTACGTCAAGTCAACCATGGTGCTGGTGCCCCGTTTCGACGTGGACGAATTATTGCGCCTGATTCATCGTTATAAGCCAACCCTGTTCATGGGAGTGCCCACCATCTATGAAGCCCTGGTCAAGCACCCCAAGCTAGGAAGGTTTGACCTCTCCTTCTTCCGCTTCTGTCTCAGCGGGTCAGCGCCCCTCTCGCCGGAGGTGAGCGCCAAGTTCAAAAACCTGACCGGGTGCGAGATCATCGAGGGATATGGCCTGACGGAGGCCTCCCCCGCCGCCCTGTGCAACCCCCTCCGGGGGCGGAAAAGGGGTGTGGGAATCCCTTTGCCGGATACCGACTGTAAGGTCGTTGACCTCGAGACCGGAGAGGAACTTCCCTCAGGCATTCCCGGCGAGCTCTGTCTTAAAGGTCCCCAGGTGATGGCCGGCTACTGGAATCGGCCTCAGGAGACGGAGAAGGCCTTGAAAGACGGCTGGCTCCACACCGGGGATGTGGCCGTGATGGACGAGGAGGGATATTTTCATCTGCTGGACCGTAGGGAAGATTTGATCGTGATCCGCCGGCCGGACCAGGAGAGTCGGGCCTATGTCTTTCCAAGCGAAGTTGAGGAATTCCTCCAGCGGCATCCGGGGGTGCTGGAGGCGGCGGTGATCGGCCTCCCCGATCCTCACCAGGGGCAGCGGCCCAAAGCCTTCGTCGTGCTCAGGGAAGGTCAGGAATGTACCCCCGAGGAACTAATCGAGTTTTGTCGTCAGGGTCTACCGGACTACAAAGTGCCCGCCCAGGTGGAGTTCCGGAAAGAGCTGCCCAAGAGCGGCACCGGGAAGGTGCTTCGGAGAAGACTACGTGAGGAGGAGTCAAAGGCCAGCTAGATCAACCCCAGGTTCCCACGAAAATCCTGGATTTTCGTGGGATAGTTTAGAAGTATCTTATCTCAAAGCTGTAAAACTGGCCTGAATGCTCTCCGAACTCCGCCTCCACCTCCTCCACCTTAGCAAACCTTGGCCCTACCTTGAGCTTCTCCAGTAATTTCTCCAGCTTTTCCTTCTCCCCCTCGGCCTTCACCTCGACCGACCTCCCGTCGGGGAGATTTCTCACGTAGCCGGTGAGGCCGAGAGCCTTGGCCCAATCCTCAACGAAGGAGCGGAAGAATACCCCCTGAACCCGCCCCCGAACCACCGCATGCAGAGAGGCCAGTTCCGCCATAGCGCTCTTGCTCTTCTGGAATCAGGTGCCAATTAGAAGTTTAGCAGATGAGGGCTGGCTCGGAAAAGCAAGATCAGTCGTCCGCCATAGCCCTCCGCCGCAGGGAATTGAGCCACCGCTGTTTTTGCTCCCGGCGTACCTCTTCATCCACCGGCTGGTAGTGCCGCAGGAAGTTCTCCCGGAACTGGGGGAAGTTTCCCTCCAGGATGGACTGACGTATTTCCTCCATCAGCCGGATGACGAAGCGCAGGTTATGGATGGTCGCCAGGCGGTAGCCCAGCATCTCCTCCGACTTGAACAGGTGGTGCAGGTAAGCCGCGGAGAAGTGGTGACAGGTATAGCAGTCGCAGCCGGGATCAATCGGCTCATCCAGCGCCTTAAAGCTGGCGTTGCGGAGGTTGATTCGTCTTCGGCGGGTGAGGAGAGCACCATTACGGGCTATCCTCGTCGGAAGAGCGCAGTCGAAGAGGTCTATCCCATAGGCCGCGCATTCCACCAGGTCCTCCGGGGAGCCCACTCCCATGAGGTACCGGGGCTTATCCGCGGGCAGCCAGGCAGCCGTTTGCTCCGCTACGGAATAGGTCAGTTCTTTCGGCTCCCCCACGCTCAATCCCCCTATGGCGTAGCCCGGGAAATCAAGGCCGAGGAGGAACTCAACCGACTCCCGGCGAAGTTCGGGGAAGATGCCTCCCTGGACAATGCCAAAGAGGGCCTGATCCTGCCGCCGGTGTCTTTTCAGACATCTTTCCGCCCACCCATGGGTGCGCCGCATCGCCTCCCTCACCGGGCCGATTTCCTCGCTGTAGGGGGGACACTCATCAAAGGCCATGATAAGGTCGGCGCCGAGGGCTTCCTGAATCTCAACTGCCAGCTCAGGGGTGAAGAAGTGCTCGCTGCCATCGATGTGGGAGCGAAAGACCACTCCCTCATCGGTTACCCGCCTCAGGTGAGCCAGGCTGAAGACCTGGAAACCACCGCTGTCGGTGAGGAGGGGGCCCTCCCAGGCCATAAATCTATGCAGTCCGCCAACCTTCTTTATCACCTCCACCCCCGGCCGGAGGTAAAGATGGTAGGTGTTGGCGAGGATCATGCGCGCGCCGATGGAGTGCAGTTCGTCAGGCGAGAGGGTCTTCACCGTGCCCTTGCTGGCCAGGGGGAGGAAGGCCGGGGTGGGGACGGCTCCATGCGGCGTGATGAGAAGGCCAGCCCGCGCCCTTGTCTCGGGGCAGGTCTTCACCACCTCGAAGGTCAGAGCAGAGCTCATTTAAGGCGAACCTCGGACATGCTTCCAGCCGCCCTATTTTACCCTGCCCCTTAAAGAGGTTTCAAACGAGGCAAATCTTCGCCGGGAACCTGAAAATTGTTAGAATAAAAGGGGAAGCCATGCCGGCCAATCTGCCACCGCAATACTTTGAGGCGGAGAAGCGCTACCGCCTGGCCGAGACTCCAGAGGACAAGCTTGAGGCTCTGGAGGAGATGCTGGCCATCATGCCCAAGCACAAGGGGACGGATAAGCTGCGGGCAGAACTCCGCGCCAAGATGGCCAAGCTTCGGAAGGAGGCCGAGCGGAAAGCCGCCGGCAGAAGGGGCGGGATTTACACCATAAAGAAGGAAGGCGCCGGCCAGGCAGTGCTGCTGGGCTTGCCCAACGTCGGCAAGTCTCTTTTCTTCCGCGCTCTCACCGGAGCTCCCTCGGAAGTGGCCGATTACCCCTTCACCACCCGGAGCCCAATTCTAGGCATGGCCCAGATCGAAGACATCCAGGTGCAGGTGGTGGACATGCCTCCCATCCTGGACGATGATGCCCGTCCCTGGTTCGCCAACCTACTAAGGTCCACCGATGCCCTTCTTGTCGTGCTCGACCTGGTAGATGAGCCCGCTTATCAGGCAGAGATAATCTTTCAGGAGCTCGAGAGGTTCCGGATAAGCCCCATGGGAAGAGAGGAAAGGATAGAGCGACGAGACCTTCAGAAGAGGACGCTGCTCATAGGGAACAAGAAGGACCTTGAGGGAGCCAACGAAGGTCTCGAACAGCTTCGGAACAGTTACGCCCGCTTCCCACTGCTGCCCGTCTCCTCAAGGGATGGAGATGGTCTCGAAGAGGTTAAAAGCGAACTCTTCAATGCACTTGACATAATACTGTCTCTTATACACA
>CBFDTP010000005.1:0-36456 GCA_965612975.1 uncultured Dehalococcoidia bacterium | reverse complement strand
TTCAAGCAGAAGACGGCATACGAGATCATGCCTAGTCTCGTGGGCTCGGAGATGTGTATAAGAGACAGCCTATATGCGTACTGACTCCACGCGTGTCTCCTCCCAGGCCATCTCGGAGGCGAGGGCCTACATCCGAGAAAACTATGGACCGGAGTTCGTTCCCCCCTCGCCCCGCCTCTTCACCAAGAAGGTGAAAGGAGCCCAGGAGGCTCATGAGGCCATCCGTCCCACCTCCATTCGCCGGGAGCCGGAGATGATTAGGCCCTACCTTTCAGCCGACCAGTTTAAGCTTTATGAGCTCATCTGGAAGCGGATGCTGGCCAGCCAGATGAGCGCGGCGAGCCTCGAGACCACCACCGTGGGCGTGGAAGCTCGCCCGCCGGCAGCCGAAAAGACCTATCTTCTTCAGGCCCGGAGCACCAAGGTCACCTTTCCCGGCTTCCTCGTGCTGTACGCTGAGGGGAAGGACGAGGAGGAGGGGGAGGAAACCAGCCTGCCCTTGCCGGAGCTAGAAGAAGGGGAGTCCCTTCTATTGCTAGCCCTTTCCCCCGAGCAACACTTCACCAAGCCACCACCACGCTACACCGAGGCCACCTTGATCAAGGCCCTGGAGCAAAATGGCATTGGCCGACCCAGTACCTATGCCCCCATCATCTCCACGCTCCTACAGCGAGGTTACGTTAGGAAGGAAAGGGGACATTTCAAGCCCGAGGATCTGGGGATCATAGTTACTGACCTGCTCAAGGAGCACTTCCCCGAGGTGGTTGACCTGAGCTTTACGGCTCAGATGGAGAAGAAACTGGACGAGATTGCCTGGGGGAAGCGGGAGTGGATACCCACTCTCCATGAGTTCTATCAGCCCTTCTCGGAGACGGTGGAGCGGGCTTCCTCGGCCATGCAGAGGGTCAGGCTGCCGACTAAGCCCACCGATGAGGTCTGCGAGCTCTGTGGCCGGCCGATGGTGATCCGGCAGGGCCGGTATGGATCCTTCCTCGCCTGCAGCGGGTATCCGGAGTGTAAAAATACCCGACCGCTGCCGATCGAAGCCCGCTGTCCCCGCTGTGGGGCCAGGTTAATCGAGCGGCGCAGCAGGAAAGGGCGCACCTTTTACGGCTGCTCCAATTACCCCGAGTGCGACTTTTCCGTTACGAGCAAGCCCTTGCCTCAACCCTGTCCTTACTGCCAGGGGCTGCTCATTTTGGCGAGCAGCAAGGCTGCCAAGTGTCTTGACTGTGGCCAGAGGGTAAAGCTTGAGGAGCTTGAGGCCAGCCCGGCCACCCTTTAGAGATGTCTGGAGTTAAGTTCGACCAGTTGCTCGCGGAATATCACCGCTATCTGGAGGCCGAGCGCAATTTCTCCCGATACACGGTGAGGAATTACACCACCGATGTGCTCGATTTTCTGCAGTTTTTGCGGCAGGGCCAAAGGTCCTTAGAAGAGGTTGATCATCTCCTCATCCGCGGCTGGCTAGGCCAGCTCCTGAAGCGAGGGATCGCTCGGGGCAGCATTTGTCGCAAGCTCAGCGCATTGCGCTCCTTTTTCCGCTACCTGAGCCGAGAGGGAAAGCTCTCCACTGACCCAATGAGCACGGTCTCCGGACCAAAGCGTGAGAGGAAGCTCCCTTCGTTTCTCACCCTCCAGGAGATACAGAAGCTTCTGGAGGCTCCGGATACCTCTACACCTCAAGGCTTGCGGGATAGAGCCCTGTTAGAGCTCCTCTATGCCGCCGGTCTGAGGGTGAGCGAGGTGGTGGCCCTGAACGTGGGGAATGTGGATCTCAAAGCTCGTCAGATCAGGGTCTGGGGCAAGCGTTCCAAGGAGAGGGTGGTGCTCATCGGGAGGCCGGCAGCGGAAGCCTTGGAACGGTACCTGAAACTCGGTCGGCCAAAGCTTTCCAAGAGAAGGAGTGAGGCCCTTTTTCTCAATCGGTATGGGAAAAGGATCGCCGCCCGTCGAGTACAACGTCTGGTCCGGGAATATGCCCAGATTGCGGGGATTGACCGTGGGGTATTTCCGCACATGTTGCGCCATACCTTTGCCACCCATATGCTCGATGGGGGGGCGGACCTCCGCGCAGTGCAGGAACTCCTAGGACATGCCAGCCTCGCCAGCACCCAGATCTACACCCATGTGACGCAGAGTCAGATGCGCCGGAAGTATCTGAAGGCACATCCACGGAGCGAGGAGAGTGAGCCGTCTGGATAGGCTTCGCCATAAGCTCTCGGAGCAAGGAATAGAAGCCTTCCTTATCTCCCGGCCAGCCAACTGTTGCTACCTCTCGGGTTTCGATGGCGAGGGCTTTTTGCTCCTCACCCGGGATAGGGCATACCTCTTCACCGATTTCCGCTATGCTGAGCAGGCCAGGGAACAGGCCCCTAGCTTCGATTTGGTGCAGGTGCGAGGTGAGCTCTCCAAATGGCTCCCGGAGTGGGTCTCGGAGCTCGGCATCCGGCAGCTAGGACTTGAGGGGGATGACCTCTCCCTGAACACCTACCGGAAGCTGGCGGAGAGAATCTTAAGCCTCAATCCTCCCCCCGAGCTTGTCCCCACCAGTGGGGTGGTGGAAGCCCTTCGGGCTGTGAAGGACGAGGACGAGATCGAGAAACTTGGGCGCGCTGCCTCCCTGGCTGAAGCCGCTTTGAGATGGGCCAGTGAATTCCTCCGCCCCGGGATGGAGGAGAGGAAGGTAGCCTGGGAGCTGGAGAAATTCCTGCGGGAGAACGGCAGCGAAGAACTGCCCTTTGAAATAATTGTGGCCTCAGGGCCCAACTCTGCCCTCCCCCATGCTCGACCAACCTCTCGCCTTCTTCTTGAGGGAGAACCGGTAATCATCGACCTCGGCACCCGAGTTCAAGGTTACTGCGGCGACCTCACCCGAACCTTCTTCCTCGGAAGGCCACGGGGGGAATTTGAGAGGATATACCGGCTAGTGCAGGAAGCCCAAACGGTGGCGCTGGAGGGGATACGCTCCGGCATGACTGGGGAGGAGGCCGATGGATTGGCCCGGAAGGTCATTGAAGGAGCCGGCTACGGCGAGGCCTTTGGGCATGGGCTGGGACATGGGGTGGGGCTTGAGGTTCATGAGGCACCTAGGTTGGGACCGGAGTCGAAGGATGTCTTGGAAGAGGGAATGGTCTTCACCCTGGAGCCCGGGATCTACCTCGAGGGCCGGGGTGGTGTAAGACTCGAGGACATGGTAGTATTAAGAAGAGGGAAAGTTTGTAAGTTAGTCGAGGTGGAGGAAAGACATGATCGACACCAGCGAGCTTCGTAAGGGGATAGCAATCGAGCTGGAGGGCAAGATTTATTACATTCTCGACTATCGTCACATCAAGTTGGGGAGAGGCACTGCCCAGGTAAGGTTGAAGCTGCGCGATATCCAGGAAGGGCACACCATCGAGCGCACCTTTCAGGCCGGGGAGACCTTCAAGAGGGTCTACCTGGAGACCAAGCCGGCGCAGTACCTCTATCAGGATGGCGAGCTTTACTACTTCATGGATCAGGAGAGCTTTGAGCAAATTCCGCTCTCTCAGGAGCAACTGGGTGATGTCCTGAATTACCTGAAGGAGGGACTGGTGGTGCAGCTCTCCAGGCATGAGGGCCGGACGGTTGGGGTTGAGCTACCCATCACGGTTGACCTTCAGGTTGTGGAGACTGGGCCAGCTTTCAAAGGAGATACCTCATCCGGTGGGGGCAAACCGGCCACCCTGGAGACCGGCCTTACCGTCCAGGTTCCTTTCTTCATCGAGACCGGGGATATTGTCCGGGTGGATACCCGAACCGGCGAGTACCTGGAAAGAGTCAGCTAAGCGGAAGTCGGATTTCATCGCCGAAGGCTGAACTAGTGCAAGATAACGATGAGGTCGTTCCTGAAGCATGCGTTAGATGGGGTTTGCGTTCGCCGTTCGCTCAAGGTTGCCTTAGTGGTAGGAACTATACTTGCCCTGATCAATCACTACAATGCCCTGCTTTGTAGGACCGTGACAGCTACGGATATTGTTCAAATAGCGATAACTTACTTGGTTCCCTATTCGGTGGCCACCTTTGGCTCCGCCATGCAGGCCAGGCATATCGAGTTGCAAGGGCTTAAAAATAGTAGGAGGGCAGAGCAGTAAAGCCTCCCACAGGCCTCAAAAATGGAAAATGTTAATTCCCTCCTTCGAGCTGACCTCCACGTTCACACCTGCTATTCTCCAGATTCCCGAGCCTCCTTGGAGGACATCGTGAAGGTCTGCCAGAGGAAGGGGATAAACTGTTTGGCAATAACTGATCACAATACCATTGCCGGGGCGATGAGGTTTAAGGAACTGGCCCCCTTTCCCATTATCGTGGGGGAGGAGATCATGACCCTTAGCGGGGAGCTGATCGGCTACTTTCTGCAGGAGGAAATTCCCCCGGGACTTTCGGCGGAGGAGACCGTGGCTCGAATCAAGTCCCAGGGAGGGCTGGTGTGTCTGCCCCACCCCTTTGATCGACTCACCCGCTCTCCATTGAGAAGCCGGGAGAGGGAGAAGCTGCTCCCCCAGATTCAAATTGTCGAGGTGTTCAACTCCCGAACGGTGTTCCCGGGAGCTTCGGCCAAGGCACGTCATTTCGCTCGCCAGAACGGATTCCTGGCCAGTGCTGGAAGCGATGCCCATCTGCCCTATGAGGTGGGCAATGCCTATGTCGAGATGCCTTCCTTCAGTTCCCCGGAGGATTTCCTCGCCTCGCTGAGGCAGGGGAAGATATTCGGTCGACCAGTCAATCCGCTCATTCACGTGGTTACGCTCGTGGATAAGCTCCTGAACCTACCGCGAAGGCTGAAAGCTTAAAGATCGCGGCATGGGCAGGCGTTTAAGGTCGGGCAATGCTGAGAAAGGTAGCCATCCTCACCGACAGCACCTGTTGTCTGCCTCAGGAGCTGGTGGAAAGGTATCATATTCACGTGGTGCCCCTGCTAATAATCCATGAGGGCAAAAGCTATCGTGACGGGATCGATATAAGCCCGGGTGAGGTCTACCGAATCATGCGTCGGCGGAAAGATCTCCCCACCACCTCTACCCCATCAGCGGGGGACTTCTTGGAGGCCTATCGCCAGCTAAGTCAAACGGCGGAAAGCATACTTTGCATTACCCTCACCAGCCTGCAGAGTGGGGTCTTTGAGACGGCCTCGGCGGCCCGGGAGGTGGCGAGGGAAGTGATTCCCAACACGCCCATTGAAGTGCTTGACAGCCGCTCTGTAGCCGGTGCGCTGGGGTTCATCGTCTTGGAGGCCGCCCGCAGCGCCGGTCAGGGGGCGGAGCTGGCTCAGGTGCTCAAGGTTGCTCAGGAGATGATGAGTCGGGTGAACTTCTTGGCCGTGCTGGACACCCTTTTCTACCTCGCCAGAACGGGCCGCATTGCTCGGGCAGCGGCATGGGCCAGCTCGCTGCTAAACGTCAAGCCTATCGTGGAGCACTCTCCCTCCGTTGGGGAAACAGTACCCGTGGCCCGCCCCAGAATCAGGACAAAGGCCATAGAGCAGATGCTGGAGATAATGTGGAAAAGGGTGGGAAGCTCCAGGATACACGTTGCGGTTCATCATGCTGATGAGCCGGAGGAGGGGGAAAAGCTTCGGGCCGAGATCGAATCAAGGTTTAACTGTGTTGAACTCTATCTCACCGAGTTTACCCCCAGCATGGGGGTTCACGCTGGCCCAGGCCTTTTGGCCATTTCCTTCTACGCTGAGCGAGAAGCCAACCCCCTTGAAATGACTTAGCGCTTCCGGTATTGTTTTCGCTTGCGTGCCCGGCGGAAGCCGTATTTCTGCCGTTCCTTCACCCGAGGATCCCGGGTAAGCAGACCGTGATCACGAAGTAGTAGCTTCAGATTGGGGTCGGCCTGAACCAGGGCGCGGCTGATGCCGTGCCTGACCGCCTCAGCCTGCCCGGTGATTCCGCCCCCCTCCACCTTCGCCACCACCCGGAATTTTTCCAGGTTCCCGGTAAGCTGAAGGGGTTGCAGGACAGTAGCCCGGAGCCTCTCGGTGGGGAAGAACTCCTCGAAGGACTTCTCATTTACCAAAACTCCCCCACCATCCGGGTAGAGCCTAACCCTGGCCACTGCCGTTTTCCTTCTCCCGGTACCGTAGAAATATCTCTCTTCCAAGTTTCTCTCCTAAGCCGTTAACGCTTTAACTACTTGCCCTGGCCCTTTACCTGGGCCTGGTGAGGGTGCTCCGGGCCGGGATAGACCTTGAGCTTCCTCAGCATGGCTCGGCCCAAAGGGCCTTTGGGCAGCATCCCCTTGACCGCATGTTCAATTACCTGACAGGGATCCTTTTGCATTAGCTGGCCCAGTGTGATGGACTTTAGTCCCCCGGGGTAACCTGAATGGCGGTAATATACCTTCTGTTCCGCCTTCTTCCCCGTAACCCTCACCTTGGAGGCGTTCACCACAATCACGTAATCCCCGGTATCCAGCCACGGGGTGTAAATTGGTTTGTGCTTTCCCCGCAGGATGGTGGCGATCTGGGAGGCCAATCGGCCAAGGGTTTTCCCCGAGGCATCGATCACCCGCCATTCCCTTTTTATCTCTGGTCCCTTGACGCTATAAGTCCTCATGCGTTCTCCCAGCTGGTGTCAAGTTGAAGGTCAGGGTAATTCACCCGGGTCAGATAGAGTCCGTAGGATGGAGCGACCCATCTGGCGGCACTCACCTTCCCACAATCTATCAACTCTCGGAATTCCTCCAGGCCAAGCCTTCCCAAACCGAGTCTAATCAAGGCGGCCGTCATACGACGCATTTGCTGCGGCAGGAAGGAATCTGCCTCGACGTCGAAAAATATGAGCTCGCCCTTCCGGCTGATCTCGGCCCGGAAAACCTGGCGCACCGGGTTGCGGCGTCCCAGGCTACCAGCGAAGGAGGCAAAATTATGCTTCCCCACCAGCATCCTTGTTCCCTGACTCATGAGCTCGACATCGAGCTTCTGGATCACTAAAAGGGCTCGTCGGTGGAGCAGCGGCGAGGGCGTAGCGCTATTTAATATGATGTAACGATACTCCCGACTCTGGGCACTGCGTCGAGCATCGAAGTCTTGCGGCACCTCGCAGCCAGCTCGAACCGCGATATCGCTGGGCAGGTAAAAGTTCAGAGCCCGGATAAAATTCCCCAGAGGCAGTGAGGTCTGGCTCTCGAAGCTAATCACCTGCCCTTTGGCATGCACTCCCGCATCGGTGCGTCCGGCCCCTTTTATCCTGACCTCCTCTCCAGTAACTTTCTTGATGGCCTTCTCCAGTTCGCCCTGAATCGTGGGGACATCCGCTTGATATTGAAAGCCAAAGTATCTCGTCCCATCATATTCGACCAACAGGGCAAGCTTCATACCAGTTCTAAGCGAGCCATCGGGGCTCCATCTCCCTGCCGACGTCCAAGCTTAATAAGCCGGGTATAACCGCCGGGGCGGTCGGCATAACGAGGTGCCAGCTCTTCAAACAGCTTTTGCACCACGTCCTCATCATAGATAAAGGCAAGTGCCTGGCGGCGGGAATGGAGGTCTCCTGCTTTGCCCAAGCTTATTATCTTCTCCGCCAGGGGGCGAACTGCCCGGGCCTTGGCTTCAGTGGTCACCAGCTTACCGTATCTCAGAAGATCGGTCACCTGATTCCGATAAAGTGCCAGGCGGTGGCTGGTCTTACGTGAGAGCTTATGTCCCGCAACCCGGTGCCTCATTTCTCCCCTGTTACCTTAAATCCGCGCTCCAGTAATTTTCGCCTGGCCTCCTCCAACCCTCCTTCTTCAGGGGCAGCCTCCTCAGGCTTGGCAGCTAAGCCGAGTGCCTCCAAGCGTTCCTGGAGTTCCTGCCAGGCCTTCTCCCCGAAATTGCTCAGGCTGAGCAGTTCCTCCTTGCTCTTCTTGAGCAACTCGTCCACCGTCCGAATTCCTCCCCGGCGAAGGGCGTTAAGCACCCGGGAGGAGAGGCCCAGCTTCTCCAGAGGCACCTCCTCTCTCACCGCTTTAGCCGCTTCCTCTTCGGGCAATTCCGGCTTCAGCTCCTCCTCTAGCATCTCCGGGCGGAGCTTGGAGAACAGCGAAAGATGCCGAATTAGAATCTGAGCTCCCTGCCCCAGGGCATCCTCGGGAGAGATGGCCCCATTAGTCCATATCTCCAGCGTGAGCTTGTCGAAATCGCTCCGGTCGCCCACACGAGTCTTCTCAACCTGGTAGTTCACCCGCCTTATGGGCGTGAAGATCGCGTCTACGGGCAGCACGCCAATGGGCCTCCCACCAACCGTGCTGGCGGGAACATACCCCTTGCCCGCCTCCGCGAAGAACTCTACCTCAAGCTTCGCCTCAGGTGAGTCCAAGGTGGCCAGGTAAAGCTCCGGGTTAACGATTTCAAAATCCGCTGACGGCTTTATGTCTCCAGCATGAACCTTCCTCTCCCCCTCAACCTCGAGGAAGAGGCTGCCCGCCCGCCCCGTTAGCGGTCGCAGGCATATCTCCTTGACGTTGAGCAGGAATTCGATTATGTCCTCCTTCATGTGGGGCAGGGTAGAGAATTCGTGCTGTATCCCCGCAATGCGAACGGCGGTCACCGCCGCCCCAGGAAGCGAGCTTAAGAGCACTCTTCGAAGAGCATTGCCCAGGGTGATGCCATATCCTCTCTCCAGGGGCTCGATTAGGAAGCGACCGTAGTTCTTGGAGGTCTCCAGACACTTCAGCTTGGGGATTATCTCCAGTTCTACTTCCAACAAGTTGGCCTCCTACCTTGCGTAGTACTCCACAATGAGCTGCTCATTGATGCTGTAACCGATGTCCTCACGTGTCGGCTCGCCCAGAACCTTGGCCACGAGTTTCTCCTGATCCAGGCTCAGCCAACTGGGAAGCTTCACCTCTTTCACCCTCTGGACAGCGCTCTGATAGGGGAAGCGATCCTCTTCACCCTCTTTCCAGCTGATGACATCGCCAGGCTTGACCAAATAGGACGGGATGTTTACCCGGCGACCATTGACCTTAAAATGACCGTGACAAACAAGCTGCCGGGCTTGAGGGCGTGATTCAGCAAAGCCAAGGCGATAAACCACGTTGTCCAGCCTCCTCTCCAGAAGCTTGAGCAAGTTCTCCCCGGTGAGTCCGGGAAGCTTGGAGGCCATCTCAAAATAGCGGCGAAACTGACGCTCCAAGACCCCATAGATGCGCTTGGCCTTTTGCTTCTCCAGGAGCCTCAGCCCATATTCCGAAAGCTTACGTGGTCGGCTATGGGGTCGGTATCCTGGAGGGGTACGACGTCGCTCCAGGGGGCATTTGGGAGTGTAACACTTCTCCCCCTTTAGGAAGAGCTTCTCGCCGTGACGGCGACAAAGACGACAAACTGGACCGGTATAACGAGCCATCTTTCCCTACACTCTTCTTCGTTTCGGTGGGCGACAGCCATCATGAGGGATGGGGGTAACGTCCCTGATGCTCAGGATGTCCAGTCCGGCTGCCTTGAGGGTGCGGATGGCCGCCTCCCGACCGCTCCCCGGGCCTTTGATGTAAACATCCACCTGTCGCAATCCGTGCTCCATTCCCCGCCGGGCTACCTGCATGGCCGCCTGCTGGGCGGCATAGGCCGTTCCCTTTCTCGTCCCTTTAAACCCGGCCGTTCCGGAACTTCCCCAGCAGATGACGTTTCCCTCCTGATCGGTGAGCGTGATGATGGTGTTGTTGAAGGTGGACTGAATATAAGCTCGCCCGTGCACCACCCCCTTCCGCTCCCTCTTTTTAACCCTGGTGGTGCTCTTCTTTCTTGCCACTTCCCCCTCCTTATTTTAACCCCTAAACCTTACTTCTTCGCCGCACCGCGTCGGCGGCCCCTGCCGGCCACGGTCTTCCGAGGGCCTCGCTTTGTTCGGGCATTGGTGCGGGTGCGCTGTCCCCGAACTGGCAGGCCCCGGCGGTGCCTCATGCCCCGATAGCTACCGATCTCGATCAACCGCTTGATGTTAAGCTGAACTTCCTTCCTTAGGTCGCCCTCGACCTTATATTCTCGGTCGATAAGCTCGCGAATGCGGCTCAGCTCCTCATCTGAAAGCTCCTTCACCTTCTTGGCCGGATCAACGTTGGCTTTGGCCAGCACCTGCCGACTCAGGGTGGGGCCAATTCCGTAAAGATACTGCAGCGAGATCTCCACCCGCTTGTTGTCCGGAATATCGACTCCAGCAACTCGAGCCATCTCTAAATCGCTCCTATCCCTGCCTCTGCTTGTGCTTTGGATTGCTGCAGATGACGCGCACGACGCCGCGACGCCGTATTAGCTTGCACTTGGCACACCTGCGTTTTACCGATGCCTTCACCTTCATCGCTCACTCCAACCTGTAGGTTATCCTTCCGCGGGAGAGATCATAGGGGGAGAGCTCCACCAGAACCCGATCCCCGCGGACTATCCGGATGAAATACTTCCTCATCTTGCCCGAGGCATGGGCCAGAACCTGGTGCCCATTGGGTAGCTCCACCCGGAACATTCCGCTGGGCAGTGGCTCAATTACCCTTCCTTCGACCTCGATCTTTTCCTTCTTCGGCATGAGTCCTCAAGCCAGCGTCAATATCTCCGCCTCCCCATCGGTGATGGCAATGGTGTGTTCAAAATGGGCCGAGAGGCTTCCATCGGACGTGACCACCGTCCATCCGTCCGGGCGTACCTTAGTCTTCCACCCTCCGGCGTTGATCATCGGCTCAATGGCCAGGGTCATGCCCGGGCGCAATATGGGCCCCTTCCCTGGGGGGCCAAAGTTAGGTATTTGGGGTTCTTCGTGCATCTCACGGCCGATCCCATGTCCCACATACTCGCGAACCGGGGAGAAACCACGGGCTTCCACGTAACTCTGGATCGCGTAAGATATGTCGCTCACGTGGGCTCTTGCCCTGGCCGCGGCAATCCCGGCCTCAAGGGCTCCCCGAGTCGCCTCGATGAGGCTCCGGGCCAGAGGGCTGATTTCCCCTACCCCCACCGTTACCGCCGCATCCCCATGGAATCCCTTATAGTTTGCAGTTATGTCAAGTGAAATTATATCTCCCTCCCGGAGCACCCGATCACCGGGTATGCCGTGAACCACCTCTTCGTTCACCGAGGTGCAGATGTTCGCCGGAAATCCACGATAACCCTTATCCGACGAAGCAGCCCCATACCTCTTAAGTTCCTCGGCAGCCAGAGCATCCAGTTCGCCGGTGGTTATCCCCGGCCTTATCTCCCGAATCAGCCTTTCCAAAACTCGCGCCACAATTCGGCCCACTTCCCGCATGATCTGCAATTCCTCGGCCGACTTAATGATGATGCTCATTATTTTAAAGCTTTTGCAGGGCCTGAAGCAAGTCCACCGCCACCTCCTCTGCCCCCTTTCCCCCATCTACCTCGAGCAGTTTGCCCTTTCGGGCGTAGAAATCCAGCAAGGGGGCAGTTTGCTCCAAGTAGACCTCGATGCGCTTCCTGACTGTCTCCTCCTTGTCATCCTCCCGCTGGTAAAGCTCGCCCCCACAGAGGTCACATCTCCCGGCCACCTTCGGCGGATGGCTCAGTAGGTTATAGGGCGTCTGGCAGTTTCGGCAAATCCAGCGGCTGGAAAGCCGCCGAATAAGCTCATCCTTGGGAACCTTGAGGTAGACGGCCTTATCAATCTCGACTTCCTTTTCCAGAGCCTCGGCCTGGGGCTTAGTGCGAGGAAAGCCATCGAGAATGAAACCCTGGCCTGGACTGAGGCTTGAAATGCGCTCCAGAATCAACTTTATGGTCACCTCATCGGGAACGAGCAAGCCCTTCTCCATGTATGACTTGGCCAACTGCCCCAGCTCGGTTCCGCTCTCCGCTGCCTGGCGGAAGAGATCTCCCGAGCTGATGTGCACCAATCCCAGCTTCTCGGAGAGGATCTTTGCCTGTGTTCCCTTGCCTGCCCCGGGGGCACCGAGAAAGACCAACTTCAAGGCACTCATTTGAGAAATCCCTCGTAGTGGCGTATTAAGAGCTGGGCCTCCATCTGCCTCATGGTATCCAGGACTACCCCTACTACGATCAGCAGCCCCGCGCTGCTTAGGATCATGAGGTTGGTGGCCGGCACATTTGCCGGAGTGCCCGCTATCCAGCGGGCGAAAACGGGCATGATGGCCACCAGCCCAAGGCAGATTGCACCTCCCCAGGTAACCCGATTGATCACCCGGTTAAGATAGTCCGCCGTAGTCTTTCCCGGCCTTATGCCGGGGATGAAGCCCCCCTGCTTCTGGAGGGTGTCGGGGATGTTCTGCTGCTGAAAGATGATCATGGTGTAGAAGAAGGTAAAGCCGATGACCAGGAGAAAGAAAAGCCCCCAGTAAAACCACCAATAACCCCGATCCGGGCTAAAGAGGTTCTGGATGTAGTTGGCCAGGTTGGGATCCTGCCCTGGCGGGTTGGCAAACCAGCTGGCCACCGTGCCCGGGAAAACCATCAGCGCCATGGCGAAGATCAAGGGGATCATCCCGGCCGAGTTCACCCGAATGGGCAGGAAGGTACCCCCGCTCTGGCGGTACATCCTTCCCCCGCGGAAGATCTGCCGGGAGTATTGCACCGGAATACGCCGGTAGGCCTCGGTGAAGTAGACGATGAAGAAGGTGATCGCCAGAAAGAGGATCAGCATCTTGATCAATCCCCCGGCTCCGGTGCTGAGGTAACTGCGCCCAATATTCGCTGGTAAAGCAGCGACGATTCCGCCAAAGATTATTATCGAGATCCCGTTGCCGATTCCGTGTTCGGTGATGCGCTCGCCCAGCCAGACCAGGAACATGGTGCCGGCCGCCAGACAGAGTATCATGGCGAAGGTGGGCAGCAGATTGGCCCCGGAAAGACCTATTCCGCTGATGGGGGGCTCGGTTATGCCTGAAACCGGGCGGCTGAACCAAACCAACTGCCCATATCCCTGAAGCATGGCCAGGGGGACGGTCAGCCAGTGGGTGTACTGATCCAGCTTTCTTCGCCCCTCCTCCCCCTCCTGGGAAAGCGCTTGAAGTCGGGGGATTACCGGCACCAGAAGCTGCATTACGATGGTGGCGGTGATGTAGGGATATACCCCCATGGCCACGATGCTCAGATTTCTCATGGCCCCGCCGCTGAAGAGGTCGAGCATGCCCAATAATTGGCTGCGCTGGAAAAGCTCGTGGAGGGCTTCGGTGTTTACCCCGGGCAGCGGAATATGGGCCAGGAGACGAAATATCACCAGGATGCCGATGGTAAATAGGATCTTTCGGCGCAGGTCTGGAAGGTGTAGGGCATCCCGCACTGCCTGGAGCAGCTTCGGCATGCCAGGGCTTACTCGGCGCTCTGCCACGGTATCTCCTCCACCTTTCCTCCAGCAGCTTCTATCTTCTCCTTGGCCGTTTCAGAGAATTTGTGAGCTTTGACCACGAGGGGATGACTCAGCTCCCCGCGACCCAATATCTTGATCGGCTTCTTTAGGTTTTTCACCACCCGGCTCTCCACCAGCTTCTCCAGGGTCACCTCAGCCCCCTCGGGGAATTTCTCCAGCTTCTCCAGGTTCACCACAGCGTATTCCTTACGGAAGGGGTTGGTGAACCCCCGTAACTTGGGCAACCTCATCGAAAGGGGGGTCTGCCCTCCCTCGAAGAGCGGATGAACCCCACCACCGGAACGGGCCTTCTGCCCTTTAATCCCCCGGCAGGAGTAAGTGCCGTGTCCGCTGCCAACCCCCCGACCAACTCGCTTGCGCTTGTGTTTGGCGCCCGGGGGTGGAGCCAGCTCATGCTCCCGAACCAACTCTTCCCTCCTCGGCGGCCTTCTTCAGCTTTCCCCGCCGGGCCAGCGTTTCCTCGGGGTCCATCAGCAAGCTCAAGGCCTTAACCGTCACCGGAACCACGTTTATCGGGTTGGTGCTGGCGCTCAAGATCTTGCTCAGGACGTCCTTTATCCCGGCGGCCTCGACCACCGCCCGAACAGCCCTTCCGGCAACTACCCCGGTGCCTGGAGAGGCCGGTTTGAGCATTACCTTTGCCGCACCAAACTTAGCCACTATCTCATGAGGGATGGTAGTTTCCTTAAGTGGCACCCGGATGAGGTTCTTCCGTGCCTTGGCAGAGGCTTTCCTGATGGCCTCCGGAATCTCTGCTCCTTTGCCCAGGCCATAACCTACTCTGCCCTGGCCATCTCCCACCACCACCAGCGCGCTGAAGGAAAGTTTCTTCCCCCCGGTGACCGTCTTGGCCACCCGACGTAGGTGAACTAACCTCTCCGTTAGACTGGGAACCTCCGGTTCCATCCTTTCTCTCATCTTTTTCCTTTAAAACTTAAGCCCGGCTTCCCTGGCTCCTTCAGCCAGGGCCTTTACCCGGCCGTGGTACTTGTACCCACCGCGGTCGAAGGCCACGACCTCCACCCCCAACTCCTTGGCCCTTTTCCCTAAAAGGGTACCCACAACCTTGGCCTTCTCCGTCTTGGTCTTGCCCACCAGCTCCTCCCTTATCTCCGGGTCGAGGCTCGAGGCTGAGACGAGCGTTCGACCTTCCTCATCATTGATGATTTGGGCATAGATGTGCTTTAAGCTTCGAAAAACACATAGCCTTGGCCTCGAAGATGTGCCCGAGACCTTTTTCCTCACCCTCAAATGTCGCCTTATCCTGGCCTCTCGGCTGGTCTTGACCCGCATTACCTCTTGCCCACCTTACCGGCCTTGCCCGGCTTGAGCATGAGCTGCTCTCCCAGATAACGCACGCCCTTTCCTTTGTAACGATCCGGAGGACGTAATCGGCGAATTCGGGCGGCTACCTCTCCCACCAGCTCCTTATCTATCCCGGATACGTTGACCCGATTGCCCTCCACGCTGATGGAGACACCCGGTGGGGGGATGAACTCAACCGGGTGAGAGTAGCCCAGTTGGAGCACCAGCTTCTCCCCAACCTTTTGGGCCCGGTAGCCAGTCCCCACGATCTCCAGGGTTTTGGTAAACCCCTCGCTCACCCCCTGCACCATGTTGGCCAGGAGTGCCCTGGTCAACCCATGGAGGGAGCGGTGGATTCGGTTATCCGTGGGCCGGGTTACCACGATGGTGCCATCCTGAAGCTTGATGGACAGATCCGGATGGAAGGAACGTCTCAGTTCCCCCTTTGGCCCACGCACCACCACCTCGTTACCCTCGTTGATGAGAACCTCAACCCCTGGAGGCAGATTTATAGGTTTCTTCCCAACTCTCGACATGGCTTTACCAGACGTAGCATAGGATCTCGCCGCCGATGCCCCTCCGCCAGGCCTGCTTTCCGGTCATCACCCCCTGCGAGGTGGACATGATGACCACTCCCAGGCCCCCGAAGATGCGCGGGATCTCGTCCTTGCCGACATACACCCGTCGTCCCGGCTTGCTCACCCGCTTAAGTCCTCGGAGCACCGGCTCCTTTTTATCGGTATACTTGAGCTTGATTTTCAGCACCCGCTGGGGTGTGTTGCCCCTTAATACCTCAAAGCCCTCGATAAAGCCCTCCTCCTCGAGTATCTTGGCAATGGCCAACTTGATCTTTGAGGCTGGGACAAGCACCCATTCCTTGCCCACCAAGTTGGCATTCCTGATCCGCGTCAGCATGTCAGCAATGGGATCGGTCACCATCTTACCAGCTTGCCTTTCTCACGCCCGGGAGCAGCCCCTCGTTGGCCAGCTTCCGAAAACAAATTCGGCAAAGTTCAAAGTGTCGGATGAAGGCCCGGGGCCGCCCGCAAAGGCGACAGCGATTTCTATGCCTTACCTTGTATTTCTGAGGCTTCTGCGATTTTACGATTTTCGATTTCTTGGCCATCTCCAATCCTTAAGTTCTAAAAATTAGCTGGCAAAGGGCATGCCCAGAAGTTCGAGCAACCTTTTTCCCTCCTCATCGGTTCTCGCCGTAGTGACTATGGAGACCTCGAGTCCTCGCACTTTATCAATCTTATCATACTCGACCTCGGGGAAAATTATCTGTTCTCTAATTCCCAGGGAATAATTTCCGCGTCCATCGAAGGAGTTGGCGGGCACCCCATGGAAGTCCCTGATGCGCGGCAGGGCGGCATTGATCAACTTATCGAGGAAGTCATACATGCGATCCCCCCGAAGCGTTACCATCAGCCCGATGGGCATGCCTCGCCGAACCTTAAAGCCGGCGATCGATTTCCTGGCCCGGGTGGTCACCGGCTTCTGCCCAGAGATAGCTGATAGGTCTCGACTGGCAGCCTCCAGCGCCCGAGGGTTTTGAATGGCCTCGCCCAGACCGATGTTCAACACGATCTTCTCCAGCCGAGGAACTTCCATCGGACTGCGGTATCCCCGCTCCTGCATAAGCTTGGGCACGATCTCCTCGCGATATTTCTGCTTCAGCCTCGAGGGCATCAGTCGATCACCTCCCCGCACTTCTTGCACCACCTGACCTTGCTTCCGTCCGCCAGCACTCGAAATCCAACCCTGGTGGGCTGGTTGCACTTCTTGCAGATGAGCTTGACCTTAGAGACGTGGATGGGAGCCTCCATAGTCACGATTCCTGCCTGCCTGGCCCTCCCCGGACGCAGATGACGTTTGACCAAGTTAACTCCTTCAACCACGATACGGTCCTCGCGGGGAAATGAACGCATAACCTTCCCCTTCTTGCCCCGGTCCTCCCCGCGGATCACCAGTACCTCGTCACCCTTGCGAATTTTCCTCACCGCTAGACCACCTCCGGAGCCAGGGAAATGATTTTGGCGAAGTTTTTCTCCCGGAGCTCACGGGCCACTGGCCCAAATATGCGGCTTCCTTTGGGATTTCCCCGCTCATCCAGGATAACCGCGGCGTTGTCATCAAAGCGGATGTAGGAGCCATCCTTGCGGCCATAGGTCTTGGCCACTCGAACAACCACCGCCCGCACCACGTCCCCCTCCTTGACCGAGCCGCCGGGCACGGCCTCCTTCACCGAGGCCACGATAACGTCTCCTACCCGGGCATACCTCTTTCGGGTGCCGCCCGGCACATTGATGCACATGATCTCCCGGGCCCCGGTATTATCGGCCACCTTAAGCCGGGTGTATATCTGAATCACCGGTCTCCTCCACCTTTTCCAGCTTTTCGACCTCGATCTCTTCGGGAAGCTCAGCCGCAATTGCCCGGCCAATGATCTCCACCACCCGCCATCGCTTCTCCTTGGAGAGAGGCCGGGTCTCCATGATTCTCACCACATCCCCCACCCGACAGGCATTATTCTCATCGTGGGCCTTGAACTTCTTACGGTACCGGATGTATTTCTTATAGCGAGGATGCTGGCGCAGCCTCTCCACCTGCACCACGACCGTCTTATCCATCTTGTCGCTCACCACTCGCCCTATAAAGACCTTCCGCTTACCCACTTATACCTAGCTCCCTTTCCCTGATTATCGTCTTTATGCGAGCGATCTTTCTCTTCACCTTGCGGATCTCCCGGAAGTTGGTAAGCTGCCTGATGGCCAACCGGAACCTCAGGTTAAAGAGCTCCCGGTAGGCCTCCTCAAGTTCCTTCTCCAGCCTCTCCCGATCCAGCTCTCTGAGCTCTGATGCCCTCATGACTTTCCTTCGGCTTGAACCTGCCGGGTCACGATTCGGGTGGCTATGGGCAGCTTATGGGAGGCGAGCCTTAAGGCCTCCCGAGCCACCTCTTCAGGCACCCCCCCGATCTCAAACAGTATTCTTTCTCGCTTTACGACCGCCACCCAGTGGTCCACCGCCCCCTTTCCCCCACCCATCCTCGTCTCCGGCGGCCTGGCCGTTACCGGCTTATCGGGGAAGATCCGAATCCAGATCTTCCCTCCTCGCCGGGCATGGTGCACAATGGCCCGCCTGGCAGCCTCGATCTGGCGGGCGGTGATCCAGGCCGGCTCCAGCGCCTGAAGTCCAAAATCGCCGAAGGCCAGCGTGTTGCCTGAGGTCGCCTTGCCTTTAAGGCGGCCCCGTTGTTGCTTGCGATACTTTACCCTCCTGGGCTGTAGCACTTCTTACTCCGTGGATTCCTTAACCGGCGCGGACTCCAAGCCCACCTCCGCCACCTCGGGAAGGATATTGCCCTTGTAAATCCAGACCTTGACCCCTATCTTACCGGTGGTCGTGTGGGCTTCGGTAAAACCATAATCTACATCGGCAATTAGGGTGTGGAGAGGAATGCTGCCCTCGTGCAGGGTTACCCGGCGGGCGATCTCCTGCCCGGCGAGTCGCCCGGCAACGCTCACCTTTATCCCCTTGGCCCCCGCCGCCATGGCGCGAGAGATGGCCTGCTTCATCGCCCGGCGGTAAGACACCCTCCTCTCCAGCTGATCAGCGATATTTCGGGCTACCAGATAGGCATCGAGCTCCGGTTCCCGGATTTCCTGGATGTTGAGCCTGACCCTCTTTCCGGTCAAGCGCTCAAGTTTTCCTCGAGTCTCATCTATTCGACCTCCACCGCGCCCGATCACCACCCCTGGCCGAGAGGTGTGCACGGTCACCGTTATCTCGCCCACCCCTCGTTCAATCTCTATTTTGGAGATACCTGCCCCCTCGTAATCGGACTCAATTAGCCGGCGGATGGCCAGATCCTCATGCAAGAGCTTGGCATAATTCTTTTCATCCTGCCACTTGGCCAGCCAGTCCTTGGTGATACCCAACCTGAAACCAAGGGGATGAACCTTCTGTCCCATTACTCAGCACCCCATGAAAAATTCGCTTCGCTCTTTTTCATGGGGACCCCGATTTTTTGGGGACCCCGTTGAATTTGACTTTAAATTCGGACACTATTCATCTCCCACCACCACCGTGATATGACTAGTTCGTTTAAGGATGGGATTGACCCTCCCACGGCCCTTAAAACGAACCCTCTTAAGGCGGAAGCCCTCATCGGCCGAGGCCTCCAGTATTCTGAGATTGGAGGAGGAGAGCTGGTAATTATTCTCCGCATTGGCCACGGCGGAACTCACCACCTTGGCCACCTTCCAGGCATTGGGGCTCGGCAGGAACTGCAGAATGGTCAGGGCCTCATCCACCGGCTTGCCTCGAATGGCATCCAGAATAAGCCGGACCTTCTGAGGCGAGACTCTTACCGCCTTCGCCGTGGCCCTTACCCTCATTTCTACTTCTTCCTCCTCCCGGTTATGCTTATCTTCTCCGCCTTCACTATATGTCCACGGAAGGTCCTTGTAGGGGCAAACTCCCCCAAGCGGTGCCCCACCATATTTTCGGTAATGAAGATAGGAATGTGGGTCTTGCCATTGTGAACGGCGATCGTCAACCCGACCATCTGGGGAACGATCATCGAGTCACGAGACCACGTTTTTATCACCTGGCGTTTCCCGCTGCGGAGCACCGCCTCAACCTTCTCCATAAGCTTTGGATCAACGAATGGCCCTTTCTTCAGCGGTCTCCCCATTACTTCCTCCTCTGAACGATAAGCCAGTCAAAGGGCTTCTTGCGCCGGGTCTTGACCCCCCTTGCCGGCTTGCCCCAGGGGGTCTTAGGATAGGGCAATCCGATCGGGGCCCGGCCCTCCCCTCCCCCATGGGGGTGATCTCGGGGTGTCATCGCCGAACCGCGTACCGTGGGGCGGATGCCCAGCCACCTCTTGCGCCCTGCCTTGCCCAGGTCAACGTTGTTATGATCAGGGTTGGAGACTTGCCCAATGGTCGCCAGGCACTCGCCCAGAATGCGCCTTATCTCTCCCGAGGGAAGTCTTACCAATACATAACGCTCCTCTCGGGCTACCACCTGGGCCGATGATCCGGCGCTGCGTACCAATTGACCGCCCCGCCCCGGTTGTAGCTCGAGATTATGTACCAAAGTGCCAACCGGAATCGACTTAAGTGGCAGGGCATTTCCCGGCTTTATCTCGGCCCCCTCGCCCGCCATCACCACGTCGCCCACCTCAAGTCCCTGGGGGGCCAGGATATAGCGCTTTTCGCCGTCAACATAGTGAATCAGGGCTATATGGGCCGAGCGGTTGGGGTCGTATTCGATGGCCGCCACCTTGCCCGGTATACCCTGCTTGTCCCGCTTGAAGTCGATCAAGCGATACATGCGCTTGGCCCCGCCACCCCGATGGCGGACGGTTATCCTCCCCTGATTATTCCTCCCGGCCTTCTTTTTCAGGGGCACCAACAGCGACCTCTCCGGCTCCTTCTTGGAAAGGCCCGAGGTATCGAGGGTGGTCATCCCTCTACGACCGGGAGAAGTCGGCTTATAAATCTTCAGTCCCATCGCTCCCCTACGTGGTCTCAAAGAATTCCTTTATTCTTTCCCCTTCTTTCAGCGTGACTATGGCCTTCTTCCAGGGACGTCTTTCGCCACGAAGCCGGCCGAATCCCTTGGCCTTGGCCGGCATGGTGATGACGGCCACCTTGTCCACCTTGACCTTAAAGGCCTTCTCGACGGCCTCCTTAATCTGTTGCTTGTTGGCCCTCCGGTCAACCTCAAAGGCATACTTGTTCTGGCTGAGAAGAGCGGTGCTCTTCTCAGTGATCAGCGGTCGGCGAAGGACCTCATATATCTGCATCTATTTGCCTCCCCAAAGCTGCTCTATCTGGCGCACGGCATCCACCGTCAGCAAGAGGAAACGATGTGAAAGGAGGTCTACCACGTTGATAAGCTGGGCCGGGATGGTTTTCACCCGCTCCAGGTTCCTCGTGGAGAGGGCCACGTTGACATTGGGTGGAGCTAGAGCAATGAGGGTGGAGGAGTCGAGCTGCAAAGCCTGCAGGATCTTCAACATTTCCTTTGTCCGGGGCTGCTCCAGCTCCAGCTTATCCACCACCTTAAGCTCTCCATCGGCCAGCTTGGCTGAGAGGAGACACCTGATGGCCAGCCGTCGCATCTTCTTCGGCAGGCGCTGACGATAGCTTCTGGGCTTGGGGCCAAACACGATCCCCCCGTGACGCCGAATGGGGGACCTTATGCTTCCCGCTCGGGCCCAACCGGTATGCTTCTGACGATAAAGCTTGCGGGTGCTTCCGGCCACCTCGCCCCGCGTCTTGGTTGAAGCAGTGCCCACCCGGGCGTTGGCTCGCTGATATACCAGAGCCTGGTGAACCACTGCCCGGTTCAAAGGCACACCAAATACCTCCGGGTCGAGCTCGAGCTTCCCGGTCACCTGCCCCTCAACGTTATAAACTGGAACTTCCATAGCCCTCTATAGATTAACCAAACAAGATTCAAAGTCAAGAGGGTTTTGCCTTCTGAATCAACAAAAGAGCATTCCTCGCCCCCGGAACAGCCCCTTTTACCAGAAGCAAGTTTGCCTCGGGGTCCACCTTTACCACCTCGAGGTTCCTCACCGTCACCCGACGGTTCCCCATGTGACCCGCCATGCGGAGGCCCTTGATCACCCTGCCCGGATCGGTGCCGGCCCCAATGGAGCCGGGAGCCCGATGGCGGTCGGACTGACCGTGGGACTTGGGACCGCCGGCAAAGCCGTGGCGCTTCACTACCCCGGCGAATCCCTTCCCCTTCGAGGTCCCGGTGACCTTCACCAGCTCGCCGGGCTGGAAAATGCCCACATCTACTACACTCCCGGGCTTGATATCGGAGGTGTCCTCTACCCTCACCTCTCGCAGATATTTAAATGCTCCCAGGTTCTTGAGATGCCCCTTCATCGGCTTGTTGAGGTGCTTGGCCTCCCCAAAGCCGAGCTGAACGGCATTATAGCCATCGTTTTCCTTGGTCTTTACCTGCGTTACCACACAGGGGCCGGCCTGGATGGCCGTAACCGGTATGACCTGGCCATCCTCGCTGAAGACCTGCCCCATGCCGAGCTTTTTGCCCAAGATGCCGGATATCTTTTCCATTTCTTCCTCGAGAAAGGGCCGACCTAATGGCCCTTAAAGCTTTATCTCTATATCCACCCCGGCCGGCAGATTGAGCCGGGTCAGGGCGTCGATGGTCTTCGTGTTGGGCTCATAAATATCAATCAGCCGCTTGTGAGTACGTATCTCGAATTCCTCCCGTGAATCCTTATCGATGAAGGGAGAGCGAATGACGCAGAAACGTTTAATATGAGTGGGCAGCGGAACCGGGCCAGCCACCGCGGCACCGGTTCCCTCAGCGGCCTCCACGATCATGGCGGCCGACTGGTCCAGTATCCGGTGATCATAGGACTTCAGTTTTATCCGGATCTTCTGTCCTGGCATCCCGTCCTCTCCTTACCGCCGGCCCCTAAATCGGGAGATGATCTCTCGGGCCAAATCATCGGGCACCCGCTGATAGGAGTGAAACTCCATAAAAAAGCTTGCCCTTCCCTGGCTCATCGATCTCAGATCAGTGGCATAGCCAAAGCCCTCGGCCAGGGGGAAACGCCCTTTGATGATGGCCATGTTGTCCCTCGTCTCGATACCCTCTACGCTTCCCCTTCTGGCATTGAGGTCGTTTATCACCTCCCCCAGGAATTCCTGAGGGGTGGTCACCTCCAGTTTCATGATCGGCTCTAAGAGCACCGGGTTGGCCTTCTTGGCCCCCTCCTTTACCGCTATGCTAGCCGCCATCTTGAAGGCGAACTCGGAGGAGTCAACCTCGTGGTAGCTTCCGTCGAGAAGGGTAACCCGGACATCCACAATGGGGCAACCCAGAAGAACCCCGGTCTCCAGGGCTTCCCGTGCCCCGGCCTCGACTGCCGGGATAAATTCCCGGGGTATCACCCCTCCCTGAACTTGGTCCACGAACTGGAATCCGGCTCCTGGTTCCAGTGGCTCGATCAGAAGCACTACGTGTCCATACTGTCCCCGCCCGCCCGTCTGGCGAATAAATCGGCCTTCAGAGCGAACGGCGGTGGTCAGCGCTTCCTTATAGGCTACCCGAGGCCGGCTTACCCGGGCCTCTACCCGGAACTCCCGCAGGAGGCGGGTCACCAGAACCTCAAGTTGGAGTTCACCCACGCCGGAGATGAGGGTCTGGCCGGTCTCCGGGTCATGACGTACTCGGAACGTCGGGTCCTCTTCCTCCAGCTTTCTTAAAGCGGAGGCCATCTTCTCCTGGTCGGCCTTAGTCTTCGGCTCAACGGCTACCGAGACCACCGGCTCGGGGAAGCGAATGGCCTCCAAAACTATCGGCGAGTGGGGATCGCTCAGGGTGTCTCCGGTGAGGGTGTTCTTGAGCCCGGTAGCGGCGATGATGTCGCCGGTCCGGGCCTCCTCCACCTCCTCACGATAGTTGGCATGCATCCGCAGCAGCCTTCCCAGGCGCTCCCTGACCCCACGGGAGGAGTTGTAGGTCAGTGAACCGGAGCGCGCCTGACCGGAGTAGACCCGAAGGTAAACCAACCGCCCCACGAAGGGATCAGTGACCACCTTGAAGGCCAAGGCGGTAAAGGGCTCCTCATCATCGGGGCGACGGGTTATTTCCTCCTTGCTCCCCGGGGTAAAGCCCCGAATTGGGGGTATGTCCAGAGGAGAGGGCAGGTAATCCACCACCGCATCCAGAAGAGGCTGAATTCCCTTATCCCTCAGAGCGCTCCCACAGAGAACCGGCACCAGTCTCCCGGAGATGGTGGCTCGCCTTAAGGCAGCCTTTAATTGAGCGGCCCCAAATTCCCCCTCGAGATAGGACAGCAGGAAGTCATCATCTGCCTCGGCCACACTTTCCAGCAGGGCTTTGCGCTGCTGCTCGAAGGTCTCCAGATGATCCTCCGGCACCGTGGTGACCATCGGGTTGGAGTTCTCGGGGAAAACTAGGGCCTTCTCCTCAACCAAGTCAATAATCCCGCTGAAGGAAGCTTCAACCCCCAGCGGGATTTGTATGGGCACCGGATTCGCCCTCAGCCGCTCGCGCATCATCTTCATCGTGTTCCAGAAATCGGCCCCCACCCGATCCATCTTGTTCACGAAGCAGATTCGCGGAACATTATACCGGTCGGCCTGACGCCAAACCATCTCCGACTGAGATTCCACCCCCTCTACCCCGTCAAAGAGGACGATGCCACCATCGAGCACCCGGAGACTCCGCTCCACCTCAGCGGTAAAATCCACATGTCCGGGGGTGTCGATGATGTTGATCTGGTGCCCCAACCACTGACAGCTCGTCGCCGCCGCGGTAATGGTGATGCCCCGCTCGCGTTCCTGATCCATCCAGTCCATCACCGCCGTCCCCTCATCTACCTGCCCCACCTTGTAGGTCCGGCCAGTGTGATAAAGTATCATTTCGGTCAAGGTGGTTTTGCCAGCATCTATATGGGCGATGATCCCGATATTCCGCACGCGCTCCAGTGGTACCTGGCGTGCCATATTCCTCACCACCTGTAATGAACAAAGGCTCGGTTGGCCTCAGCCATGCGATGCGTATCATGTCGCTTCTTTACCGCTGCTCCCTCTCCCCGGGCAGCATCCATGAGCTCAGCAGCCAGTCTCTCCTCCATCGGCTTACCCTTCCGCGCCCGGGCTGCCTGAACCAGCCAGCGAATGGCCAGTGAAAACCCCCGCTCTGGGGGCACCTCTACCGGGATCTGATAGGTAGCCCCCCCAACCCGCCGAGGTCTCACCTCCAGCAGGGGAGTGGTATTCTGAAGGGCCTCCTCGAAGACCTCCAGGGGGTTTCGCCCCATCTTCTGCTCAATTAGGGCGAAGGCCCCATACACGATCTTCTCCGCCTTTGATTTCTTGCCGCACTTCATTACCTTGTTGATCAAACGAGCAACTTTCACGCTGCCATACTTCACATCGGGCAGCGGCATCCGTTTAGTTACCTTCCCCCGTCTCGGCATATCTACCTCACTTCATCAAAAGAGCTTCTATCGAGAGATAGAAGCTCCACAGCAAGTAAGTGCTAAGAAGCACTAAGCTCTGAAGAAGCTTCCACCACCCTGCGAGGTCTCCCTCGCAGGAACTTAGCGAGCGAGGGCTACCGCGATTTCCCCCAAAACCCAAATTTCCCTGCCAAACTTAAAATTTGGCAGGGTGGGAGGGAAGCTGACCAACCTGCAGAACCCTTAATCCTGTGGCTTCTTCGCCCCATACTTGCTTCGGCTGGTCCTCCGATCCACAACCCCCTCAGCGTCCAATGCCCCGCGGACGATGTGATAACCCACACCGGGGAGGTCCTTTACTCTTCCCCCACGCACCAGTACTACCGAGTGTTCTTGAAGATTATGCCCCTCGCCCGGGATATAGGCCGTCACCTCAATGCCCGAGGTCAACCTTACTCGAGCCACCTTGCGCAGGGCAGAGTTAGGCTTCTTGGGGGTAACCGCCTTAACCTGGAGGCAGACCCCTCGCTTCTGCGGTGCCCCTCGCCCCTTTACCCTAATCCCCTTTAGGGAATTAAAGTAGTAGCGCAGAGCAATCCGCCTTACTTTTCTCTTTCTTTTCTCCCGACCCTTTCTTACCAGTTGATTTATAGTGGGCAAACTTCACCCTCCACTAGCCTTATGATTTAAGCATTAATTAGCCTTATTGTCAAGCACCTGAGACCTGGCTTATACTTTTAGGTGCCGTGTGGCCCAAAGCCATCGTGTTCGACGCCAGCGGGACGATCCTCGACGACCTCTACGTTGTCTGGAGGGCCAACTCGGAGGCCTATGAATCCCTTGGCTTGCGGGGAATTGAAACCCTGGAGGAATTCCGCCGGAAGTTCAGGTTGCCCGTGCCGACATTCCATGAGGAGAATGGGGTACCACCGGAGCTAATAAGGGCGGTTGACCAGAAGTTCCGCGAGTTCTATCCTCGATATTCGGCGCAGGTGAGAATTCTCCCCGAGGTCGAGGTAGTGCTCGAGGAGCTTGGGAGGCGGGGGATATTGCTGGGGGTGGCCTCCAATATACCCACCTCGTTTTTAAAGGAGCACCTGAGGAACTTCGGGATCGAAAATCACTTCGGGGCCATCGTTGGCCAGGAAGACTGCGAGGAGCAAAAACCCTCCCCCAGGCCCATCCTAACTGCCTTGCGGAAGCTGGGGGTGAAGCCGCCGGACGCCCTCTACGTCGGCGATATGGAGGAGGACATCCTCGCCGGGAGGAGGGCCAGGGTCAAGACCTGTGCCATAGCCAGGGAGGAGAGCTACCACCCACGCTGGAAACTCGAGAGGCAAAACCCCGACTATCTCATCTCAAACTTAAGAGAGCTTCTAGATATTTGCTCTACCGCTTGATGCCTCAAACTTGGGGGTGGAAGGGGAAGGTCCGTCCGGTCTCGATGGCGGAAAAGCCGTACTTCTGGCGAATGCGATCCACCGCTCGGTTAAGGTAGCTTAACCTCTCTCCCGAGCGATCAAAGAGGCTTAGCTGCTTGCCTGCCCCGGTCAGGTTCGAAACCCTGACCCCGATAAGCCGAACTTTCTTCCTTCGCTGAGCCAGGGCCTTCTTCAGCAGCCGGTCGGCGATCTCAAAGATCGCTTGGTCGGCCTCAATCCCTTCCTTTATGGTCTGGCTGCGGGTGATGGTCTCGAAATCAGCATATCTGAGCTTTAAGGTAATGCATCTGGCCTGTTTCCCCTGGGAGCGCAGCTCAGCTCCGACCTCCTCGGCGAGGCGATAAAGGGTTCCCTGGAGTAGCTGAGCATCCAGGGTATCCTGGGGCAGGGTGGTCTCCCGGCTGATGGATTTGGCCTCCCCGGGGGGCTCCACCCGACGCTCATCAATCCCGTTGGCGTAGAGATACAGCATCTCGCCTACCTTGCCGAAGTGGCTTTTGAGAAAGGCCAGCGGAGAACTCGCTAGGTCGCCGATGGTGCTCAGGCCCAGCTTCTTCAGCTCCCGCTCTGTCCGGGGCCCCACGCCAGGTAGCTGGCCAATCGGCAGCGGCGCCAGGAATTCCTTCTCCTCTCCCAGGTTTACCTCGAGCAGGCCATCGGGCTTCGACAGCTCCGAGGCTACCTTGGCCACCACCTTGCAGGAGGCAATGCCCACCGAGGCGGTGAGCCCTAGCTCCTCCCGGAGACGTGCCTTGAACTTAAGCATCGCCTCTCGGGCGGAGCCGAGGACCGATTCACAACCGGTAAGGTCTAGATAAGCCTCATCCAGGCTTACCGGCTCGACCACCGGGGAAAGTTCCGCAAGCAGCTCGAAGAACCTGGCGGAAAACCGGCGGTATTTGGCCATGTCGCCCGGGATGAAGATTGCCTGGGGGCAGAGCCGGCGGGCCAGACCAACCGGCATGCCCGCCCGCAGGCCATAGGCCCGGGCCTCGTAGGAGGCACAGGCCACCACCCCTCGCCCCTCTGGATTGCCACTTACCACGGCCGGCTTGCCGCGAAGTTCGGGGTTCAGGCTCTGCTCCACCGAGATGAAGAAGGCATCGAGGTCAATATGCGCTATTCGTCGCGCTGGCAAGGCTCTCCACTCTCCCTCCTTCAACTTTAAACCGCGCTGCTCGGGAAAGGAAATCCGCCGGGAATCGGTCAAGCTCGGTGGCCGTGATGAGCACCTGCCGGTAATCCAGGACGGACTTGAGAAGCTGCCCTCGCCTTTCCTCATCGAGCTCGGAGAGGACATCATCCAGGAGCAGAACCGGGGATTTACCGGTCTCCTGCCGCATAAATCTGGCCTCCCCCAGCCTGAGAGAAAGGGCGATCGTTCGCTGCTGTCCCCGGGAGCCATAGGCTCCCATGTCTACCCCGCCCACCCTGAAGCGAAGATCATCCCGGTGAGGTCCAGTCAAGGAAACCCCCTGCGCTATCTCCCTTTTTCGGCCCTCCTCCAGCGAGCCTCTGAAGACCTGCTTGATCTCCTGAAGGTCACCGGGTTCCCCTACCGGGGAGATGCTCGGACGGTAGAGCAGCTCCAGCTCCTCCCTCCCTCCAGTGAGCTCCCGATGAATTTCCCGGGTCACCGGGGCGAGCTGCTGGAGAACCCGCTGACGTTGGAGGGTAAGGTAGGAGCCGGTTTCCACCAGCTCCCGGTCCCAGAAATCGAGTTCATCTGGAGCGGCCCTCTGGGCCGCTATGGCCTTCAAGAGATAATTGCGCTGACTCAACACCCGATTGTAGTGCAGCAAGCTCCTGAAGTAGCGGGGGGAAAGTTGGGCATTCAGGATATCCAGCCACCTTCGACGCAGGAGGGGTTCTCCACCGATGAGAGCGATGTCCCTCGGGCTGAACATCACCGTCCGAAGTCGCCCGACGAGTTCGATGGCCCGGCGGACAACCCCATTCACGCGAACTACCCTCCGGACCTGGGGAGGATTACCCCCTCGGAGAAGCAGGAGGATTTCCAGGCGTGTTTGGCTTCCTCCATCATCCACCCGGGCGGAGAGGCGGCAAAAGCTGGTCTTCTCCTGCCAGATGGACCAGTTTACCAAATCCCGTTCGGCCGTCGTGCCCGCTGGCCTGGCGGTGGAGAGGAAGTAAATTGCCTCGAGAAGGTTCGTCTTGCCCTGGGCATTGCCTCCCCAGAAGATCGAGACCCCCGGCATAAGGTCCAGCTCCAGGCAAGGGTAGTTGCGAAAGTTGATCAGGCTCAGGTGTTGGAGAATCAAGTTACCTCTTCAGTTCCTTAATGGCCCGGGGCAATCGGGGAAGGAGGTCACTCGCCACCATCCCGGCCTCGCCCAGCTCTTCACGGACCAGCTCTCCCGCCAGCCCGTGCAGGTAAACGCCACAACATGCCGCCTCGAAGGGCAGCAGACCCTGGGCCAATAGTCCACCGATGACCCCGGAGAGCACATCTCCGGTCCCGGCGGAGGCCAGTCCGGCATTGGCAAAAGGACTGATCTTGGCCCATCCCTTGGGGGAGGCCACCACCGAATGGGCTCCCTTGAGCACCACCACCGCCCGCCACTTGGCTGCCTGCTCCAGCGCTATCGCTGGTCGGGTCCTTTGGATTTCCGGGATGGCGAGGCCGGTGAGGCGGGCCATCTCCCCCGGGTGTGGGGTGAGAACCACCCGATCCCCCAGCCTCTCCCAGAAGTGAGGACGCTGGGATAGCAGGTTCAGGCCATCGGCATCGATGACGGTGGGGAGTGATGTGGGAAGAAGGCTTTCCACCAGGGCCCTGGCCCCCGAACTCTGGCCCAGTCCGCATCCCAGAAGAAGGACATCGTAGTTCGGCAACTGCTCCCTCACCGCTCCGGCTGCCTCTGGATGCAATAGGCCTGGCTCTACCTCTGGCAGGGGCAGATAGGTCACCTCGGTGAGCTTGCTGGCTAGGATGGGCTGGAGGCTTCTTGGGGTGGCCAGGGTCACTAGCCCCGCCCCCACCCGCATGGCTCCCTCACAGGCGAGATAGGCAGCGCCGATGTAGTTTATCGAACCGGCCACCACCAGCACTCGACCAAAGGTTCCCTTATTGGCCCCTGGCGGCCGTGGGGGAAGGGAAGCCTTGACCTCTTCAGCGGTGAGCAACTCGGTGCGAACCTCTTCGGCTAGGGCGGGTGGAATGCCGATGTTGGCTACCTGTAGCCGACCCACCCTCTCGGCCCCGGGGAAGAGAAAGTGTCCCAACTTAGGGTAGCCCAGGGTAACCGTGACATCGGCGGTCAGACAGGCGGGGTCAATTGCTCCGGTGTCGGCATCGAGGCCAGAGGGCAGATCCACGGCCAGGATGATGAGCCGGCGTCGGGCTTCCTTGGCCCTTCTTACCTGTTCCAGCACCCTCCTCACCTCCTCCCCGAGGGGACGAAGCTTGCCCGTGCCAAAGAGGGCATCTATGATCATATCGGCAGAGGAGAGCGCCTGGGCAAATTCCTCCGGCGGCTCGGAAGGAAGATCAGCACAGGCAACGCCGCGCCGCTGGAGGAGTTTCAGGTTTCTGTCCCCCTCGCTCCGACGCCGGTAAAGGTATACTCGAACCCTCGCTCCCCAATCGGAGAGCCAGCGCGCCGCTACCAGTCCATCACCACCGTTGTTGCCCGGCCCCGCTAGGACGAGCACGGAGCGTCCGGCGGCGCCCTGGAGAAGGTTCCTTGCCTCTCTGGCCACCGCCAGGCCGGCGTTCTCCATCAGTATCTCCGTAGAGAGGCCAAGCTCGGCACATTGACGGTCGATCTCCCGCATCTGCTCGGCTGAGACTATCTTCATCGTCCCTCCCCTATCACCGAGGCCATGGCCTCGGTTCTGGAATGAGACAGGCTGATGGCAAACCTCTCTATCCCTCGCTCCCTCGCCTTGGCCTCGGCCCGTCCCGAGAGCGAAACCTGTGGCTCTCCCGACTCGGCATATAAGATCTCGACCTCCCTCCACGAAATTCCCCCGCCAAGGGCCTTCATCACGGCCTCCTTCCCAGCAAAGCGAGAGGCCAGCTGGGGTAAGCGGCCCTTAAATAGCTCCAGCTCCGCCGGGGTGTAGATCCGGTTGAGGAAACGGTCCCCAAACCTATCTATCGCCCGTCTGATTCGGTCTATTTCCACTACATCCAGGCCATGTACGAGCATGCCTCAAACCTGCGGCGGGTTGAACTTATTCATCGCCGCCTCCACGCCTTCTGAGATGAAGCTGTAGATGGCCTGAGCTGCCTGGGGCAGGACTTCGGCCAATTTGGCCCTCTCCGTGGGGGAGAACTTGCCCAGCACGTACTCCGGGGTTCGGAGAAGCTTTGGGTGACCCTCCGGAGGGGCAATGCCAATGCGTAGCCGAGGGAACTCCTCGCTTTCCAGATGGGCGATGATCGACTTCATTCCGTTGTGTCCCCCGGACCCTCCCCGGGCGCGGAGGCGAATTCTCCCCAGGGGTAGATCTAAGTCGTCGTAGACGATCAACAGCTCGCTGAGCGGAACCTCGAATCGGCGCACCAGCCTTGCCACCACCTCGCCGCTCAGGTTAATGAACACCCGTGGCTTGGCCAGGACCACCTCCTCCTCCCCCACCTTCCCCATGCTCACCCGGGCCCGGCAGACTTGCCGGCCAAACCTCATCCCCTGCCAGCGAGCGAAGAAGTTCAGGCAGTCGAATCCGACATTATGTCGAGAACCTGCGAACTCCCTTCCTGGATTCCCCAATCCCACGATTAACTTCATCTGAAGTCATTTTACCATAAAGTCGCCTGGGGGGCCTCCTCTCCATCCTCCTACGACTGTGCTATACTTTATATTAGGCTTTAGCGGGGGGTGGGAAAATG
Source organism: uncultured Dehalococcoidia bacterium (assembly GCA_965612975.1). Classification (GTDB taxonomy): domain Bacteria; phylum Chloroflexota; class Dehalococcoidia; order SZUA-161; family SpSt-899; genus CAZYDA01. The sequence continues at coordinate 5,523 of CBFDTP010000005.1, read as the reverse complement.
CCGGACGATCTAGAGGCGGTCAGGCAGCGGATCGAGAAGCTTCGCGAGCTGATCAACTACCACAACTGGCGCTATTACGTGCTCGATAGCCCGGAGATAAGCGACGCCGAGTATGACTCCCTGATGCGGGAGTTGAGGGAGCTGGAGGAGAAGTATCCTCAGTTCATCACCCCGGACTCGCCCACTCAGCGGGTCGGGGCTGCCCCGGTGGAGGAATTTGGGGTGGTGGAGCACCGGGTTCCACTGCTCAGCCTGGGCAATGCATTTAACTTTGAGGAGCTCACCGCCTGGTACAACCGCATAAATCGCCTCCTCGGGGGGGAGAAATTTGACCTGGTCTGTGAGCTGAAGATGGATGGCCTGGCAGTGGCCTTGACCTACGTTGATGGCTTATTAGTCACCGGAGCCACGCGGGGGGATGGGTGGCGTGGGGAGGATGTCACCCAAAATCTGAAGACCATCCGCAGCATTCCGCTGCGCGTTCCCCCGGAGGCCCCGCCCAGGTTTGAAGTGCGGGGAGAGGTTTACCTCTCAAAGGAAGGTTTCAAGAAGGTGAACGAAGAACGGGAGAGGGAGGGACAGCCCCTGTTTGCCAACCCCCGCAATGCGGCGGCTGGCTCCGTGCGTCAATTGGATTCCCGGGTGACTGCCAGGCGTCCCCTGGATATCTATATCTATGGACTGGGATATGCTGAGGGGAAGGAGACCCCGCCCACCCACTGGGAGACCCTGGAGTACCTGAAGACCCTGGGCTTTAAGGTAAACCCTCACAATCGGTTGGTAAAGGATGTAAAGGAGGTTGAGGAATACTACCAGTACTGGCTGGAAAGGCGGGAGGAGCTACCATATGAGGCCGATGGCGTGGTGGTAAAGGTAAATCAGATAGCCCTTCAGGAGAGGCTGGGGGTGGTGGGACGGGAACCCCGTTGGGCCATAGCCTATAAGTTCCCGGCCACTCAGGCAACTACAAGGCTGATCGATATCGGTATAAGCGTTGGTCGTACCGGCACCCTCAATCCTTATGCCATCTTAGAGCCGGTGCAGGTCGGCGGCGCGATAGTGAAGCGGGCTGCCCTGCATAACGAGGAGGATATTCACCGCAAGGACATTCGGATTGGCGATACGGTCATCGTGCAGCGTGCCGGCGAGGTCATTCCGGAGGTTGTAGGACCGATCAAGGAACTCAGGACCGGGGAGGAGAAGATTTTCTCCATGAGGGAGAAGGCCTGGGAGCTTTACAAGGAGAGCTCTCACGCCGAGGGACCGCCCCCAGATTATACCATCTGTCCGGTCTGCGGGGCCGAGGCAATAAAGCCGGAAGATGAAGCGATGTACCGCTGCACCAACGTTGCCTGCCCAGCTCAGTTGCTGGAACACCTAAAACACTTCGTCTCCCGCGGAGCGATGGACATCGATGGCGTGGGGGAAAAGCTCTGCGAGGCCCTGATCCGAGAGGGGCTGGTGAAGGATGTGGCCGACCTTTACTACCTGAAAAAGGAACAGCTTGCCGGGCTTGAGCGCATGGGGGAGAAGAGCGCCTCCAACGTAATTAACTCCATCGAGAAGAGCAAGAGCCGACCCCTCTCAAGGGTGATCTTCGCCCTGGGCATCAGACATGTGGGATCGGAGACGGCTGATCTCCTGGTCCAGCACTTCGACAGCCTGGATAAGCTGGCCCGGGCCAGTCGGGAGGAACTCATGGCCATCCCCACCATTGGACCAAAGGTGGCCGACAGCATCGTGGCCTTCTTCCGCCAGGAATCCAACTTAAAGATCATTGAAAAACTCAAGAAGGCCGGAGTAAAATTAGAAGTTGAAGCAGCCCCCAGAGAGCTCCCGCTGGCAGGAATGGAGTTCGTGCTCACCGGAAGGCTGGAGACATTTACCCGCGCTGAGGCTGAAGCCAAGATCAAGGAGCTTGGTGGCTCCGTGGGAAGCTCGGTTACCCGAAAGACAACCTACCTGGTGGTCGGCGCTGATCCGGGCTCCAAGCTGGAAAAGGCCAAAGCTCTGGGCACTAAGACCCTCAGTGAGGAGGAGTTCCTCAAGTTGCTCGGTGAGTTTTCCAAGCAGGAGGTGCGAAGATGAAAAGGGCATTGACGGCTTGCCTCTTCCTCGTTATAGTCCTGTTCGCCTTTGCTGGCCTGATCCCCCAAAAGATGGCGGCACAGCCACCACAGAGGGGATTCTCCATCCAACCTGAATACACTCACCTGGCGATAGGTCCTAACGAGGAGATAAAGTTCGATGTAGATATCGTAAACCAAGGCCAGCGGGTGGAGGAAATTGAGCTCTCCCTTACCGGGCCTGAGGGATGGGAGAGCTGGCTCACCAAATGGGGGGAGTCATTCGAGGTGCGAGGTGTGCTGGTCGATGCCGGAAAGAAAACGACCCTGCAATTCCGCGCTACCCCTCCGGAAAACGCCAGCGAGGGGGATTACAAGTTTATCTTGAGGGGGATCACCAAGGATGGCCAACTTCAGGAGTCCGTTGAGATCACGATCACCCTGAAGTCGAAGGCCGTTAAGCCCGAGGGTGGTGGGGTAAAGCTAGCGACGGACTATCCCTCGATCAAGAACCCGGCCGGGAAGAACTTCGAGTTCGACATTCAGATAGAGAATAAGATGGACGAGGAGCGCGTCTTCGACCTTCTGGCTTCGATCCCTGCTGGATGGGATGCCTACTGTACCCCGCGATGGGAAAGGGAAAAGAAGATCTCCTCCATAAAGGTGGGAGGAAAGAGCTCGGAGTGGATTAAGCTGGTTCTCGTTCCCCCGGCCGATGTCCCCAAGGGCGAATACCCGGTAAAATTTGGGGTCCGGTCGGATGGACAGGAGAGCACCATTGATCTTAAAGCCATCATCACCGGGACCTACGAGCTGAAGCTAGGTGCCGAGGCTGAAGTTCTGGGAACGGGCGAAACGCGAAACATCAAAGCCATTGCGGGTCGGGAGAAGCACTTCACCCTGTACCTCTGGAATGAGGGCACTGCTCCGATCTCGGACATAGATTTCTTTGCCAGCAAACCGGCTGATTGGGATGTCTCATTCGAGCCGAAGAATCTTCCTTCCTTGCCTCCGATAACCAGTTCCCTGAAGCCGGAGACGGTAGACGTGATCATCAAGCCCAAGGCCAAGGCCATACCCGGCGATTACATGGTCACCATAACCGCTTCCGGGAAGGAAGCGCGGGAGCAAATGGAACTCCGGGTAACTGTGGGCACCCCCATGACCTGGGGCTGGGTTGGCATTGCCATTGTAGTGGTGGTCATAGCTGCCCTGATCGGGATATTTGTGCGCCTAGGGAGGAGATGAGATGAGCCTGATAGTGGAGACCAAAAACCTCTGTAAGTATTACAACGGGGTTAAGGCAGTAGATAACCTGAACCTCCGGATAAATCAGGGCGAGATATATGGCTTCCTCGGCCCCAATGGCGCCGGAAAGACCACCACCATTCTGATGCTTTTGGGCCTCACCGAGCCCACCTCGGGTGAGGTACGCGTTCATGGCTACAACTCCACCAGGGAACCGTTAAAGGTTAAGCGGCTTACTGGCTATCTTCCCGAGAACGTGGGCTTCTATGAAGATCTGACCGCCAGGGAGAACCTGAGGTACATTGCCCGGCTGAATGGCATCCCGGACAGGAAATCAGATCGCCTGATCGAGCAGGTACTGGAGAAGGTGGGGCTTCTGAAGGTGGCGGATTGGGAAGTACGGAAATTCTCTCGGGGAATGAAACAGCGCCTGGGAATAGCCGACGTGCTGATCAAGGACCCGGTATTCGTCATCCTGGATGAGCCAACCACGGGCATAGATCCCGAGGGTGCCAGACAGATCCTGGAACTTATAGCCAAGATGAGCCGAGAGCAGGGCATGACCGTCCTTCTCTCCTCACACCTCCTTCATCAAGTACAGAGAATTTGTGACCGGGTCGGCATAATCAGCCGAGGAAAGCTGGTGGCCGAGGGCACGGTAGATAAGCTGGGTATGGAGGTGATCGGCAAGGGCAAAATCATGCTGGAAGCCCGGGTATCCCGACTGACCCCCGACCTACTCAAAGCCCTCAGGCAGCTGGAGGGGGTAAGCGAGGTGGACTCGTCGGGCAATCTCCTGCGCCTCAGATGCTCTCGGGATCTGCGGGCCGAGGTGTCTCGGGCGGTGATGGAGAGCGGGAGCGAGCTCCTCGAGCTGAGGGGTCGGGATTATACTCTGGAGGAGATCTACCTCAAGTACTTTCAAGGGGAGTGACTTCGATGCCTGGATTGGGGATCGTCTTCTGGAAGGAGCTGGCGGATTACTTCGGAAGCCGAAGATTTATCATCCTCTTCCTCCTCATCTGCATCATCGGCACGGTGAGCATCTACACTGCCGGGCAGACCATTGCCGAGGAGCTGGCTCGGTCTCCTACCGAATTCATCTTTCTCAAGCTTTTCACCTCCCAAGGTAAAGGGCTTCCCTCCTTCATTTCCTTGCTCAGCGTCCTGGGACCGCTGATCGGGATCATCCTGGGATTCGATGCGGTCAACAGCGAGTATTCACGCGGCACCATAAGTCGGGTCTTGGCTCAGCCGCTTTTCCGCGATTCCTGGATCAACGGCAAGTTTCTGGCGGGCCTGGTAACCATAGCCATAATGCTGGCGAGCATAATCCTGATAATCTTTGGGCTAGGGCTCCGCATGCTTGGCTTCGGCCCTGAAGGGGGGGAACTCTCTCGAATAGGCATCTTCTTCGGAATAAGCGTGATCTATGTGGGTTTCTGGCTGAGCCTGGGCATCCTCTTCTCGGTCATCTTCCGACAGACGACCAGCTCTGCCCTCGCCGCCATAGCTGTGTGGATGTTTTTCGCCTTCTTCCTCTACATGCTGGCTGGCCTCATCGCTGATCAGATGGCTCCGATTGGGCCCGAGGCCAGCGCAGCAGTATGGGCCCGGCATGAGCACCTAAGGGACATGATCATGCGTATCTCGCCCACAACTCTTTTCGGGGAGGCCACCAGCGCCGTGCTCGTTCCCAGCTTTCGGGGATTGGGTCTGGTGGCCTTGCTCTCCGAGAGGCAGATCCCCACCAATCCACTGTCTCTGGGCCAGAGCTTGCTGATCGTCTGGCCACAGATGGTGAGCTTGATAGCGCTGACGGTCGTCTGTTTCGCCGTCTCCTATATTATATTTATGCGGCAGGAAATAAGATCCTGAGCTAGGCTACGACTTGCGTCAAAATAAATGGTTACCGAGAAGTATTGGTTGCCTCATATATCCTGGTTACCAGGACCTCTGCTTTTGTCGGCTCATGCCTTGGGTACTTAGTGTGCTTCCATAGCTCCTCCTGTGCAGCCTCCATTTGCCTCTTCAGCCAGATTGGGTTTAGACTTCGATAGAGCCTCTCCAGCTTCTCCTGTTCTGTTGCCTCAAGTATGCCCGATGCCTTGAGCCTCTGGTAAGGCGTCTGAGCTGTATCGTAGACCTTGCGCACCTTGGCCCCATGGCGGAACTTGGATTTGAGCTTGAGCACCGGCTGAAAGAAGTT
>CBFDTP010000004.1:0-39148 GCA_965612975.1 uncultured Dehalococcoidia bacterium | reverse complement strand
GGACATTATCAATTGCGTTTATTGGCACTTCAGAGGGATAATTCTTGGGGATGTCCGAACTCATGTCTGAACATCAGAAACCTCTTGCTTGATTTCCTCAAAGCGTTTTGGTACACTACGAAAGACGAAGGTAATGCTACAGTTACTTATCGGCTGCGACGAATACATCTCCTTCCCCCGAAGGCGCCTCAGGCGCGCCTAGAAATTTCTTTATCTCCCTCCATTCCCATTCCCAAGCCATAATGAAATTGTTCCAAGCTCTTTTTGCTCAAATTCATCTCATAAAGCCATTTTCAGGAGGTGAGTGACATGGATAAGAAAGAGGTGAAGAAGGTCGTGTTGGCTTACTCAGGAGGACTAGATACCTCCATCATTATCCCCTGGTTGAAGGAAAACTATGGCTGTGAGGTGATCGCCTTCTGCGCCAACATTGGGCAGGGAGAGGAGCTGGAAAGGCTGGAGGAAAAAGCCCTCGCCACCGGTGCTTCTAAGTACATTATGCGGGACCTTCGTGAGGAGTTCGTGACACAGTACATTTTCCCCACCCTGAAGGCGGGAGCGGTGTACGAGGGCAAATACCTGCTCGGCACGTCCTTTGCCCGCCCCCTCATTGCCAAGCACCAGGTAGAGATCGCCGAGCAAGAAGGCGCAGATGCCGTAGCCCATGGCTGCACCGGGAAGGGGAACGACCAGGTCCGCTTTGAGCTAACCTACAAGGCCTTCAATCCTAAACTGCAGGTCATCGCCCCCTGGCGTGAATGGCACATCCGCAGTCGAGAGGATGCCATTCGGTATGCACAGGAGCATAATGTGCCCATCCGGGCAACACCCGGCAAGATCTACAGCAATGACCGTAACATCTGGCATCTGAGCCATGAGGGAGGTCCTCTTGAAGATCCCTGGACAGAGCCGCCGGCGGATATGTTCCAGCTCACCGTTGATCCAATAAAAGCCCCGGAGGAGCCCGAATACGTAGAGATCGATTTTCGCCAGGGCGTGCCGGTCGGCATCAATGGAACAGAGTATCCCCCCGTCGAACTTATCGAGAAGTTGAACGAGATAGCCGGACGGCACGGGATCGGTCGTCAGGACATCGTCGAAAATCGGCTTGTCGGAATGAAATCGAGGGGCGTGTACGAGACCCCTGCCGGCACCCTTTTATACACTGCTCACAAGGACCTGGAAAGCCTGGTGCTGGATCGTGACACCATGCGTCTAAAAGAGATGCTTGCACCGAAGTATGCCGAGCTCGTTTACTACGGTCAGTGGTTCACCCCGCTGCGGGAGGCCCTGGATGCATTCGTAGATGTTACCCAGCGCAATGTTACCGGAACCGTCCGGCTGAAGCTCTATAAAAGTTCTTGCTGGGTTGTCGGCCGCAGATCTCCGTACACCCTGTACCGGGAGGACTTCGCTACCTTTGGCGAGGACGACGTGTACAACCAGAAAGACGCTGAGGGCTTCATCAATCTTTTTGGACTGCCCTTGAAAGTGCGGTCGCTGGTGAAGATCGAATGGGGCAGGGAGGTACAATACCCTGAGCCGGACTATAGCCGGTTCAAGAGGGACTGAGAGCTACCAAGCGGGCCATGAAGTAATCTGGTATAATAGCCTTGACATGGAAACCCCTAGCCTGAAAAATTTGGACGAGGCGGCCAAGAAGTACCTCATCTCCATCCCCTTTGACCGCCGCCTTTACCGTCAGGACATCCAGGGCTCTATCGCCCACGCCCGGATGCTGGCGAAACAGCACATCATCTCGCCAGAGGAGGCTGATCTCATCATCAATGGCCTTAAGTCCATCCAGGAAGAGATCGAAAGGGGTGAGTTCCGGTTTAGCCCCGACCTGGAGGACATCCACCTGAACATTGAGGCTCGCCTCTTCGAGAAGATCGGGGAGGTGGCCGGCAAGCTGCACACCGCCCGCTCAAGGAATGATCAGATAGCCCTGGATATGCGACTATTCATCAAGGAGGCGATCTCAGAGACTATAGCCCGGATCAAGGATTTGCAACGGGCACTGCTGAAGCTGGCGGAGGAAAATAAGGAGGTTGTCATTCCCGGTTATACCCACCTGCAGCGAGCACAGCCCGTTCTTCTGGCTCACCATCTCCTGGCCTACTTTGAGATGCTCCAGCGCGATGTTGAACGCTTTAGGGATGCTCTGAGGCGAACGGATGTCCTCCCTCTGAGTAGCGGCGCACTGGCTGGCGTTCCCTACCCCATAGACCGGGAGTTTCTCCGAAAGGAGCTGGGTTTTGCTGAAATATCCCGCAACAGCATTGATGCTGTCTCTGACCGCGACTTCGTGCTCGAGTACCTGGCAGCCGCCAGCATTTGCATGATGCACCTTTCCCGCCTGGCAGAGGAACTGATACTCTGGTCCTCCGCCGAGTTTGGCTTCCTCGAACTGGACGAAGCCTACACCACCGGCTCCAGCATCATGCCGCAAAAGAAGAACCCCGATGTGGCCGAGCTGGCCCGGGGAAAGACCGGTCGGGTTTACGGGCATCTGGTCTCCCTCCTCACCACCATGAAAGCCCTCCCTCTCGCCTATAATCGGGATATACAGGAGGATAAGGAGGCCCTTTTCGATGCCATAGATACCCTGCTTTCAACTCTAAAGGTCCTCGCCGGAATGCTTGGCACTCTCCGGGTAAGGGCAGAGCGAACTCGTCAGGCAGCGGAGGAGGGCTATTCCCTGGCCACCGACCTCGCTGACTACCTGGTAAGGAAAGGCCTGCCCTTCCGCCAAGCACACCAGGCAGTGGCCAGGCTGATACAATATGCCGGCAGCAAGAAGAAGAGTCTTCGGGAGCTAACCCTTGAGGAATACCAGAAGTTCTCCCCCTTGTTTGCCCAGGATGTTTACTCCATCACCCTGGAATCATCCCTGGCTGCCCGCGATGTTCCTGGGGCCACCTCGCCCCGGCAGGTGGAGGAGGCTCTCCGAAGGGCGAGGGAACTGGCGGAGTCCTGCTGAAATTCAAGCCGACTCAAAGAGGAGTCGGGTTCAGTGTTGCACCAGCTTTAGGCCAAATGTTAGAATAGGCCTGGTGACTGGTGAAAGGTAGGCTAAAGCTAGCGCCTTCCATTCTCTCCGCCGATTATGCCCGGCTGGGGGAGCAAGTTGAAGAGGCGGCCCGAGCTGGCGCTGACTGGATTCATGTAGATGTAATGGATGGGCACTTTGTGCCCAACCTGACCATCGGCCCCGGGGTAGTCAGAGCTATCCGCCCCTACACCACCCTTCCCTTGGATGTCCATCTGATGATAGAGTCGCCCGAAAGACACCTGGAGAGCTTTGCCGAGGCAGGAGCAGATATCATCACGGTACACGTTGAAGTTTGCCCCCATCTTTACCGGGTGGTGCAGCACATCAAGGATTTAGGTAAGAAAGTCGGGGTAGCCTTAAATCCGGGCACTTCACTGCAGACGGTTGAGGAAGTCCTTCCTCTGCTTGATCTGGTCCTCATCATGACCGTTAATCCAGGCTTCGGGGGCCAGGTCTTCATCGAAGGCATGCTCGATAAGATCGCTCGCCTGAGACATAAGCTGGACGAGAATGGTCTTCCAACAGAGCTGGAGGTGGACGGAGGTATTAATCCAACGAACATCTCCCGAGTGATTCAGGCCGGTGCCCGGGTACTGGTAGCTGGGAGCGCCGTATTCCAGGCCCGGGAGGGAATTCCCCAAGCGATAGCCAATCTAAAGGAAAAATTCGGCCAGGCTTAAACCTGAAAGTTGATGAAATCCATCGAAGCGGAAATCACTGAAGATTTTCAGGAGGTGTCAATGGTTGGAATTGTTTCCTATGGAGCTTACATTCCGAAGTGGAGGATGAGTCGGGAACTATTGCGTCGGGGGCTAAAGGGAGAGAAGGCAGTTGCCGGAAGAGATGAGGACCCGGTTACCATGGCCGTGAGTGCAGTTTTGGACTGTCTCAACGGCCTGGAACGAGAATCCATCGACGGACTCTTCTTCGCCTCTACCACTGCCCCCTATCGGGAGAAGCAGATAGCCACCATCGTGGCTGCCGCAGCTGACCTTCGTCGAGATATTTTCACCGCCGACTTTGCCAACTCCCTCAGGGCCGGGACTGCCGCTCTGAGGGCTGCCGTTGATGCCGTTAAAGCCGGCTCCGCCAAAAAGGTCATGGTGGTGGCGGCTGACTCCCGCCTCGGCGCTCCCGCTTCTGATCTTGAAGCTGATCTAGGGGATGGAGCAGCTGCGCTGCTCATCGGACAGGAAAAGGTCATCGCCAGTCTGGAGGGCAGCTACTCCATCTCCAACGAGCTGATAGACATCTGGAGGGCGGAGGAAGACCGGTTCGTTCGAGTCTGGGAAGAGCGTTTCGTGCAAACTCAGGGCTATCTCAAGGTCGTTCCTGAAGCAGTTCAGGGCCTTTTCAACAAGTATGGCCTTGGCCCAGGAGATTTCGCCAAGCTAGTGAGCTATGCTCCCAACCCCCGACGAGCTAGCGATCTGGCTCGTCGGCTAGGATTTGACCCCAAAGCCCAGCTTCAAGATACCCTCTACGACATCATGGGCAACACGGGCACCGCCTATCCCTTAATGCTGCTGGTGGCCGCTCTGGAGGAGGCCAAGGCGGGGGATCGCCTTCTGCTGGCAAGCTATGGAAACGGGAGCGATGTCTTTGCCCTTCAGGTGACCGAGGCCCTGGAGGAAATCAGGGGGAGCCGGCGGGGGATAAGGGTTCACCTAGAGTCGAAAAAGCTTATCCCCGACTATAACACCTACCTCCAGTGGCGGAAATTGCTGCCTAAGGGAATGGTCATCGATCGACTTTACTACTGGACCTACCCCTCAGCCCCACCAATATACCGCGAGCGCCAGCGGATTTACCCCCTTCACGGATCCAAATGTAAGTCATGCGGCTCCATCCAGTACCCTCCCCAGAGGGTTTGTACTAAATGCCATGCCAAAGACAACTTCGAGGAGGTTCGGCTTTCCGATCGAAAGGGCACTCTGCACTCCTTCTCTCAGGAGTTCGCCAGCGGGCAACTCATCGGCCTGGTCAACTTCGAGGAAGGGGGGAGGATATGGTGCAATATAACTGACGCCACCTATGAGGAATTGCAAATAGGAATGCCAGTGGAGATGAGCTTCCGAGAAGTGGTCTATGATCTCGGCATTCATGATTACTTCTGGAAGGCTATACCGGTAAGGGCTTAAGTTCAAGCGAAGGAGGGAAATATGCCTGGAGTAAAGGATAAGGTAGCGATTATCGGCATGGGCTGTACCAAGTTCGACGAACACTGGGATAAGGATGTAAAAGACCTAATGATCGATGCCTGCTGGGAAGCCTTTGAGGACGCAGGGGTAGACCCCAAGGACATCCAGGCTGCCTGGTGGTCAACTATGTGGAACGGTGACCTGGGGAGGAGTCTGGCCTACCCCCTGAAGTTAGGCTTCATTCCCATCACTCGGGTAGAGAACCGGTGTGCCAGCGGCATGGACGCCCTCAGGAATGCTTACTATGCCATCGCCGCCGGAGCCTACGACCTGGTGCTGGTCTGCGGAGCAGAAAAATTGAAGGATATCGGCATGCCTTCACCGGGTGGTGATCCCTCAACCCCTTACACCAGCCGGGTTGATCCCACCTACTTCCCCGTGGCCTGCTTCGCTCAACTGGCTCAGCGGTACTTCTATCACTGGGGCATCCCCCTGGAAAAGGGCAAGGAGATCCTCGCTCGAATAGCAGTTAAGAATCATCACAACGGTAGCCTCAATCCCAAGGCCCAGTTTCAGCGCGAGGTTACCGTGGAGCAGGTGATGAACGCGCCCATCATCTCTTACCCCCTAGGGCTCTATGATGCTTGCGGGGTGACCGACGGCGCTGCCGCAGCCATCCTCTGTCGAGCTGAGCTGGCCAAGAGCTTTAGGGATGACTATATCCTGATAAAAGGCGAAGGCATGGCCTGTGGACACTACCAGGCAGAGATCGAGGACGATTGGGAAGGCTATTATCTTGAGGAGAACGTGCGGGCGTCCAAGATCGCTTATGAGGAGGCGGGGATAAAGGACCCGCGCAAGGACCTAGATCTGGCCATCGTGCACGACTGTTTCACCATCACCGAGCTCGTCATCTACGAGGATTTCGGCTTTAGCCCCCGGGGCGGGGGCCCACAAGATGTCGAAGCTGGTGCCTTCACCCTGGAAGGGGAGCTCCCAGTGAACACCGATGGGGGGCTCAAGTGCTTTGGGCACCCCATTGGAGCCAGCGGGATCCGGATGGTATACGAGGTATATAAGCAACTTCAAGGAAAGGCCGGTCCGCGTCAGGTAAAGATAAAGTCAGGCTTGGGCCTGGCTCACACCTTCGGGGGAACTCCCATCGATAGTGGTACGGGCACCGTTAGCATACTGGGGTGCCGGGACTAGAATCGAGGATACTCCAAGGTTACCCCACCCTTTAGTAGCGGGTTAGACTGGGCAGGAAGGTGGCGATCTGGGGAAAGGCCAATAATATGCCTACATTAGCAATGAGCGCCACCAGGAAGGGGAATATTCCCTTGAAGATGGTCTCCAGGGGGACATCGGTGGCAATTCCCTTGATTACATATACGTTTACCCCTACTGGCGGTGTGATAACCCCCATCTCGGTGACCAGAACAATTATCACCCCAAACCAGATGGGGTCAAAGCCGAGGGCTATGACGGCGGGGTAAAAGATGGGAATGGTGAGGGTAATCAGGGCGAGGGCATCCATAAAACAGCCCCCGATAAGGTAGATGAAGACGATGATCCCCATGACGGCAGCGCGAGGAAGTTCCAATCCGCTTACCCAGGCGGCCAGCTCCATTGGGATTCGAGCCACGGCCATGAAATGGCCAAAAATGGTAGCTCCAGTAACGATGACCATGACCATACAGGTGATGCGAAGGCCGTCCTTGACGGCCTCGATGAATCCTCCCCAGCTGATTGAACGCCTCACTAGGGCAATGATCAGCGCTCCGGCGGCTCCGGCAGCTCCGGCCTGGGTAGGACTGAACCAACCAAGGAAGAGGCCTCCTATACATAGGGCGAACAAAACCAGCATCTCCAGAATGCCCGTCAGCCCCATCAGCTTTTGTCTCCAGGTTGTCGGAGCCCCGGCAGGAGCGATGGAGGGATTGCGCCAGACCAGAAGGGCCACCACCATCATGAAAAGGAGGCTCAGGATGATCCCGGGGAATACCCCGGCCACGAAAAGCCGGCCGATGGACTGCTCGGTCAGTATTCCGTAGACGATGAAGATGGTGCTGGGTGGAATGAGAATGCCGAGGCTACCAGCCGCGGCCACACAGCCGGTGGCCAGGGAATCACTATAACCATACCTCTTCATCTCCGGCAGGGTTACCCGACCCATGGCCGCTGCCGTAGCATTGGTTGAGCCACAGATAGCCGCAAAGCCAGCACAAGCAGCAATCGTAGCCATGGCCAGTCCCCCGCGAAGTCGTCCCAGCATGGTATACCCGGCATCGTAAAGTCGCCGGCTCATGCCAGAGGCAAAGGCAATGGAGCCCATGAAGACAAACATGGGGATGACCGTCAGGGAATAGGAGGAGAACTGAGCCCAAACATCTCGAGCGAGGATGCTGAGTCCGGCATCAAAGGAACGCAGGTAACAGAAGCCGGCAACACCAACGAGGCCCATGGCAAAGCCGACGGGCATGCCTATCAGGAAAATAAAGACAAGGACAGCGATGCCTATAAGTCCAACAAAGACCTCGCTCACTTCTTCACCACCTTGACTAAGGCCCTTAAGAACTCGGTCAGCAAAAGCAAGCTTACAACTACGGAGCAGAAAGCAATACCGTAGACAAAGGGATGGAAGGGAATCTTTTGGGTCATGGAGACCTCGCCAGTGATCTGAAGAACGCGCCCAAAATCATAGCTTCGCCAGGCAAGCAAGCCGAAGAAAATCAGGCTCAGTAAGGAGGTTAGGGCAGCCAAAACCGCCTGGAGACGCCCAGGCAGGCGCATCACCACGAACTCAACCTGGATATGACCTCGCATAACCTGGGTATGCGCGATGGCAAACGAAGTTACCACCGCCCCGAGAAAAGCTACCATCTCAATGCCGCCGGGGATGGGCCGGGAAAGAACCTTGATGCCAACAATGTCGCCTACGGTGAGGGCAAGCATCCCCACCAGCGCTGCCCCACCTATCCAGTAAAGCCAGCGGCTAATCCTCTGAATAAATCTTTCCAAACGCTCCATCATCGGGTCATACAGCGGGGGTGCCCGAAATTAACCACTTTCCCGCCGGGCACCCCCGCTTAAACTCACCTGCTCACACCTCTCTAAAGGCTATTTGCCAAGCAGTCCCTTCAGGTAATCCACACACTCCTTCTCCGAGGGCTCCTTCCCGGTCCAGTAGGCAATTCGGGATTTGATGTAGTCCACCATGCTCTTCGCCGGAAGGCCAACCCCCCGAGGTCCTTTCTCCTTGATGTAGGCGTCTATCACCGGCTTGACCGCCTCTTCCCATCGGGCATTCTCATCCGGCGGGATCTGGACAACCTCTCGGCCACCGCCAAGGCTCAGGAAGAAGTCCTCTCCCATGCGGTCATAGCCATTCCAGACTCGACCATGTTTATCTATCCACTCGTTGCTCACCTCGGTGATGATCTTCTGGATGTCCTCCGGCAGGGACTCCCAGACCTTCTTGTTCATCACCACAAACATGTCGGTTGTATAGCCAATGGCTGGTGCCTTAATAAGATATTTTACCACCTCTGCCTGCTTCCATCCCTTGAGTACTTCTGCCGGCGCGAAGGAGCCATCGACTACATGCTTGGCCATGAGTTCATAGGCCTGGCCCTGTGAAGCGGCATAGGGCTCTGCACCCAGGGCCTTTACTACCTTGGCCGCCAGACCGGTGCAACGGATAACCTTTCCTTTGAGATCCTCAAGGCTGGTTACCTTGTCGCTGACCATGAATATGGTACCAGGCCCGTGAGCATGGAAGTAGAGCACATGGACGTCAGCAAACTCCGCTGGGGTATAGGTCTTGTAGAAATCATTAGCGACCTTGGTAGCCACCCAGCCGTTGGGATAACCCAAGGGAAGATCAATCGCTTCTGAAGCCGGGAAACGACCGGGAGTATAGGCCAGACAGGACATGCCAACATCGGCAATTCCCGTGACTACAGCATCGTACGTCTTAGCAGCTGGAGCAAGGGTACCACCAGGGTAATAAGTAAATTTTACCCGTCCATTAGTCCGCTTCTCTATCTCCTTGCACCAGAGATTCCCCAGTATTGCATGACCGTGGGTAGGAGGGAAAAAGTTGGCGTAAGCCAACTTTATGGGTTTTACCGGCTTTGGCGTCGGTGTTGGACTGGGTGCCGGCGTCGGACTGGGCTTGGGTGTCGGCGTCGGACTGGGTTTAGGTGTCGGTGCGGGCGTAGGAGATGGCGAAGGAGCGGGGGCCGGCGTGGTTGGCGCAGGACTGGGCGCTGGCTTGGCACAAGCTGCGAGCAAAAGTCCCGCTATCAATACTAAGGCTAATGAGACTAGTAAACCTTTACTTTTCACAGGCTTCACCTCCTTCCTCATTTAATTTTTAATCTCTCTCCCAAATTCTGCCAGCCTTTCTTCTGTCTTTACCACCCCCTTTC
Source organism: uncultured Dehalococcoidia bacterium (assembly GCA_965612975.1). Taxonomy (GTDB): domain Bacteria; phylum Chloroflexota; class Dehalococcoidia; order SZUA-161; family SpSt-899; genus CAZYDA01. Next base: position 29,519 of record CBFDTP010000004.1, on the reverse strand, counting down.
ATCGACTTCTTCCCGTCTTAGCTCTAATGTTAAACTCATCCTTGACTTTTGTCAAGCAGCACTTACTTTATAAGCTCCATAATATGCTTTACCTTCACTGGTAGCCGGCGACGCATAACCCCGTCAATTAGCTGTATTTGACAGCCAGGACACCCGGTAACCACGATATCGGCCCTGGTAGCTTCAATGGAATCCAGTTTCTTATCGGCGATCCTCTTCGAGAGGTCGTAGTAGTAAAGGCTAAAGGCTCCGGCCATGCCACAACAGCGATCAGCCTGAGGCATCTCCACATATTCTATCCCTGGTATCAACTGAAGGAGCTGCCTGGGCTGTTCAGTTACCCCCAGATAACGATTTAAATGGCAGGGGTCATGCCAGGTAACCCTTTTGCCCTTGACCTCTTCGACGGGCTGATAGGCTGAGGCCGGCAGTTTAAGCACATCAATGAGGAACTGGGAGATGTCCTTTATCTTCTTACCAAATTGAGCATAGGCCTCCGCCCTCTCTGGGGTGTCAGCGAGAAACTTGGCATAATCCTTAAGCGCCGAGGTACAGGTAGCACAGTCGGAGATGATGTAATCCACCCCGGCCTCCTCAAAGGCCTTGACGTTGCCATCCGCCAGCTTCCGGCCGGTATCAAAGTCGCCCGCGCCAAGGAATACCGGAGCCCCACAGCATCCCTGCCCCTTCGGCACCACGACCTCCACCCCGTTGCGGGTGAGGAAGTCAATTATGTGCTTTCCCAGCTCGGGAAAAACGAAGTCGGTCATGCAGCCGATAAAATATCCTACCCGCATCCTTTTCTCCACGCCCGTTGACGGACGATTTACCTCCGGGATCATCTGCCGCAGGAATTTAGGAGCGATCTGGGGTATGTGCCTCCCCTTGCCCAGGGCTGAGAGGAAGAAGGCCAGGTGCCGAATGGTGCCCTCGGTCTTGGGTAGAAAAAGCCACTGGAACCAAGAAGCTAACCTGACTATCATACCAAAGAGCACCCGGCGGGGGAGCAGCCAGCGGTAGATGAGGTTGTAGGGGAAGCTCATCCCCTTGGCTCGCACCTTATCCGCCCGGGCAGCCACGATGACCGTGGGAACTTCGGTCTTGGCCGGGCAATTGACAGCACATGTACGGCACAGGGTACAGCGGTTCAGCTTGTCGGCAAACTCCTTGGAGTATTTTAGCTCCCCGGCGAGGAGCCCCCGGATCAGCATGAGCTTCCCCCGGGCCACCGAGGACTCCACACGCTCTTCTTGGTAGACCGGGCAAAAGAAGGTGCAGAATCCACACTTCATGCACTGATCCAGGTCGGACTGAAACCTGGTGATCTCGAGAAAGTCAGCTTCAGTCGCCACTTTCTTTCTCCCATATCTTGCCCGGGTTGAGGATGTTGTTAGGATCCAGTATTCGCTTGATTTTCCTCATCAAGTCAATGGCCACCGGGTCCATGGCTCGCTTCAGAAAACGCTGCTTCTCCAGGCCGATGCCGTGTTCCCCGGAGAGGACCCCATCCAACGAGAGGGCGGCCTCAAAGATCTCCTCCATCGCTTTTTGCGCCTTGGCAAAGTGCTCTTTGTCCCGAATATCGGTGAAGACCGAGGGGTGTAGATTGCCATCCCCGGCATGGCCAATCAAGCTGATGAAGACATCGTACTTCTTCGAGATCTCTCCACAGCGTCGTATGAACTCCGCCAGCTTGTCCCGGGGCACGGTCACATCCTCGGCCAGCACCGTGTGAGCGGCTCCGAAGACTGCGGCGAAGCCAGCGCTCCGAGCCTTCCAAAACATGGCTGCCTCGGCCTCATCCTTGGCCAATCGAGCCACCTGAGCCCCGCTCTGACGCAGGATCTCCAAGATCTGCTCGCTCTCGGAGTCCACCGCGGCTGGGGAGCCATCTACCTGGAGCAATAGTAAGACCTCCGCATCGGTCGGAAGGCCGAAGTGAAACATGTCCTCCATCCGCCTGATGCAGAAGTTATCCACAAACTCGATCTTGGCCGGCACCACACCTCGGAAGAGGATATTTGACACCGCTTCCCCCGCCACCGCCATGTCATCGAACACGGCCATCATGGTCTTGCTCGCCGGGGGCATCGGCAAAAGCCGCAGAATTACCTTGGTTATTACTCCCAGGGTCCCTTCAGCCCCGGTAAAGAGCATGCAGAGCTCGTACCCCGTCCGGTTTTTGGGGGTCAGTCCTCCCAGCTTCATGATGTGGCCGTTGGCCAGAACCACTTCTAGCCCAAGAACATATTGCTTGGTCACCCCATATTTAACACAGGATGGCCCACCAGCATTCTCCGAGACAACTCCACCCATGGTGCACGCGAGGAAGCTCTGAGGATCTGGGGGGAAGAACAGCCCCTCCTTGGCCAAAGTCAGGTTGAAGTCTTGCAAAACCACCCCCGGCTCGACCACGGCGTAAAGATTGGCCTTATTTATCTCCAGAATGCGGTTCATCCGGGTGGTGCAAAGCACAATCCCCCCCTTTATGGGGATCGAGCCTCCGCTCACATTGGTGCCCGCGCCCCTGGGGGTTACCGGAATGCGTTTCTCATTGGCCAGCCTCAAAATCTCGGATACCTGCTCGGTGGTCGTGGGGAGAACCACCACATCCGGCCGATGAGCCCAGGTGGTCGTTCCATCATAGGAATAAGCGGCGAGATCCTCCTGGGAAGTGAGAACACCTTCCTTTCCCACTATCTTTTGAAGCTGGGAGATAACCTCCGGCCTCAACATTTCATTACCTCCCCACTTTTTGTCTCGCTCCCTCGCGCGCTATCAGAGCAGCGCCGAGGGCAGCTACGATCTGTGGCTCCTCGGGAACCAGTAGCTCCAGCCCGAGGGCCTCCTCCAGCCTTCTAACCAGCCCGATATCTTTGGCCCCTCCACCAACGATGGCACACTTTCTCTCCAGTCCGATCCTCTCCACCAAGCTTTGAATTTGCGCTGCCAGAGCCCGGTGCAGCCCGGCCAGGACATCTTCCTTCGAAATTCCTTCAGCAACCCGAGAAACGGCCTCGGTCTCGGCAAATACGGCACAGCCAGTGTTGAAGTTCACCGGGTTCTGAGCCCGGAGGGAGAGTTCACCCATCTCCTCCAGGCTGACCTGCAATACGTGTGCTATCACCTTCAGAACTCGACCACTCCCACCAGCGCATTTGCCGCTGGTCAGGAAGGATACAACCCGACCTTCGTTATCAAGTTTGATCACTCGAGTAAGCATGTCGCCAACATCGATGAGGGTTCTGACGGAGGGAAAAAGGTGGAAAGCCCCTTTGGCCTGGCAGGTCACATCGCTGACCACCCGGGCCTCGGGAACGCTGCTCGCTCCATACCCGGTGGCCACCAGGGCAATCACGTCATCCGAGGAGAGGTTTAACCGGGCTAACGCTCCCTGAACCACCTCCTGAGCAGCGAGCTGGTAACTCCCCCCTGAGGGAACCATTTGATGTGAAGCAACCTCGCCATCTAGCATCACCACCACCTTGGAAAAGGCGGAGCCGACGTCCACACCGACGAAGCATTGCTTCCGGCTAGGCAAAAAACTTGACCTCCTCCAAGCGACGCTCCTGTCTTGTTGGGAACGAGCCTTCCTTCTGGGCCTTCTCCACCAGATCCCGCCCCAATAGTGCCGCACCCAGGGCACCGGTCAGCAGGGGATCGGGGGGGAGCACTATGGGGAAGCCCAGTTTGCGTTCCAGGGCCTTGACCAAGCCGATGTTCTTGGCACCACCTCCGGTGACCACTACCTCCGGCTCTATTCCCAGTCGGTTCACCAGGCTGAGGATGCGAGAGGCAATGGCCTGATGAAGGCCGGCCAGGATGTCGCTTAGGGCCACGCCCTCCGCCAGTTTGCTCACCACCTCCTGCTGGGCAAAGACGGTACAGGTGCTGCTTATCTCCACCGGATTGCTGGAGGTCAGCGCCAGCTCTCCCATCTCCTCCAGCTTCACCCCCAAAGCCCTGGCAGTGAGTTCCAGAAAACGACCGGTTCCCGCAGCACACTTGTCATTCATGACGAAGCCGACCACCCTCCCCCCAGCTACCTTTATCCCCTTGCAATCCTGGCCTCCGATGTCAATGATGGTTCGCGTCCCGGGCACAAGGCTGGTCACTCCTCTGGCATGGCAGGAGATCTCCGTGAGTTGCTTATCAGCAAAGGGGACGTTAATTCGACCATAGCCCGTGGCCACCACATAGGTAAGCTCGTCAAACGATAGGTTGGCTTCTCTTAAGGCTTCGCTCATCGTAAGATAGGCCAGCCTCCTCTGCTCCGGCTTGGTAACCCTGACCACGGAGGCAATGACCTCCTGGCCCATTATCACCACTTTGGTCATGGTGGAGCCTATATCCACGCCGGCGAAGTAGTTCACTTCAGCTCTCCGGGCAGAATTCTTCAAACTTCCACTCTGCGGCTCTTGATGGACTCCAGGGTCTCGATGAAGGCATCTATTTTGGCCCGGGTCTCCGCCTCCGAGTAGGAGCTGATGTCTATCATATCGCTCTCCAAAACTAACGATGGTAGCTCCCGATAGACTACTTCCTTCTTACCCCCCTTGAGAGTCAGAACCGGTATGGGTCTATAAATCTTAGATAGTTGATTCACTTGCCAAAGCAAGCCGACATGCCAACTACGGCAGGAATAAGCCTCGTGTATCACCACGCCATCTATCTTGTACTCCTCAATCCAGGTGATCAGCTTCTCCACATCCGGCTCAGAGCCGGGGCGCTTTTTAGCTTTGTCCCACCAGTAGGTCTGTCGCCTTATCCACTTCCACGCTAGGTGCTCTAGGGGGTCATCAGTTTGAGGCAGATCGAGATCCTTAGTCGAATAAACCAGTTCGTGGTAAGTTGACTCTACGGGAAACACTGCGCCTTTACTCCAGAAATAGTTGAAGTCAGTCAGCGCAAACCAGGAAGGGAGACCTCCGGGCCAAATGAGGCGATACTTTTCCTCTGGAACCACTCCTAGCTTGTGTTCCACCTTGTATTTTAATTCATCCCTTAGCTCCTTGAAAAAATCGTAAGCTTCCCTGGTTCCCATGAGAAAGCACTGAGCCACCATGGTGTTCATGGCATCCCCGGTATCCATGGGAGTGGGGACGGCCTTGCGCAACTCCCGGCATTCCACATGCAGATCCGTGGTCTCATCAGCCAGCTTGATCACCTCCCATAGCCTCTCCCAGTCCATCTTCCGATGGAGGTGCTCCTCAAGAAATCTCACCAGACCGCGGAGATCCTCGGTTATATACTTCACGTAGTAGGCCTCGACATCATGGCGATCAAGATCGTCCTCATAGAGCGGCCAGAGGGCAGCGCAGTTGTAAACCGGGACATCGGGCATGAACTGTTGACAGGCCTGATACCACTTATTCCGTGGGTCGCAGATTATCTGACCGCTGGACAGCATGACGTCGGGCTTTACCTGCCCACCCCAGGGAGCGTTGGGCGGCATCTCTCCCAACTCCTCACGCCAAGCATCGAAGCCCAACCCGCAGGTAGCATAAGTGCATAGCGAGCGAGAGAAGCCCAGGGAATCCGCCTTATCGATAAACCTCTGGGCATCGCGCTTCGCCCCACATATGCCAGCATAATTTTCGGTCCACATTGGAACTATATCCATTGCCCGGATAATTTCGTCGTAGATAGACTCTATAAAGCAATAGGCTACAGCCTTACCCTGTCTTTTTGCCTCCACAGCGCCACCAATAGCAGCTTTTACCATTGGGGCAACTTTCATGGCAGCTACCGTGCCATATTTCCTCCCCCTTCTGCCCTCTATTGGATATTTATCGGGCCACTTTTGCTCCGCCATCTAGCCTCCTTTTCGGTCTACGACCACTTCGTTTCCAGCCTACTTAGCTATCATTTCCAAAAAGGCCTGAATTCTGGTTCGCAGTCGGGCAATGCTGGCCATGGAGTATTCGTCTTCAAGATGAAGTACAGGAACGTTCAAGGACTCCAGATATTTCATCCTCGCCGGAACCTCAAAGCCAAATGGATCGCAATACTTCAAGATATAGAGTATCACGCCATCCACCTGGAATTCCCTGATGGCCCGGCCAATGTGGCCAAATCTGGCCTCCAGGTCATCCTGATAGGTTGGTCCGGTGAACTCGCGATAGGTGCGGGGGCAGTTTACCCCGCGAAGATACCGCTCCGCCAGGGCCTCAAGCGGACTTACGGTGGTCTTGGCCTCGGGGAAATACTCCCGGCTTCCAACGCAGACGCTGTCGGCCACCACATTGGCCCCGCTCTCCTCAATTAGCCGGATAAAGGCATCGTCATCGATCTGGGCACCGATAACCATGATCCGCGGCGATCCCGAAAGCTTCTTCTCCCTTCCCTTGACCTCCTCAATGACGCTGCTCAGTAACTGGCTCGACTCCTCCACCGGAAGGCTCATGGCAGCTACCAAGGTTCTAGTGACCTCCGCCCCCGACATGAGCGGTGGCTCCGGCTTCCTTAGCTCATAAAGTTCCTTCACCTTGGCCCGGTTCTCGTTGTGAAGTTGGATTGACCGGACGAGATCCTCATCGGTTATCTCCCTCCTGACAAACCTACCCAGGCTTCTTCTGAACGTGTCGAGCTCAGCCTTGAGGAATTCCAGGGAGATGTCCTTAGTGCTGTGAGGAATGTTGACGAAGTGAGAGTAGGGCAGTCCGAGGGTATACCTTATGGTGCTATAACTGCGGGTGAGGCTATCGCAGGAATGAGGTATGACTATCCCATCCAAGAAATCATACCTGCCCTTGAGCGCCAGATCAAAGCAACTCCGAATCAAGGGGCAGACAATGGTCTCCATATGAGCATCGGCCTTGATGATGGGTTCGTGAACGCTGCCCTTTAGGCGAAAGGGGGAAAATCCCGCAGCGGTGATTATCTCCACCGGGGTCAAGGCACATAGATATCCCAATACCCTTCTGCCTTGGTTTTTAAGCTCCCTGGCACGGCAACCGTAATCCTGGTAAAGTTTATCCACCACAGCCAGCCCTCTAACTGCAGTGTTTTCCATTTCTCACCTTCCTTTCTAAGTGTTCTAAGGGATTACCTTCTCCTCCTTGAGCTTGGCAATGTCTTCCCAGGTATAGCCTAGCTCCAGCAGGATTTCCTCCGTGTGCTGACCAAACTCCGGTGGCTCCCTCCTCACCTCACAGGGTGTCTCGCTGAAGTCCCAGGGAAAGCCACACATTTTGGTCCGGCCGAAGACCGGGTGGTCATACTCGATGATGTATCTATTGGCTATCGCCTGAGGATCGTTAGTCACCTCAGTGAGCGTTTGAATAGGGGTATAGATCAGGCCCTCCCGCTTGAAGATCTCAAACCATTCATCCCTGGTCTTGGTGGCGAATATCTCATCCATGATCCGAACTAACTCCCGGCCGTTCTCCGATCGGGCCTCTATGTTGTTGAACCGGGGGTCATCTATGAGGTCCTCTCTCCCCAACGCTCGGCAGATATTGGGCCAATAGCGATCAGGCTGGAGGTGGGCCAAGATGAACCATCTACCATCTTTGGCCCGGTAGTGGTTGTAGAGAGGGTTACCTGCCGCCTCACGAGACACACGAGGAAATTCCTGACCGAGGATGCAGGGGGCATTCAGCACCAGCCTCTGTAAGTCGATAAGCGCTCCCATCAGGGAGGTATCCACCAGTTGCCCTTTGCCCGTCTTCTCCCGGGCATAAAGGGCCACGCAGACAGCCCAAGCACAGACCATGCCGCCCAGCTCATCGGCCAGTCCGGGCAGCAGGTTGACGGGCTCATCACCCTGCTCCGCCCCTCCACAGGACATCATCATGCCAGACCGGCCCAGTCCGGTGTAATCGAAGGAGAGCTCATTGGCATCGGGCCCCTTCCTCCCCCAGCCACTCGCATGGGCATAGATCAGGCGAGGATTTCGGGCAAGCAGTACCTCTGGGCCAATGCCCAGCCTCTCTGGAGCCTCAAGGCTCATGTTGGTGAGAAACACATCCGCCCGGTCAATGAGCTGGAGGAATATCTCCTTCCCCTTCTCCGACCTCAAATCCAGAGCCATGCCTCGCTTATTGCGATTGTGACTTTCGAAGTAATAATTCCGTCCCTTCAATCCCACCATGGCCCCGATGACCCGCATGAATCCCCTCGCCGGATCAGCGGTCAATGGCTCCACCTTTATCACGTCGGCGCCCATGTCCCCCAGCCTTGTCCCAGCAGCCGGGCCCTGCTGGAACATGGTTATCTCTACCACCTTGACGCCAGCCAATGGTCCAGGCATTCCAACACCCCCTTGTTTATAGTACCCCGAAATTTAATATCAAATTTTTTATGGGGTCCCAAAAATTCTAGGAATTTTTTGGGGATGACTATAATCTTGTCCCCATTATACTAAACCCCTTTAAAAAAGGGCAACCCGCCCTCTTCCAAGCTCCGAGAGCATAAGGTGGTAAGGAAACAAATTTGGAGTATACCGTGGTCAGGAAGCGGACTGTCTAGCGAGGTGCCCGACGGATATCTTTCCAAAAATTGGAAATGTTTCAACGAGCTAAATCCTCTCCCTTTAGCCAGCCAAAGATCAGCCCTTAACCTTGTAGATGGTCCTGAGGCAGCGGGTGCAAAGATTGACCTTCCTTCTTCTTCCGCCTATCTCAAGTCGGAGTGATTGTATGTTGGGGCGGAAGGTTCGCCCGGTGCGCCGCTTGGAGTGACTGACATTATGCCCAAACTGAAGAATCTTTCCACAGATTTCACACTTCATAGCTTCTCCTGACTTTACTTTGACTAATGTCCCTCTAACATTGTAGAATCTCTGTTAGGATAATACAAGTTAGGATAAGGATGCAGCGTAAGATTGACCTGAACGCCTGGGACGGTCAAAGCTTGAGGAAAATGTTCCGCGCGGCCAGTCGGCTTCTGCGGCAGAGTGTCCCCACGATCAATGCCCTGAACGTTTTTCCGGTGCCCGATGGTGATACCGGAACTAACATGTTGCTGACCCTGGAGGCAGCCTTGGAGAGGGCTAACCTTTGTCCGAATCACAGTTGCTCCGCCGTGGCCCAGGCCATGGCCGAGGGGGCCTTGATGGGAGCCAGAGGCAATAGTGGGGTAATCCTCTCACAGATATTCCGTGGCTTGGCTCAGGAGTTCGAGGGCCAGGACCATTTCTCGGGAAAGGATCTCGCCCGAGCACTCAAGCGCTCAACTGAGCTGGCCTATAAGGCGGTAAGTCACCCGGTAGAGGGAACCATGCTCACAGTTCTCCGGGAGGCCTCGGAGGCCGCCAGCTCGATAACCTCCTCCAATGATGAACTCCTGAAGATCATGGAGCGAGTGGTACAGGAAGCTCAAAATTCCGTTGCCCGCACGCCGGAACTTCTCCCCGTGCTTCGCGAATCAGGGGTGGTGGATGCCGGAGGACAGGGACTCTATGTGATCCTGGAAGGCATTCTCCGCTTCCTCAAAGGAGAAAAGCTCCCCGAAGAGCATGAGGTGGAAATACCGGCCCAGGTAGCAGCTGAACGGGCGAGCGAGGAAACTCAATATGGATATTGCACCGAGTTCCTGCTCCAGGGGGAAGGCCTTCGCCCAGACGAGATTCGCCAAAACTTGGCCCAAATGGGGGAATCCGTTATGGTGGTTGGGGATGAAAACCTGGTACGAGTGCATCTCCATACGCTCGACCCGGGCAGCGCGATAAGCTACGGAACAAAGCTTGGAACCCTGAAACAGGTAAAGATAGAGAACATGGATGAACAACACCAGGATTTCCTGGCCCGTAAAGTGCTTCCTTCGAGCACCATCTCGATGATCGCTGTGGCCTCAGGAGAAGGGCTAACTCGGGTCTTCGAGAGCCTCGGGGCCCTGGTCGTCCCCGGTGGTGAGACGATGAATCCCAGCGTAAAGGAAATACTCCACGCCGTGGAGTCAGCCCCCACGGACGAGGTCATCATTCTGCCTAATAACTCCGACGTCCTCCCGGTTGCCCATCAGGTTCGCCGACTTTGCTCCAAGAGGGTGGAGATCGTCCCTAGCAAGACCATCCCCCAGGGAATAGCCGCCATCCTCTTCTTCGACCCGGAAAGAGACCTCGAGACCAACGTAAAGGCCATGCAGAAGGGGCTATCCTCAGTGCGCACCGGTGAGATAACCACCGCGGTGAGGTCCATGCGTTATAAAGGCCTCTCGGTGAAGGAAGGGCAGTGCATCGGCTTCCTCGACGGGGAGCTGATTGCTGCCGGCGAGAACAGGGAACAAGTGCTCCAACAGCTTCTCTCCCAGATGAACGCGGAGAAGTATGAGCTTCTCACCCTCTACTACGGCTCTGGGGTGAGCCCCGCTGAACTGGATAACCTCTCCCAGCTTTTGCGCCAGTGGTATCCCAACCTGCAGGTGGAAATACTCCTCGGCGGCCAACTCCACTATGACTACATCATTTCCCTCGAATAGCCAAGGATGTGAAACATTGGTAGGGCTAGGAAAAAGGAGCCTCTTCCAGAACCCTGACCGACTCGAGGTTATCCTGGGGGAACTCACCGAAAGTCGACGTCGTACCTACTTGGGCTTGCTACAAAGCCTGGAGAGGGTGCTTGGGGCCGAACAGGCCAGAGGTTACGACAACCGGGCCGTTATCGGGGGGCTGGATTGTTTTCTGGAGGTTCTCCTGGCCGAGACCGGGGAGTTGGTCAGAGCGCTGAAAATTTCCCCTCCTTTTAGGTACGGTGAGCAGGGGAAGGCCGAACGGCAGAGGTGGGTGGCCGAAGTGCTCCAGCAAGCCGAACTCCTGAAAAGCAGGTTGGAGGCCGAGGGCTTGCCCAGAGGGCCGGGAGGCTCCGCCAAAGGGGAGGGCCCATCTCCTGAGGCACCCATAACTCAACTCAAGGGGGTAAGCTCAAGGCTGGCCCGGAAGTTTGAAAGATTGGGTGTAAGAACCATCCGCGAGCTGCTCTACTTCTTCCCTCGACGTCATGTAGATTACAGCCTGAGGCGGAAGATTTCCGAGCTGGAACTGGACCTTGAACAAACCGTCCTGGTTCGGGTCTGGGAAACCTCAGTACGGAAAAGCCTGAGAGGCCGGCAGATCATCGAGGCCATTGTTGGGGATGAGACGGGAAACATGCGGGCGGTCTGGTTTAACCAGCCATACTTGGCAAGGAAACTCACCCCTAATACGCCGGTTCTCCTCAGCGGTAAGGTAACGCTCTGGGGGGGACAGAAGGCCCTGATCTCTCCCGAATATGAATTCCCTGGCCCGGAGCCCATCCATGCCGGGAGACTGGTGCCGGTCTATTCCCTAACCGAAGGCCTCTCCCCCCGAACCGTCCGTCGGGTTGTGAAGGAGGCTTTGGACTCGGCACTTCCTGGGCTCAAGGATTTCCTCCCCGAGGAGGTCAGAAGCGAGCTCGGACTGCTCGAACTTCCCGAGGCCATAAGCCAAGCTCACTACCCGGAGAGCGAAGCTTCAAAGGCCGAAGCCCGCCGGCGCCTGGCCTTCGACGAACTTTTTCTCATCCAGCTCGGCCTCGCCCTCCGAAGACAGGAGCAAGAGGGCGAGGAGGGCATCAGCTTGGACATCGACCCGAAATACCTGGAGGGCTTTCTATCTCTACTTCCCTTTGAGCTCACCGGTGCTCAGCGGCGGGTGTTGGAGGAGATAAGGCAGGATCTGGCTGGGCCCCGACCGATGAACCGACTTCTTCAGGGCGAGGTGGGAAGCGGCAAAACGGTGGTGGCCACCGCGGCCATGCTGCTCGTTGCGGCCAACGGATACCAATCTGCCCTCATGGCCCCTACCGAGATCCTGGCTCAGCAGCACTTCGCCAATCTCTGCTCCCTCCTCGGAGGGAAGCCTCAGGGAATGATTTGTTCCCTTTCTTCCCCCCTTTCCCGCCCCCTCAGCCTGGGATTGCTCACCGGAGGGCTCAAGGAAAAGGAGAAGGAAGAGCTTCGCCAGCTTGTCGCTGAGGGGAAGGTGAATCTCCTTATAGGCACCCATGCCCTGATCCAGAAGGAGGTGGTTTTTCACAACCTGGGATTGGTGGTGGTAGATGAACAACACCGCTTTGGGGTAAGGCAGCGTCTAGCTCTGCGACAGAAGGGCCCCCAGCCACACATGCTGGTGATGAGTGCCACCCCCATCCCTCGCACCCTCGCCCTGACCATCTATGGCGACCTCGACCTCTCCGTTCTGGATGAGCTTCCCCCGGGGAGGCGGGAGGTGAAGACCAGGTGGCTGGGCCCGCGGCAGCGCCAGCAGGCCTATGACTTCATTCGCCAGCAGGTGGCCCAAGGACATCAGGCCTTCATCATCTGCCCGCTGATCGAGGAGTCGGAGGCAATTCAGTCAGCCGCTGCCGTGAGCGAGTATGAGCGCCTCTCGAAGAAGGTCTTCCCCGACCTGAGACTCGGGCTTCTTCATGGACGTCTGTCCTCGGCGGAGAAGGATGAGGTGATGCAAAAATTCCGCTCTGGGGAGCTGGACATCCTGGTCTCCACGCCGGTGGTTGAGGTGGGCATTGATGTCCCCAACGCCACGGTGATACTGATCGAGGGGGCAGAGAGGTTTGGGCTGGCCCAGCTTCATCAGTTCCGGGGGAGGGTCTGGCGCTCGAGTTTTCAGGCTTACTGCCTGCTTCTCTCCGAAAACCCTTCCGAGGACGGAAAGACGAGGCTCTCCATAATGGAGAAAACCTATGATGGCTTTCTCTTAGCGGAGGAGGATCTCAAGCTGCGCGGGCCGGGCGAGTTCTTCGGCACCCGGCAGAGCGGGCTTCCCGATCTCAAGATGGCTCGTCTCTCCGACCTCGACCTGCTGGAGAAGGCCAGGAAAGAGGCCTGGCGGATAGTTGAGGAGGATCATGGGCTCAAGAATCATCCCGAGCTGGCCCGAGAGGTAAAGCGACTGTGGCGAGCCTCGGTTGAACTGAACTAAACTCTTAGCGACCACTGGACGACAGCCTCCGGAATGATATAATTAAACTCGCCAGCAAATTTTTATGCCAAGAAAGGATGAATGACGGTCCCTGGCCATGACACCATCAAGTTCAAACTTGTCCGAGGTTAGAAGGTGCTGAAGTATAAGCTTGCTCAATTGCTGGAGGAGGCCTTGGCGGAGGCGGCGGCGAGGAAAATGCTCCCCCAGGTGGCCTTCCCTGAGGTAAATCTGGAACATCCCCAAAAGCCAGAACACGGAGATTATGCCTCCCCTATAGCTCTGAAACTGAGCCGCTCGGTCGGCTTAAATCCCCTCAAGATCGCCGAAATCCTGGTCTCCCTCCTTCCCCCGCTGGAAGAGGTGGAAGAGGTTTGGGTTGCCCCTCCAGGATTTATCAACTTCCGGCTGAGGAAAAGCTGGCTTATCCAGCAGACGGAGGAAATACTGAAGGCTGGCGAGGCCTATGGCGATCTGGACTTGGGGCAGGGAAGGCGAGTGCAAGTTGAGTTCGTCAGCGTAAACCCCACCGGTCCCCTCCACGTGGGACATGGTCGAGGGGCAGTTCTGGGCAGCACCCTCTCTAACATCCTCCGCGCCTGTGGCTTCGAGGTGGAAAGGGAATATTACATCAACGATGCCGGAAACCAGATCGAGATCTTCTCCCGCTCTTTATATTCTCGCTACCGCCAGGCATTGGGCCTCCCAGTCGAACTCCCCCCCGATGCCTACCAGGGGGAATATCTCCTGAAGTTGGCCCAAGAGATCGCCCATGAGAGGGGGAATTCCCTGCTCCAACTCCCCGAGGAGGAGGCCATCCGGCAGATAGGTCACCTTGGAGTTCAGCGGTTCCTCCAGATCATCAAACAGGATCTGGAGATGCTGCGGGTGGAATTCGATAATTGGTTCAGTGAGAGTTCCCTCTACGAATCGGGTTTGTTCGATAAGGTAATGAACCTGCTGCAGGAGAAGGGCTTTGCGGAGAAGAGAGACGGCACCCTATGGTTTACCTCCGCCGAGCTCGGAGAGGACAAGGAGGCGGTCCTCATCCGCTCCAGCGGCATGCCTACCTATTTCGCCTCCGACATCGCCTACCACTACGATAAGTTTCTGGTGCGAGGCTTTGATGAGGTGATAAACATCTGGGGGGCAGATCACCAGGGTCATGTGTCCCGAATGCTGGCGGCTGTTCGAGCGCTAGGGGTCCCGCCGGAGAGGCTGAAGATAATCATCTCTCAGATGGTTAACCTTCGCCGGGGTGAGGAGGAGGTGAAGGTCTCCAAACGAACCGGGGAGCTGATCACCCTGCGAGAGCTGGTGGAGGAGGTGGGGGCTGATGCCTGCCGGTTCTTCTTCCTCTCCCGCTCAGCCGATAGTCAGATGGACTTCGACCTGGAGCTCGCCAAGCGCCAGGCCCCCGAAAATCCAGTCTACTACGTGCAGTATGCCCATGCCCGAATTTCGGGAATACTCCGTCTGGCTCGGGAGCGGGGGATAGACTACCATGGAGGAGATGTCTCACACCTCCAGGAGGAAGCCGAACTCGGGCTCATCTCCAAGCTCGTCCTCCTCCCGGAAGTCCTTGAGCTCGCAGCGCTGAATCTTGAGCCACATCATCTTCCGCACTATGCTCAGGAATTGGCCGTGGCCTTCCACAATTTCTACGAGAAGTGCCGGGTCGTCTCTTCCGATGGAGCCCTGACCCAGGCCCGGCTCAAGCTGGTTGAGGCTACCCGCCTCGTCCTGACCAAGCTATTAAAGCTCATGGGAATCACTGCACCGGAGAGGATGTGATGAGACAAGGTGAATTCAAACCGAAGGGCAGAGTCTTTTCCGGAGCCCGACCCACCGGAAAGCAGCACATTGGGAACTATCTCGGAGCACTTCAGAACTGGGTCAAGCTTCAGGACGAGTACGAGTGCATTTACTGCGCCGTCGACATCCATGCCTTGACCACCATGGAAGATGTGGGCCGCCTCAAGGAGAACATCCGCGAGATGGTGCTCGACTGGCTGGCGGTAGGGCTCGACCCGGAGAGGAGCATCCTCTTCGTCCAGTCCTGGGTACCCGAGGTGATGGAACTACACACCCTCCTCAGCATGGTCACCCCGCTTGGCTGGTTGCTTCGAGTGCCGACCTTCAAGGAAAAGGCCCGCCGGCAGCCAGAGAACGTGAACTACGGCCTGGTGGGATACCCGGTGCTCATGGCAGCCGACATCCTGCTCTACAAGGCCGATACCGTGCCCGTGGGAGAGGATCAACTCCCCCACCTGGAACTGACC
This sequence comes from uncultured Dehalococcoidia bacterium, assembly GCA_965612975.1. Lineage (GTDB taxonomy): Bacteria > Chloroflexota > Dehalococcoidia > SZUA-161 > SpSt-899 > CAZYDA01. The sequence continues at coordinate 14,333 of CBFDTP010000004.1, read as the reverse complement.
CGGGAGATAGCTCGCCGCTTTCATAACCTCTTTGGCCCCGTCTTCCCCCTGCCCGAGGCCAAGCTCACCTCCTATCCCCTGGTTCTGGGGCTCGATGGGGTGAACAAGATGAGCAAGAGCTATAACAATCACATCGAGCTGGCTGCCTCGCCGGAGGAAACCCTCCAGCGCGTGATGAGCGCCTTTACCGATCCAGCCCGGCGCTACCGCAGCGACCCGGGACATCCCGATATCTGCAACATCTACCGCCTACATCACTTCTTTAACCCGGAAAGAACCTCTGAGATCGCCGAGGAATGCCGTAAGGCCAGCATTGGCTGTGTGGAATGCAAGAAGCTTCTCGCCCAGGGAATAAATCAGGCGCTCGCTCCCTTCCGAGAACGTCGGGCTCAAATTGCAGCCCGCTCTGAATACGTGGAGGAGATCCTGAACGAGGGAGCCAGGCGAGCTCAGGCCATCGCCCGAGAGACCATTCACGAGGTCAAGGAGCGAATCGGACTGCTCTGGGGAACCTAGAATCCCTCCTCCAGGATCCGCTTTAACTCCTCCCGGCCAAGTCCGGCTATCCCCAGCTCCTCCGGCTTACGCCCCTGCTCCCAATAGTTCGTTTGGTTGATCACCGATGCCAGCTCGACTACGGCATTGATGACCGGAGTGGATACCCCCAGTTGCCGTGCCAGCAATCCCACCGGAACCAGCCCATAGGGGGTGTCCTCGGTGATATACCTGGCCTTCATTGAAGAAGGACCGGAAATATCGGCTATCTTCCCCTCCTTGTCAAAGGTGGCTTTGAAGTAGTAGCCCATAATGGTGATTCGAGACCAGAAGGCCTCCTCCGGATAGTCCAGCATGCTCACCCCCACGGCTTCAGCCACTCGCTTCACCTCGTCAAAGACCGCTTTAATTCCTCGAGCTATGGAAAGGGTGGTGCCATATCTGTAGAGGTAGAAATCCTTCCCCAGCGTATCCACCCAGCCGGCATTGAGCACGCAGCCCACCGGATGGACGATGGGGTTGAGATTGTTCAGGGAGGTGGCCAGAACATTCTCTCCAGCGACCACGGGATAAACGTCCTTCAGGTCATTCACCACCCTCTGGGTCTCCTTGGCCGGGAAGGCAGCCAGCAAGAGCTTCCAGGCCTCGACGAATATCCGCACCCTTCCGGGGCCCTCCATCCGACATCCCCAGGGGAGGGTATGCCCCTCAGCAAAGGTGACCCGTTTCTTGATCCCCTTCTGCCGAAGTAAGCTGGCAAACCGGAGAGCGGAGTAATTCCCCGGCCAGCTAACGATGGTCTGGCCATCCTCCAGATAGGGCAGCATCCCATTGAAAAAGTGGTCGTGACCCATGGCCGGGATGGCCAGCATGATATAATCGGCCCCCTCAATCGCCTCCCGGAAGTTCGTGGTCGCCTTGTGTAGCCGGACAAACCTCCCCTCCCCCCAGCCGTCGATAAGGTTAACCCCCTGCTGCTCCAGCGTGGTGCGGAAGTTGGCCTCAAACTCCGGCGCCTCGCACAGCGTCACTTCAAAGCCCTTCAGCGTCAGGTCGGCAGCCATGGTATGTGCCCCATTGCCCCCTCCCAGTACAGCTATTCTCCTCATTTCACCTCCTGCTTTTTTAATCTAATCAATCCTGTGGCTCAAACAGGAACCCTCCGTAACCCATGATACCAAAAACCGGCGCTGACCCACCAACACCCCGGGCTATGGGTCGCAGGTTGAGGGGGTGGACAGCCATCCACCCCCTCAATTGCCCTTAGCCTGGCACTCAGGGCATCAATCACTCTGTATCTTTCCATCCTCACTGTCCCATCAGGAGCAACACCGGTGGCATCACCATAGGCAAGGGACCCGGTTCGGGAACCCACGTCTTGAAGTAATACTTGAAGAGCAGGTAATCAACCAGCTCCCAATAGGTATCGGAAACCTCGTTCAGACAAGCATTGGTATAGTTGGTTATGAAGTCCTGGGCCGCGGTCGGACCCTTGCTGTCATACAGGGCAACCGCCGCGCTCTCGATGGCTGGCTGGATCGCGAAGAAGTTGGTCTCGGCCGGGTCGCGAACTCCCTTGATGTCCTTGATGGCCTCCTGATACTTGATCAGTGAGAGGGTATTGACGAGGTTGAAGGCCCAGTAGGTGTTCTCCCGGTTCACCTTCCTCAAGTCCGTGGTGCTCCAGGAGGAAGGAACCTGGGTAACCCCGGAGTAAATGGGCACGTAGCAGGTAGTCGCGGCGTTGCCGAAGCCAAACCACAGGCATCCCTTAACGGGGTCCGGCAGCCAGCTTCTGATCTGAGCCACATAGGAAAAGACGGACACCGGGCAGGCAACCGTCCTCTCCGGCCTCACCCCGAGCAGATCGTACAGATCATCGGGGCCAAACGGGCTCGTCAGAGGACTCTTCTTCCCATTCACGTAGAAGGCCGGGTTCTCCGTGACATCATAGGGTGTTCCCTGGAGAACATCCCGGTGAATGGCCATTATGTCCTGAACGGAGAGAGGCTTATCCGGCTTGACCGAGAAGGGAAACCGGTCGGCTTCGGGATCTAAGTTGAGGGACGGTGCCACCAGACTCAGAACCCGCCACTCGCGCAGCCGGGAACCCCGGCTGTTACTTGGCCCATAGGCTTCATACCAGATGAAAGGTTTGCCACTCTTCGGGTCATACCAACCCATCTCCTCGGCAAGCGAGAAGACGTTGGGCGAGGCCATGAAGTGATCCGGGTCATCCAGGTCGATTTGGCCAATTCGGCTGCGGTTGGCGGAAACGCCCACTTCCCCATCGGGAATTCTCTGGGCACACCACACCGCGCCCGGCTTGTCAGAGCCAGGATACCAGTCAGGCCCCGGGCCAAAGATCTCAAAGGCCCAGACTTCATTGCCATCGGCTACGGTCATGTGCTCCGGCCCCATCGGAGCATGGTATCCATATTTCTCCGCCAAGGAGCCCATGACCTGGATGGCTTCCCTGGCCGTCTTAGCTCGCTCCAGGCCCAGCACCATGAGGCTGGTCTCGGGATAGTTCATATAGGCCCCGAGAAGCCCCTTCTCGTTCACCAACTCCTTCCTGCCAGGGATGGTGGTTTCGCCGATGGTGACGCCATACTCATTCATGCCTCCAACGCGCTGATCATCATACCAGACCTTGATGCTGAGATAGCGGTTGGTCCTCTCCACCTGTGGCATCTCGCCAACCCGCTTTACCTGCTTTGCAGCCTTCAGGTAGTCTTCATAGCATTCGGGGAAGGGACGATAATATAAAGGCGTAACCGTGCCCGGTGGATAAGATCGCTCGGGCACAACCTCAATGGACGCATACAGAGCACCATCGCAGGAGTAAGTGGCGATCACCGAGCCATCCACCGTGGCATTCTTGCCCACCATGATGTCCGTACAGCCCCCCCAACCACTCCACCCGGGGCTAACTTCCTGGTTCGCTGGGACAACGCTGTTATCAACGATCGCTGGCACAGCCGCTGCCACAAGCGCCAGGCTGAACAACAACGCACAGGTCAGCAGAATGATTAAGGTCTTCCTCACGTTACCTCCTCTTCAGAATTCCAGCCCCCTCAGCCCTTGCCGAGGACCACCACCTCCCCCACCAGCACTTCTTAGATCTTGCACCAGTTATCACCCCCTTCCATCAAGCCAGCCCTCGGGTTAAACTGTGGGGCCAATCGGGTGTATGGCGAACTCCCGATGCCCCAGGATCTCTGCCCGGGTCAGCTTCCCCGAGGCCACTGCAATGATCTCCTCGAATATCCGCTCTCCAACGCTCCGAATAGATTCCCCACCGTCAAGAATCGTCCCCGCGTTCACATCGATGTTCTCCCGCATTCGCTCATAGACCGCGCTGTTGGAAGATATTTTCAGCACCGGGGCTATGGGCGAGCCGAGGGGCGTCCCTCGCCCGGTGGTGAAGGCTATTATCTGTGCCCCAGCAGCTATCATCCCGGTGTTGGAGACGACATCGTGGGCCGGCCCATCCATTATTACCAGCCCCTTCCGCGAGGGCCTCTGGGCATACTTGACCACCTCCACGATGGGGGAAGTGCCCCCCTTACGTATGGAGCCAAGGGACTTCTCCTCCAGGGTGGTCAGCCCGCCCTCTATGTTCCCCGGCGAAGGGTCAGTCCCGCGAATGTCAACGCCCATTGACCTGACGTTGGCCTCGGTGGCCGAGGTGATCTCCCAGATGCGGCGGCTGACCTCCTCGCTGATGGCCCTTCGGGCCAGGATGTGCTCCGCCCCCAACATCTCAGCCGTTTCCGAAAGTATTACCGTTCCTCCATCGGCTACCAATCGGTCACAGGCAACCCCCAGCGCCGGATTGGCGGTCAACCCGGAGAAGGTATCGGAGCCCCCACAATGGGTGCCCAGGATGAGCTCAGATACATCTACCGGCTCCCGCTGGGCACCGGCAGCCTCCCTCATAAGCTTCTCCACCAGGCTTTTCCCCTTGGCTACGGCCCGGCTTGTGCCACCCTCAGCCTGAATGCTCAACAACTCGAACTTCGGTCCATCCAATCGCTCGGCGATTGACTCCGGCCGGAGAAGCTCACACCCGAGACCGATCAGCAGAACTCCAGCTACATTGGGATTGGAGCAAAAGCCACTCATGGCCCGAATCATGTGCTCCTTCTCCTTCCCGAGATGGCCACATCCGTGAGGGTGGCTGACAACGATGGCCCCAGGAACCTCCTGGGCTATCAGCTGAGCCACGGTGGAGGCGCAGATCACGGTGGGGAAGATCAGGACGTGATTCCTCACCCCAACCCGACCATTCGGGCGCCGGTATCCCTGAAATCTCACTGTCTATCTCCCCTGCCTCTCAGGCCCTCAACGTTGTGGATGTGGACATGCTCTCCCCGGGCAATCCTTCTGGTGGCCCGGCCGACAACCTCGCCATATTTAACTATCGGCTCCCCCGGCCCGATGTCCTCCAAGGCGAACTTGTGACCAGCCGGGATGGTCTGAAGCAGGGTAACACGGACGACCTTACCCGCTCGTTCAACCGAGACAGATGCCCCCGGCTCAAGCTGTCGTAACGCGGTAGCTACATTGTCTCTGGCATCGATCACTATGGCAGCTGATGACATCTCAACAAACCGCTTGGCGGAGGGAAACCTGCCGTGGATGACTTTGCGACATGATAGCACCTTGTTTAAAAGGCTGTCAATCGGTTTTTCTCACGGCCGAGAGGTAGGCCTCCGCTGCCTGAAAGGAACTGCGCACCAGGGGCTTGGAAACGACGGCCAGGAACCCCATGGCCCTCCCCACAGCCTCATAATGCTCGAATTCCTCGGGAGGAACAAACCTCGCCACTGGGTAATGCCCCAACGACGGCGGCAAGTACTGGCCAATGCTCAGGAGATCACAACCAGCTTCCCGGAGTTGGGCCATCAGCTCGATTACCTCCGGCTCGGTTTTGCCCAGCCCCAGCATGAAGCCAGATTTGGTCAAGGTCCCCTTTCCAAGATGCCTGGCCGTCTTCAAAAGTCCACCGAGCGGTGGAAGTCGGCCCCGGGGCGAACCTCGGGGTAAAGGCGAGGCACGGTTTCCACGTTGTGATTGAGAACGACCAAGCCAGCCTCAAGAACCATCTGTAGCGCGGTAAGCGAGCCCTTGAAGTCCGGAACGAGAACCTCGACCAAGATATCCGGGTCATGGCTACGAATGATCCTGATGGTCTGGGCAAATTGCCCCGCCCCGCCATCGGGGAGGTCGTCTCGGGTTACCGAGGTAATGACGACATAGCGCAACCCCAGTCTCCTGACCGCCTCCGCTACGTGCTTTGGCTCTTCCGGGTCGGGGGGCTGAGGCCTTCCATGCCTTACCGCGCAGAAGGTACAATTTCGGGTGCAGATATCCCCTAGGATCATGAAAGTGGCCGTGCCCCGGGCAAAACAATCCGCCCGATTGGGACACCGCGCACTTTCACAGACGGTGTGCAGCCTCAAACCCCTTGGAGCTCACCCATCGTCATGGCACGACCACAAGCGGCGAAGGGAAACCGGCTCACTCGGTAGGGAATATCTTTATCCCTGGCCTCCTTTTCGGTAAGACCCACGCTGGCCAGCTCCGGCTGAGCGAAGACACAAGTAGGGATAACCCGATAATCAACCCGGCGGGGACGTCCCAGGGCATTCTCCGCCGCCATCTCCCCCTCATGAAACGCTACGTGAGCCAGCATATGTCGGCCCAGGACATCCCCAGCAGCGTAGAGGCCCTTAACGCTCGTCTCCAAGTTCTCGTTCACAGCGGTGGCTTTCCCCTCCAGCTTCAGGCCGAGGTCTTCCAGGCCCAGCCCAGCGGTATAGGGAAGGCGTCCAGTGGCTACCAGAACTGCCTGTCCCTCGCTCCCCTTTTCACCCTCAGGACCATCCCAAATCACCCGAAGCCCTGCTTGGCCTTCCTCAATGGCCTTGACCTCGGCCCTCGTTTTTACTTCAACCCCCCGCCGATGTAGAACCCGGGTAAAGAGCTGAACCAGTTCCTCATCGAGCGACTCCAAGAGGTGGGGAAGCTTTTCCAGAATGGTGACCCTGACACCCAACTCGCTAAAGATGCTGGCAAGCTCAACCCCCACATAACTCCCCCCGATGACGATGAGGCTCCTGGGGAGTTCCTTCAGCTCAAGGATATCATCGGTGGAGAGCACCCCTGGCAGATCCAGGCCGGAGATGGGAGGCGAAGCCGGCACTGATCCGGTGGCGATGAGAATCCTCCTGGTTACTATCTCCTGACCTTTTACCTCGACCCGTTGAGGCGACAGAACGCGCCCTGGGCCCTTATAAACCTCTATTCGGTTTAGCTTCATTAGTTGCTCCAGCCTGGATGCCAGTCGGCTGATTACTTGAGCCTTGTGAGACATGACCTGGTGGAAGTTCACCCGAACCTCGGTCACCTCCACTCCGAACTCCTTGGCCCTTCTTGCTTTGAGAAGCACCTCCGCGCTTCTGGTGAGCGCCTTTGTGGGTATACATCCTCGATGGAGACAGGTGCCCCCCAGCTTATCCTTCTCAATTAAGGCTACCTTAGCCCCCAAGTGGGCGGCATGGATGGCCGCCACATAACCGGCCGGGCCTCCTCCAATTACAACCAAATCCTTCTCATTCAAGGCTTTCCCCTATTCCTCTGCCATTCCCAGCGCAAGAGCGGTTTTCTGGCCGCCTGAGCCTCGTCCAGTCGCTTGACGGGAGTGGTATGGGGCGCGCAGTGCAGGACTTCGGGATTGTTCTCCGCCTCCCGGGCGATCTCCTTCATGGCCTCAATAAAGGCATCAAGGGTTTGCTTGCTCTCGGTCTCCATTGGCTCGATCATGAGGGCTTCACCAACTACCTGGGGAAAGCATATGGTGGGCGGATGAAAGCCATAATCGAGCAAGCGCTTGGCGATGTCCAGGGTTTTCACTCCCCTGGCTTTCTGCCGCCGGCCGGAAAACACCACTTCGTGCATACAGGGACGATCATAGGGCAGATAGTAATAGTCCTTGAGTTTCTCCTTGAGATAGTTAGCATTTAGAACGGCATTTTCGCTTACTTCCCTCAATCCTGCAGCACCCAGGGAGCGGATGTAAGCATAGGCCTTGATCATCACTCCAAAATTGCCGAAGGCTGCCCCCAGGTTACCGATGGACTTGGCCGGTGAGACCAGAGTATACCTTTCTCCCTCCTTGGCCACTATAGGGGAAGGCAGGAAGTCAGCCAGCTTTTTCTTCACACAAACAGGGCCTGCTCCAGACCCACCCCCACCATGAGGTGCACTGAAGATTTTGTGCAGGTTTAGCTGAACACAATCAAAGCCCAGGTCTCCAAACTTCACCTTGCCCAGCAAGGAATTCAGGTTGGCCCCGGCACCGCACAAGAGTCCCCCCGTTCATGGACGAGTTGGCTTATCTCAACTATCCGAGGATCAAAGAGGCCCAAAGTAGTGGGCAGGGTCAAGGTCAGGGCAGCCACCTCTTCGTTCATTAGCTGGTCGAGCTTCTCCAGGTCGAGGTTTCCCTCTCTATCAGAGGGCACATGACTTACCTCAAACCCGCACATGGCGGCGGTCGCCGGGTTAGTGCCATGAGCCGAGTCGGGCACCAATATTCTTCTTCGAGAATTATCTCCCCGTTGCCGGTGGTAGGCCTTCACCATGAGCAGGCTCGAAAGCTCGCCCTGAGCTCCCGCCATCGGTGTCAGGCTGGCGACATCCATGCCGGTGATCTCCGCCAGGTATTCTTGCAGCTCGAACATGAGCCTTAGGGCTCCCTGAACGGATTCCTCCGGCTGATAAGGGTGGATTGAGGCAAAGCCGGGAAGCGAGGCGACGTCCTCATGCCACTTGGGGTTGTATTTCATGGTACAGCTTCTCAGAGGGTAGAACCCGGTGTCCACCCCGTAATTGAGTCGGCTCAGATGCGTAAAATACCTGATCAGCTCAACCTCGCTGACCTCGGGCAAGCCGAGCTCCTCGCGGAGCAGCTCCTTGGGTGGAAGCTCCGCCGGGGGCACATCCAAAGAGGGCAAGGTGCAGCCAAGCTTGCCCGGTTGACTTAAGTCGGGAAGCAAATAATGCCGGAGCATCTCCCCCTCCTTATAGCTTTGCTAAAACCTCCACCAGCCGGTCTATTTCCTGTCTCGAGTTCATCTCGGTGACGCAGAGCAGCATGGCTCGGTCTACTAAATGGCCTCCAAAACTGAGTGGGCTGCCCAGGGGTTGCCCCTCAGCCACCACCACATCAGCTCCATAATCACCAGGCGGTTTGAACATCCCCAGCGAAATGGGGTCAACTATGACGATGAACAAGGCTCCTACCTCATGAATCCTACTGGCATAGGAGTCCACCTCCTCGAGGTAGCCGAAGAAATTCGGCTGCTGCACTATCAGGCAGGCGCTGTCGGAAGGCAGATTGGACAGATCCGGCTCCACCTGGTTCAGTTGGATATCACGGCCGCTGGCATAGGTCTCGATCACCCTGCGGTATCTCGGGTTTACCGTGGAGAGCACGGAAATCCTGTCCCTTCCGGTTATCCGGCAGGCCATCAATGCTGCTTCAGCGGCAGCCGTACTTCCATCGTATAACCCCGCATTGCTCACCTCCATGCCGGTGAGCTGGCAGATGAGGGACTGGTATTCGTACGTCGCTTGCAGCGTGCCCTGACTGACCTCCGGCTGATAGGGGGTATAAGGAGTATAAAACTCACTTCGGCGGATGATATGACCGACTACACTGGGAATGAAATGCCGGTAGTATCCGCCGCCCAGGAAGCAAGCATATTCATCCAGGTTGGCATTGCGACTAGCTAGCTGCCGGAGTTCCTTCTTCAGTTCCAGCTCGGAGAGGTGGGGGCAGTCTGAAGGGCACGTTGCGGAAATCCTCGGGAACATCCTTGAAGAACTCCTCCGCCGAATCAACCCTGAGCTCCTGTAGCATGGCTTGGCGCTCAGACTCGGTGTTTGGTAAATAGGGCAAAGGCATTCTTATTCACCCCCTTCCGAACTCTCCTCCTCACTCAACTGGGCCACAAATTGGTCATATTCCTCCCCGCTCATCAGGGCATCAAGTTCTGAAGGCCGGCTCAGCTCCAACCTAACCAACCAGCCAGCTCCGTAGGGGTCTTGGTTCACTAGCTGTGGCGCATCGATGGCTTCCTGATTCACCTCCACCACCTGCCCGCTGACCGGCGCGAAGAGGTCGGAAACTGCCTTCACCGACTCTATCTCCCCCATCTTCTCGAACTGCTCCACCGCGGTGCCTGGGGCAGGAAGATCCAGGTACACTATGTCGCCCAACTGCGACTGAGCATAGTCAGTAATCCCCATCCTTCCCCTGGCATCACCCGCAGGACAAATCCATTCATGCTCTTTGGTATATCGATACTCCCTAGGATTCATCCTGACCCCCTTTGGTAAAATTTGCGCTCAACCACCTGTGCCGCGACCAGCTTATTACGAATGGCTATCTCGATATCGGTGCCCACTGCGGCCAGTTCCGAAGGGACATAGCCCAGGCCAATGCTGAGGCCCAGGCTTGGAGCATATCCTCCACTGGTGACCACCCCCACCTCCCGACCCGACCTCAGGATCTTATAGCCTGGGCGGGCGATCTCCCTCCCCCGGAGGCGAAAGCCGATGAGCTTACGCCTGACCCCCTGACGCTTGATCGCCAGCAGAGCCTCTCGGCCCACAAAATCATCCCGGTTCAGATCAACCAGCCACCCCAACCCTGCCTCGAAGGGATTGGTGCTGGTGTCCATGTCCTGACCGTAAAGCAGCAGGCCGGCTTCCAGCCGCAGGCTGTCGCGCGCTCCGAGACCGCACGGCTCTACCCCCTGTTTTAGAAACAGCTCCCATAAAGGCAAGGCATTGCCTGCCTCGCTGATCAGCTCAAATCCGTCCTCCCCAGTGTAGCCCGTTCGGGAAATGAACACTTCCTTCCCGGCCACCTTTGTTTGGACGTGGCCAAAGCGGGGCAGGTTGGAGAGGCCCTCAAGAGATTTGAGTTGCCAGGCCGCCGGGCCCTGAACGGCCAGCATCATCATATCAGGAGAATGATCCTCGATCACGACGTCAAAGTTCCTGGCACAGCGAAGGAGCCAGTTGAGCTTTTGCTCGACGTTGCCGGCATTCCAGACCAATAGATATCGATCGGCATCCAGCCGATAAAGACACAGGTCATCCAAGATGCCCCCGTCCTCCAGGCACATAAGGCAAAGCCGTGAAGAGCCCTGCGGTACTTGCTTGGCCGACCGGGTCAACACCTTGTCCAGGAAATCACCAGCTTCCTTCCCAGCTATCCAGAGGCGACCCATGTGGGACACGTCGAACATGCCCGCCCGGGAGCGAACTGCCCGATGTTCTGCTAGGATGGAGGTATACCAGGCAGGTAACTCCCAGCCAGCGAACTCGGTCATCTTAGCCCTCAGGGCATGGTGAGCCTGGTTTAGAGGCGTTTTCTTCAAGGACCGCATTTCATCCCCCCAACCGACCCCAAAGCAGACAGGGGGAATCAGCCAAGCTGATTCCCCCTGTACTTTTGCTTGAGAGATTGCCCCAGCGGGCTTACCCCTTCGGCGATCTATTCAGATTCTCTCCAAGGGTTTCGTCTACGGCAATCCTTTTGCCTGAGAGTTTCAGGACCCCCTGCCCCTTCGGCTCCCCTTACGGGGTATCTCCTGCCGTAAACCAAATGTATTTGGTTTTGTAGCATATATAACATATCCAACAATAATTGCCAGCCGCTGTTCGGGTAAAATCCACACCCCGAGCGGCAGGAGGCGGAGCGTTCGATCTCAAATCAGGCCGCCGAAGTGGGCGAGCAGCGGAGCGAAAACCAAAGCAATGATGGACATGAGCTTGAGCATGATGTTCAGTGAGGGACCGGAGGCATCTTTCATGGGATCGCCGGCCGTGTCGCCTACAACGCCGGCCTTGTGGGCCTCGGAGCCTTTACCCCCGAAGTGTCCCGCCTCGATCCACTTCTTAGCATTGTCCCAACTGCCCCCGGCATTGGCCTGCATTATGGCCAGCATGAATCCAGCGCCGATGGACCCCAGCAGGAAGCCCGCCAGAGCGTACTTGCCCAGGATAAAGCCCACTGCCAGGGGGGCGATTATCGCCATGATGACGGGAATGACCATCCTCCTCAGCGCCCCCCTAGTGGAGAGGTCAACACACCGGGCATAATCCGGTCGGGCCTTCCCCTCCCACAATCCGGGGATCTCCCGGAACTGACGCCTTACCTCTTCCACTATCACAAAGGTGTTCTCGCCCACCGCTCCCATGACCATGGCACAAAAGACGGCCGGGAGCAGCACCCCGATGAAGACCCCCGCTACCGCTGGAGCACTCAGCAGGCTGGCCTCCAATCCCCCGGCCACGATTATTTCACCATGGGCACCGACCTCAGCTATTCCCACGGCGAAGGCATAGGAGAGCATCAGGGCCAAGGCAGTGAGAGCGGCTGAACCTATGGCAAATCCCTTCCCCGTAGCAGCAGTGGTATTGCCCAGCGAATCGAGGGCGTCGGTGCGCTCTCGCACCTCCCCTCCCAGGCCAGCCATCTCGGTTATTCCACCGGCGTTGTCGGCGATCGGGCCATAGGCGTCGGTGGCGAGCGAGATGCCCAGCGTGGAGAGCATGCCGATTCCGGCAATGGCCACGCCATAAAAGCTGGCGAATCTATAGGCCCCCAGCAAGGCCAGGGCCACCACTAGGAGCGGCACCCAGGTGCTCATCAGCCCGTTGGCAAAGCCCCGGATGATGGTCGTTCCTGCTCCAGTGGTACAGGCTTCAGAGATCTTCCGAGTCGGGCGGTATTCATAAGCGGTGTAGTAATTGGTGCTCTCGCCAATGATCACCCCGGCCACAAGGCCACAGAGGACGGCCACCCAAACGCCAAAATCGGCTTTGAGGAAGTGGACAGCCAGCCAGGAGAGGAGCAAGGTTAGGCCAGCGGCCACAAAGGTGCCCCGACGAAGGGCCCAGAGGAGTGCCCCCATGCCTTGTCCGCTCGTCGAGACAAAAAACGTTCCGACGATGGAGGCCACTATCCCTCCGGCGGCTACCAGCAATGGCAGGTGCCAAGCCGTGGGGTCGCCGGAGACGAGCCCAATGGCGGTAGCCACTATACAAAGGGTCATGGTGGCGATGATCGAGTCGACGTAGGACTCAAAGAGGTCAGCTCCCATCCCGGCCACATCACCGACGTTATCGCCCACGAAATCAGCGATGACTGCCGCATTCCGAGGATCATCCTCCGGGATGCCCTTTTCCACCTTGCCGACCAGATCGGCTGCCGCATCAGCCCCCTTGGTGTAGATCCCGCCGCCTACTCGGGCAAAGAGGGCCACTGAAGAGGCCCCCATCCCATAGGCTGGGATGATGGTGAGGAAATCGGGGCTCTGGTAGAAGGCGAAGTAAAGAACGCAGAGTCCCACCACGCCAATTCCCACAACGGCCATCCCCATCACTGTTCCCCCCCGAAACGCCACCCTCAGGCCATCGTTCAAGCTCCTCTGAGCCGCTGTGGTGGTCCGACCATTGGACCTGATGGCTATGTTCATCCCGGCATATCCGGCAGCCATGGAGCAGAGAGCACCAAAGATAAATGCCAGCGCTGACCAGGGACTCATGGCCTCCGTCAGCAATCCCAGAATGAGGAGGATAACCGCCACCGCCACGATGAAGAGGCCCAGGATCCGGTACTCCCGGTGAAGGAAGGCAAGCGCCCCCTCCTTGATGGCCTCGGAGATCTCCCTCACCCTTTCAATGCCGGGACTGGCCCGCAATGTAGCCAGGGCAGAAAATCCAGCAAAGGCCAGACCCAAAATGCCAGCTACTAACGCTATCCAGACCATCCCCAAACTCCTTTCCAGGTTTTTTGAACCGTTTAGGCGACCGCGATGTCGCCGCTACCTAGTTCTCTCCAGATAGCTTTGGCCCCAGCGGTAAAGCAGATACACCCCCACCCCAACCTCGATCACGAATCCGCTTATTATGGCCCAAGCAATGGGCAAATGCAGGAAGAGTATGGAGCACACCATCCAGACAATCACCACCAAGGTAAGGCTGATCATGCTCCATTCGAATGCCCTGTCGCTCAAGCTTCCCCCCCAGTGTTAAGATGTTGTTGTAGCTCCTCCATCCTCTTCTCCAACTCCCTCTGCCTCAGAGTCAAGGTAAGATCCCCCCGGCTACGCTCCAAAACCCCCCGCACCATATCGGTGGTCCGTCTAAGGCTTCCGGTCAGAGCATCCGGAAAGTCAATGCCCACCAGCAAAGCGTATATGTCGTCCATTAGGGTGAGCAATTCCTCGCCGCGCTCCAGCTCACCACACCTTATGTGGTCTAGCAGCTGACGGCGGAGCTCTCCCACCACCTCCCCCAGCCCGTTAAGGTAAGGCACGTAGAACACCCCAAGTTCATCGGGGTCGGGAATGACCTCCCCCCGGACCAGGGCCAATAGAACCGTGGCCTCAACATATTCCTTCTGAGCATCGTTAACGAAGCCGGAGTGAGCAAGATCCGGGTAGGCGGAGAGGGTTTGAGACAGCTTGGCGAGCAACTCCCGGGCAGACCTCGCCGCCTCCTGGGCGTTCTCATACTCGCCCCGATGAACCGCTCGGATGGAGGAAGAACAGTTCAGGATCACCTCCCGACAGAGCTGCAAAGCCCTCTCCCGGGCGGCCTGCTTTTGTGAAAGGTAGGCGTGGATTTTCTCCGCGATCAGGCTGAGGGTTGAGGTCTGCCTCAACTTGCCTCCTCTATTTCTGTCTCTTATACACATCTCCGAGCCCACGAGACTAGGCATGATCTCGTATGCCGTCTTCTGCTTGAAA
>CBFDTP010000003.1:0-39470 GCA_965612975.1 uncultured Dehalococcoidia bacterium | reverse complement strand
GAGGTTTAATGAGACCCTGGAGTATGAGTGGCTCTATAACTTCAATCTATCCTTAGACCCTCAAGAGCTCAATCCCCGGCTAACCGAATGGCTCATAGAATATAATTTCAACCGCCCACACCAATCACTTGGCTATCTTACGCCGATAGAGTATATTGAAAAAGTGTTACCTATGTGGTCAGCCAGCACATCTTTTTGACTTATGCCTCTTCGCTGATTATAATATGCGTTGGGCTCGCGTCGGGCTCCTTATTAAAGGATGATGGGAAGTTTTTTCAGGTGGAGTGGATTTTTCCTTCTCGACGCTAACTCCTTTTATTTCCCCCAAAGTCCCGCTACTTTAGCACTTCTCGAACGAAATCATGCCACTGGAGGTCGGTTTGGCTCAGCTAATTGAAGCCCGGACGGCAGTCGAGGTAAACGAGCAGCGCTGCTCTGGCTGTTCGATCTGTTCTTCCCTCTGCCCCTTTGAAGCTCTGAGAAAAGAGGACAGCGGCAAAGTAGTTCTTCAAATTGACAAGTGCCAGGTATGCGGCCTCTGTTATTCCTCCTGCCCGGCTAAAGCCATCGATGTCCTCTACTATGATCTTGATTCGCTGACTCGTTACCTCGAAGATGCAAAACAAAAGTATGGTTCTGACACATTGCTCATTGCCTGCAAGGGTGCCAGCCCCGACTTCGCCCAGGCCGAGAGAATCTTCAAGCTCTCGACCTATATCCCGCTGTCGGTCCCCTGTGTCGGCCGTATTCCGGAGGAGGTCTATCTCAGGGCGCTGGGTGAGCTGGGGTTGAAGAAGATTTATGTGCTCGGCTGCGATGAGGACTACTGTCGCTTCGAGCGAGGTAGTGCGGTGAGCGGGCGCAAGGTCGCCGTACTCAATGTAGTCTTGTCACAGCTTGGCCTGGGTGAAGAGGTCATCACGCTGGAGAGGAACAGCCTCAAGGTAAAGGCGGACCCAGATAAATGTATTAGGTGTGGCAATTGTATCTTCTACTGTCCTTATGAGGCAGCAACGCTTGGGGGAACTCAGCCAGCCAGCTTCAATCTGGAGCTCTGTCGGGGGTGCGGTATTTGTGTGGCTGTCTGTCCGGCCGAGGCCTTAGAGCTGGAAAACTGGGAGAGGGAGAGGCTCTCGGGCCTGATAGCCAGGCTGACTTCGGACATGGAGAGCCCTCGAATACTTGTGTTCCGCTGTCAATGGGCAGCTTTCCCCGAGCTCGATGACGGTCTTGTCCCAAACGTCCGCATCATAGATCTCCCATGTGCCGGAAGACTGGATGTTGGTCACGTTCTGGAGGCATTTGACCAAGGTGTGGAGGGGGTGCTGGTAGCTGCCTGCCCCGAGGAGGATTGCAAGATGGAGAAGGGGAGCAAAGGGGCACAGCATCGGATAGAGGCCCTGAGAAAGAGACTGGCCGAGGTTGGCTTGGGAGAGAACCTCCGCTTCTCCTTTGTGGCCCCACGTTACCCTGAGAGTTTCACCGAGGAGTTAAAGCAGTTCAGGGCCAGTCTAGAGGGTGCTTCTTCAGGAGGGCAGGAATGATAATAACCGAGCTTAAGCCCTTAAATGAGCTTTTAGACCTCCTCTCCCCTTATTCTAAGGTCCTTATACTTGGTTGCGACGGCTGTACACAGCCTCCGAGGAGCATAAAGGAAGCGGAGAATTTGGCTCGGCTTTTGCGACTGGCTGCTAGATCAAAGGACAAGCAGTTTGACTTTAAAACGGCCACCCACCCCAAGCAGTGCGACTCCCACCTGGTAGCTACAGAACTTAAGGAGCAACTCAACGATGTTGAAGCGGTTCTTTCCCTCGCCTGTGGTGCCGGGGTGCAGATGATGGCTGAGGTCTTCCCCGAAGTTCCCATTCTGCCGGCACAAAACACCCTCTTCATCGGCCGGGAACAGCGGGAGGAGGGGCTCCTGGAGGAGGTCTGCGCCGCTTGTGGAGATTGTCTGCTGGGCCTTACCGGAGGAATCTGCCCCGTTATCCGCTGTGCTAAGGGACTGCTCAACGGCCCTTGTGGTGGCTGCAGCGAGGGGAAGTGTGAGGTGGATCCTGAGAAGGACTGTGCCTGGTATCTCATCATCCAACGCTTGGAGAAGCAGGGGAGGCTGGAGGTACTGGATGAGGTCCGCCCCCCGAGGAACTTCCAGAAAGTCGTTCGTCCCGGAAGGGTTAGGGAATAAAGAAACCTCCCAGCCTTCGGCTTACTTCAAACTGGCCTTGGTGATACAGCGCTCGCTATTCTCTCCCTTTTTCTATCCGCCTAGTTATTCACCCCAGTTCAATCCCAACCGCAATCCGCTGCCTTGACGCTATCCCGTTAAAGTGTTACAATTCTTGTGGCAATTAACGGGAAACAGTAAAAATTAACAAACAATGAGTCCCTCCGCAAAGTTGCACCGTAGTTACGTCATCAAACACGAACAAATAGTAAACAAATTAAAGGAGCTGAGCGAGAAATGCGACTGTGCTTGTCTGCCCGTATCCAAGTTAGCTGCTGAGTTAGGGATAGATGAAAGAACGGTGAGAGCTCACCTCAGGATCATGCAGATCCATGGCGTTGGGGTATTTAACGATCCGAGCGAGAAAGAGTTTTGCACCAAAGAAGGGATAGTTTTGCTTGCCAGGAAACTGGGCCTCAAGGTGTCTTGACTCAAGGGATGACTTGGATAAATTAGAAGTAGTTCTTCAGCACGAGTTTGTTAATGAAGAAAGCCTTTAAAATTTATACCAGGTTTTCTCTGGGGAGTTACCTCAAGCAAATTTCATTTACAGCTACATCCGAGTTTAAGGTTTCGGAGCAGAGATTAGCTCAGAAGCATAATTCACACATGGTCTCCGCCCCACAGCAAGTGAATTTACCCCACCTGAAACCACCGAGGAGACCTTTACTTTGTGAATCTACGCCATATCCCACTGGTCTTTGCTGCTTCCTCAGCAATGGTAATGCTCGCGGGCCTCGTTCCGAGGACCGTGATCATCGCTGGTGGTTAAGTTCTAGGCCATTTGGACCTAATGCCGACATATTATTTACTAACAATAGGCAAACATCTTGGGAGGTTAAGGATGCCAGCACTAGCACCCTTTAAAGAAGCGGCGGACTTCGTAAAGGAAGCCGGTGGTGAGGTCTTTAAGCTCTGTTACCAGTGTGGCCTTTGCACCGGGACTTGCCCCTGGAACCTGGTACGGAGCTTTCTGGTGCGGCGGTTGATTCATCAGACACAACTGGGAGTGACCGACTTCGAGAGCGAGGACATCTGGCTCTGTGCCACCTGTGGGGCCTGTGTTCAGCGCTGCCCCCGAGGGGTGGAGATCATTGACATTATGTGGGCCCTGCGCAAGATCGTGGCCGAGATGGGCGTGGCCAAGGTGCCCGACTCCCTACGTCTCAGCGTGAAGAACATTGGCTCGGTGGGCAATCCCCTGGGAGAAGCACCGGAAAAGCGACCCAACTGGGCCAAAGACCTCGGGGTGAAGACCTTCAGCCCGGGTACCGAGTGGCTTTACTTCTCCTGTTGCATCCCGGCATACGATGCCAAGGCCAAAAGAGTAGCTCAGGCCACGGCGAAGGTCCTACAGAAGTTGGGCCTTGACTTCGGCATTCTGGGGGAAAAGGAGAGCTGCTGCGGAGAGAGTGTGCGCAAGTCAGGGAGCGAAAGCACCTTCAATAGCCTGGCAGAGAGCAACATCGAGGCCTTCAACTCCGGCGGCGTGACCAAGATCCTGGTTACCTCCCCACACTGCTACTACACTTTTAAGAACGAATATCCGGCGCTTGGGGGCGAATATGTGGTGATGCATGTGACCCAACTCCTGGATCAGCTCCTCGAGCAGGGCAAGCTCAAGTTTGGCCGGGAGATCAAGAAGAGGGTGATTTACCACGATCCCTGTTATCTGGGGCGTCACAGCGGGATCTATGACGAGCCTCGTAGAGTGCTGCAGGCAATTCCGGGAATTGAACTCCTCGAGTTTCGGGATTCCCGGGAGAACAGCCTTTGCTGTGGTGGAGGTGGGGGGAGGATCTGGATGGAGACCAAGAAGGGTGAGAGATTCTCCGACCTCAAGTTGGAGGAGGCTCTGGAGGCCGGGGCAGAGGTTTTAGCTCTGGCCTGCCCTTACTGTCTGCTCAACTTTGAGGACAGCGTGCTTTCCATGGGCAAGGAATCGGTTATAGAGGTCAAGGACATAAGCGAGCTGGTACTTGAAGCAATCTCTTGAGCGGAGGGGACATGGAACCTAGGATAGGCGTCTATATTTGCCACTGTGGGGCAAACATTGCGGGCACGGTTGACGTGGAAGCGGTGACCCAGTTTGCCCAGGGTCTGGAGGATGTGGTCGTCGCCCGAAACTACAAGTTTATGTGCTCCGACCCGGGGCAGGCCCTTATCAAGAATGATATAGCGGAGCTGGGGCTAAACCGAGTAGTGGTGGCTGCCTGCTCCCCACGAATGCATGAGCCCACTTTCCGCCGGGTGCTCCAGGAGGCCGGACTCAATCCCTACCTTCTGGAGATGGCCAACATTCGAGAACATGATAGCTGGGTGCACGAAAATGGAACCACTGAGAAGGCCAAAGCCCTGGTGAACGCGGCGGTGAAGAAGGTGAGGTTTCATCAGCCCCTGGAAGCTAGGGAGGTGCCTTTTAATCCCAACACGCTCATCGTTGGCGGTGGCATCGCCGGAATCCAGGCAGCCCTGGAGATCGCCGATTCAGAACACCGGGTCTATCTCGTTGAGCGGGAGCCCTCCATCGGCGGGCATATGATCCAGCTCGACAAGACCTTCCCCACCCTGGACTGCTCCGCCTGTATCCTAACCCCCAAGATGAGTGCAGTGGGCTCACATCCCTTCATCACCCTCTTCACCTGGAGCGAGATAGAGGAGGTCTCGGGGTTTATTGGAAACTTCAAGGTAAAGATCAGGAAAAAGGCCCGCTATGTAGACATGGACAAGTGTACCGGGTGTGGTATCTGCCAGGAGAAGTGCCCCTGGAAGGTGGAAAGCGAGTTCGACGCCGGCCTGGCCCAGCGAAAGGCCATTTACACTCCCTTTCCCCAGGCCGTTCCCAACGTCCCGGTGATAGATAAAGAACATTGTGCCTATTTCCTCAAGGGCACCTGCCGAGCCTGTGAGAAGTTCTGCGAGGCCGGGGCGATCAATTTCGATCAAGAGGATGAGGTGGTGGAGGTGGAGGTAGGGGCGATCATTCTGGCCACCGGCTACGATGTCTTTGATCCTACTCCCATAACTCAATATGGTTATGGCAAGTATGGCAACGTTTATACCGCTCTGGAATTCGAGCGACTCTGTAATTCGGCTGGGCCGACGGGTGGGGAAATCATCCTACGAGACGGGCGGCGGCCTCAGAGCGTGGCCATCATCCACTGCGTGGGCAGCCGGGATCAGAACTATCACGAATATTGCTCCCGGGTTTGCTGCATGTACTCCCTCAAGTTCTCCCACCTGATAAGGGAGAAGATCCCCGAGGCAGAAATATATCAGTTTTACATTGACATGCGTTGCTTCGGCAAAGGATTCGAGGAATTTTACAAGCGCCTCTCGGACGAAGGGGTAAACTTCATTCGGGGCAAGGTGGCTCAGGTTACCGATCAGGCCATCAGTGAGGAGGAGCAGGGCAAGCTCATCGTCTGTGCCGAGGATACGCTCTTAGGGAATTTGGTTCGTGTCCCGGTGGATATGGTGGTGTTGAGCACCGCTCTGGAGCCTCGCCGGGATGTGGAGGAGGTAGCTCGCACCTTTTCCATAACTCAGAGCCAGGATGGCTTCTTCCTGGAACGCCATCCCAAGCTGGACCCCGTGGCCACCATGACCGACGGCATCTTCATCGCCGGGTGCTGCCAAGGACCAAAGGACATCCCGGACACGGTGGCCCAGGCCTCGGCGGCGGCTACTCGAGCCCTTTCCCTTATCAGCCGCGGCAAGGTGGAAATCGAGGCTGCCACCGCAGTGATTGACGAAGAGCTTTGTTCCGGTTGTAAGACCTGTATTCCGCTCTGTCCCTTCGGTGCCATTTCCTTCGAGGAGGAGAAAAAGACCTCCGTGGTCAACGAAGCCCTTTGCAAAGGCTGTGGTACCTGTGCCGCTGCCTGTCCCTCGGGCGCCATCGCCGCCCGGCAGTTTATCACTGAGGGAATTCTGGCCCAAATAGAGGGGGTGCTGGTATGAATTTCGAGCCCAAGATCGTCGGATTCCTTTGCAACTGGTGCTCCTATGCAGGGGCCGATTTAGCTGGAACCTCGCGACTTAAATATCCGCCCAACGTTCGAGTGATCCGGGTTATGTGTAGCGGACGGGTAGATCCTCTCTTCGTTCTCAAGGCCTTTGCCTCTGGAGCAGACGGGGTGCTCATTTGCGGCTGTCACCCTGGAGATTGTCATTACCTGGAGGGAAATTATAAGGCCCTGCGCCGGGTCACCCTGCTTCGCGAAATGCTGAAGCAACTGGGGGTCGAGGAGGAGAGACTTCGCCTTGACTGGGTCTCGGCCTCTGAAGGAGACCGCTTCGCCCACATTGTGAAGGAGATGACCGAGAAAATTAAAGAACTCGGTCCTCTTTCCATTAGGACTTAGGAGGTGGAAATGGCTAAGCCAAAAGTAGCCTTTTACTGGTGCGCTTCGTGCGGCGGGTGTGAGGAGACGGTGGTTGACCTTAATGAGGACATCCTCAAGGTGACCGATGCCGTGGATATCGTCCTCTGGCCAGTGGCCCTGGACTTCAAAAGGAAGGACATTGAGGCACTGCCCGATGGGGAGATAGCGGTAAGCTTCATAAACGGCGCTGTGAGGCTGGAGGAGCAGGAGGAGATGGTAAAGCTTCTCCGACAGAAGTCAAAGCTGGTAGTTGCCTTCGGAGCCTGTGCTCATTTGGGGGGCATACCCGGACTGGGTAACTTCTGGAACCGGGAAACCATCTTCCAGTGGGTCTACAAAGAAGCCCCAACGGTGGAGAATCCGGAGGGAGTAACTCCGCAAACCAGGGTGAAGGTTGAGGAGGGCGAACTCATCCTGCCCGAGTTCTACGACACCGTGAAAACCCTGGATCAGACCATTCCAGTAGATTACTACCTGCCCGGCTGCCCACCTCCACCGGATCTAGTGATGAATGCCATAACCGCCATCCTCAAGGGGGAACTTCCGGAAAAGGGCGCGGTGCTGGCCCCCAAGAAGGCCCTGTGCGACACCTGCCCCCGGGTTGACTCTAAGCCGGAGAAGCTCTCCATAAAGGAGATCAAGCGACCCTGGCAGATAAAGATAGATCCGGAGAAGTGCTTCCTGGCTCAGGGCCTTATCTGCATGGGCCCGGCCACCCGCTCCGGCTGCGGAGAGACCTGCATCCGGGCCAACATGCCCTGTCGGGGGTGCTTCGGACCGGTGGATGGGGTGATAGACCAGGGCGCTCGGGCACTCTCGATGGTCGCCTCCCTGCTGGGGCTGGAAGAGGAGAAAAGCCTCCCGGAGGAGGAGGTAATGAAGCTCATTTCTACCGTGGTAGACCCGGCGGGGACGTTCTATCGCTTCAGCCTGCCTTCTTCCATCCTCAGAAGAAGGAGGATGTAAGCCTTTCAAAAGGGGGAAGGATGAAAAAGGTAACTATAGACCCGATAACCAGGCTTGAGGGACATGGCAAGATAGAGATCTTCCTGGACGATGCCGGACGCTGCCAGCGGGCCTTCTTTCAGATTCCCGAGCTCCGCGGGTTCGAAAAGTTCTCCGTGGGAAGGCCGGCGGAGGAGATGCCCCGGATAACGACCATGATCTGCGGGGTTTGCCCCACCGCCCATCATATGGCAGCCACTAAGACCCTAGACGACCTCTTCAAGGTTGACCCACCCTCGGCCGCCAAGAAGATCAGGGAACTCATGTACTGCGCCTTCCAGGCCGAGGATCACATCCTTCACTTCTTCTTCCTGGGGGGACCGGATTTCGTGGTTGGTCCTCAGGCCCCCGCGGCTGAGAGAAACATCCTGGGGGTTATCGGGAAGGTGGGGCTGGAGGCAGGAAGCCGCGTGATCGAGATGAGAAAGAGGCTCAGAAATGTGCTGCGGATAATCGGCGGTAAGCCAGTGATGCCTACCTGCGGACTTCCTGGAGGGGTCTCCAAGCAGATAAGCGAGGAGGAACGAGAGACGATCATTCAAGCCGGCGAATATGCGGTGGATTTCTGCAAGTTCGCCCTGGAGGTCTTCGACCAGATTGTGCTGCAAAATAAGGAATATTTGGACCTCGTTACCGGAGACATTTACAAGCACCGCACTTACTACATGGGGCTGGTTGATGGAGAGAACAAGGTAAACTTCTATGACGGATTGATTCGAGTGGTTGACCCCAACGGTAAGGAGTTCGCCAAGTTCAGGGTACAGGACTACCTGGACCACATCGCTGAGCATGTGGAGCCCTGGACCTACGTGAGGTTCTCCTACCTGAAGAAGCTCGGCTGGAGGGGGTTTATAGATGGGGACGACACCTCCATCTATCGGGTGGCTCCGCTGGCTCGGCTCAATGCCGCTGATGGGATGGCCACGCCGCTGGCCCAGGAAGCTTACCAGAAGATGTACGAGACCTTTGGCGAGAAACCGGTTCACAACACGCTCGCTTACCACTGGGCGAGGTTAATTGAGGCCCTCTACGCTGCAGAGAGGGTTTTAGAACTGGCCCGAGACCCGGAGCTAACCTCGCCCGACATAGTGAACCTGCCCACCACCACCCC
Organism: uncultured Dehalococcoidia bacterium; assembly: GCA_965612975.1. Taxonomy (GTDB): domain Bacteria; phylum Chloroflexota; class Dehalococcoidia; order SZUA-161; family SpSt-899; genus CAZYDA01. The sequence goes on along the minus strand of CBFDTP010000003.1, from coordinate 30,739 downwards.
GAAGGAGGGAATGGGGGTGGTGGAAGCACCTCGCGGAACCCTGATTCACCATTACCAAACGGACGAAAGGGGCGTGCTCACCAAGGTAAACCTCATTGTGGCCACGCAGAATAACTCCGCTGCCATAAATATGTCCGTAGACAAGGCGGCCAGATCTCTGATAAAGAATGGAGAAATCTCCGAGGGCCTGCTCAACATGGTGGAGATGGCCTTCCGGGCCTATGACCCCTGTCATGCCTGTGCCACCCATGCCCTGCCCGGCCAGATGCCACTGGAGATCATCGTTCGGGACCAGAGCGGAAACGAGGTGAAAAGGCTCTTCCGCCACCTATAAGTGCCAAAGTAATGCCTCATGAGGCAACGTCGGGGAGGGGCAGGTCGCACCCTCCCCATGTTAATCTGGAGAGCACCCAAAGCCTTAAAGGATAAATTTGAAATCGGTCACGCTCTAGGGTAAAGTATAAATTGGAGCTTTGTGCTCAAGAATCAATGTCAAGAAGGAGGAAGAGTGCGGGAGAAGGTAGAGGCGGTACTGGCGAAGATAAGGCCAAGCCTGCTGGCTGATGGGGGAGACGTGGAGCTGGTGGACATAGATGAAAGCGGGATAGTGAAGCTCAGGCTAACCGGCGCCTGTGGAGCTTGTCCCTTTTCCACCATAACCCTCAAGGCCGGCATTGAACGGATACTTAAGGAACAGGTACCTGAGGTAAAGGAAGTAGTCGCCGTCCAATAGTCGATGTGAAGACCCTTGTCCTAGGGCTGGGAAATCCCCTTCGCTGTGACGATGGGGTGGGGATTTGGGTAGTTAGAAGTCTGCGTGAGAAAGAAATTCCAGCAGAGGCAGAAGTTCTGGAAGCTGCTACATCGGGGCTTGACCTTCTTGAGATAGTTACTGGCTACGACCGGGTGATCATCGTTGATGCCATCGTCAGTGGCGAAGGTTTGCCTGGTGAGGTACATAAGTTAAGCCTTTCGGATCTTTCACCCTATTCTAGTCTTGTCCTCTCCCACGGCATTGACCTGCCCACGGTTGTAAAGCTGGGGGAAGCGCTCGGCTTGCCCCAACCGAAGGAAATCCTCATCTTTGCCGTGGAGGCAGAAGATGTCTCCAGCTTTTCGGAAGAGTGTACCCCACAGGTTGAGGCGGCCATCCCTCAGGTAGTTGAGCTCGTGCTCCGAGAGCTAGAGAGAGTTTCCTAAAATTTTTTAAAATTGGGGTTTACTTAACAGATCCGCGGCAGGGGGTCCCCGGTCAGCATATCAACTATCCGTGAGGTACCGAACCTCGTGCGGAGGGTTACTCTACCCGGTCGCTCCTGGCGCACCTGACCGATCACGGCTGCCTCACGGCCGTAAGAATTCTGGTGCATGACGTGGAGTACCGTGGCGGTATCCGAATCCGGAACTATGGCCACCAGCTTTCCCTCATTGGCCACGTAGAGAGGGTCGAGGCCCAGCATCTCACAGGCAGCCCTTACCTCCTCCCTTACCGGAATTTTTTCCTCCTCAAGCTGAATGCTCACCCGGGATTGCTTGGCCAGCTCATTTAATGTGGTGGCCAGGCCACCGCGGGTGGGGTCTCGCAGGCAGCGTATCCTCGGGCAGGCCTCCAGCATCTGGGCCACCAGCTTGTTCAGCGGGGCCACATCGCTCTCAAGTTCGGTGGAAAAGCTCAGGCCTTCACGCCGGCTGAGCACAGCGATCCCATGATCACCTATGGGACCGCTCAAGATGACCTTGTCCCCCGGTCGGGCATTGGAGCCGGAGATCTCTATCCCCTCGGGCACCACTCCCAGCCCGGCGGTATTTATAAAAATCCCGTCAGCCTTCCCCCGGTGCACTACCTTGGTGTCTCCGGTAACGATTTCCACCCCGGCCTCCTCGGCCGCCCTTCTTACTGAGTCAAGGATCCGCCGGAGGTCATCCTGAGAAAATCCCTCCTCAATGATGAGGGAGAGGCTTAAGTAAAGAGGGATGGCTCCGACCATGGCCAGGTCGTTGACCGTGCCGCACACCGCCAGCTTTCCGATGTCGCCGCCGGGAAAGAAGATGGGGTCCACCACGTAGCTGTCGGTGGTGAAGGCCAGCCTCCCGCTGAGGTCAAGGATGGCCGAATCATCGAGTTTAGAAAGGTAGGGGTTGAAAAAGGCACGAAGCATGGTCTTCTCCACCAGCTCGTGGCTCAGCTTTCCTCCGCTTCCATGGGCGAGCAAAATTCTCTCACTCATCGTCCGGCCCATAGAGGTAGTAAGCGGCGCAACTGCCCTCGGAGGAAACCATGCAGGGTCCCACCGGATTCTCCGGGGTGCAGACCCGGGCAAAGAGGCAACACTCCCTGGGGGTCTTAACCCCGCGAAGGATGTCTCCGCAGATACACCCCTTCGGCTCCAAGGTGGGGCCGGGGTCGGGGGAGAAGACGAGCTCGGCATCAAACCGGGCAAACTCCGGCCGAAGGCGGAGTCCGCTATCGGGGACCTCACCAATCCCCCTCCAGCGGGCGGGGCAGGGCTCAAACACCCGGTACATCAACTCCTGAGCCTTCAGGTTCCCCTCGGGCTTTACCCCCCGTCGGTAGGCGATCTCCACCCTCGACTCCCCATTTTCGACCTGGGAGACCAGCATGTCCACGCCCTGCAGCACATCCAAGGGCTCAAATCCGGAGACCACCCCGGGAATGCCGTAATCCTTGGCCAGAAACTCCCAGGCCTTAGATCCTATGATGGCGCTTACATGCCCCGGCAGGATAAAACCGTGCAGCCTTACCTCGCCGGAGTCGAGCAAGGCCCTTATCACCGGCGGGCACAGCTTGTGTAAGGAGAGAACGTAAAAGTTCTTAAGTCCCTCTTGCTCTGCCTGTAGAATAGAGGCGGCAATCCCGGGAGCGGTGGTCTCAAAGCCAATGCCGAGGAAGACCACCTTCTTATCGGGATTCTGTCGGGCAAGCTCCAAGGCATCCAGGCTGGAGTAGACTATCCGCACGTCGGCTCCCTCGGCCTTGGCCTTCTGAAGGCTGGAACGGCTTCCGGGCACTTTAAGCATGTCGCCGAAGGTGACCAGGATCACGCCGGGGATACATGCCAGGGCAATGGCCTTGTCCAGGTCGGCATTGTCGGTGACGCAAACCGGGCATCCAGGGCCGGAGAGCATCTCAATGGTGGGGGGAAGAAGCTGGCGAATCCCGTGCTTCAGGATGGTCACCGTGTGCCCGCCACAGAATTCCATGAAGCGGGCACGTCTTTTGGAGTTTTGGCGGATTCGGCCAGCCAACCCCTGAGCAAGCTCCAAGCGGCGGAACTCATCGATGAACTTCATCCGACTACATTTCCGAGAACTCGGCTATTTCCTCCAGCAGCCTAAGCGTCTCCTCGGCTTCCTCCTGGTCGACAACGGCTATGGCATACCCGGTGTGCAGCAACACGTAGTCCCCCACCTGAGCCTCCGGGGTGAGGGCCAGGCTTATCTTCCGGGTGATTCCTCCTATCTCCGCCTCAGCTTCCTGACCCTGGATGGACACTATCCTCGCCGGAATTGCCAGACACACCTTTAATCCTCCTGCTTGAAGTTGGCCACCACTGCCTGGCCAAGGGAAACACCGCCATCATTACAGGGCACGGCTCGGTGGGTAAGGACTTCGAATCCGGCTTGCTTCAGCAACCTCGTGGACAGCCGGAAAAGCAGGCGGTTCTGGAAAACCCCACCGCTCAAGGCCACCTGCTTTACCCCCGTATCCCGAGAGATCAACCGGCAGAGCTGCAAGATTAGCTCGGCCACTGTGCGGTGGAAACGGGCTGAGATAAGCGAAGATGGAACCCCACTTCTTATTTCCTGAACCACGGCCCGGATCAGCTCGCCGAGCCTTACCACCCGGCACCCATCCTCCTCAACGATGGAGAACGGGTACGGTTCCAGCTCCATTCCCTCCGCTCCATCGGGAGCCAGCATCTCCAGTTCTACCGCCGCCTGAGCTTCGTAGTCCATCACTCCCCTCACCCCGATGAGCGCCGAGACCGCATCGAAAAGCCGCCCCATGCTGGAGGTGGGCGGAGAATTTATTCCGCGCTGTACCTGAAGTCGGACCACCTCAACCTCGGCCGGGGAGAGCTGACTTAAAAGAGGTAGCCCTTCGAGGGAGACCTCTTGGCCCAGCGAATGGAAAAGGTAGCTCAGTGCCATCCGGTAGGGCTTTCTTATAGCCGCCTCCCCCCCGGGCAGAGGCACATACTCCAGATGCCCCAGCCTCTCGAATCCGCGGTAGTCGGCCAGCAGAAACTCCCCACCCCAGATGGCACCGTCTGAGCCGTACCCGGTGCCGTCTAGGGCCACCCCGATGACCGGTCCATCAGTTCCGTTCTCCGCCAGGCAGCTCACGATGTGGGCATGGTGATGCTGTACCGCAACAAGCCGGTAATCACCTTGAGATTTCAGGCTCAAGGCATATTTGGTGGAAAGATATTCCGGATGAAGGTCATAGGCTATGACCTCCGGCCGAATGCGGAAGAGCTTCTGGTAAAGCTCCACCGTTCGCTCAAAGTGCTCCAGGGTTTCCTCGTTCTCCAGGTCGCCGATGTGCTGGCTCAAGAAGGCATGCTGCTCCCGCGTCAGGCAGAAGGTGTTCTTCAGCTCTGCTCCACAGGCCAGGACCTGCTTGGCCTTGAAGGGCAGAATGATGGGATAAGGGGCATAGCCGCGGGCCCGACGAATCAATCTTGTGCCCTCCTCAACGAAGGTCACGCTGTCGTCATACTTGGCATAAATGTCGCGGTTGTGGAGCAGGAAGTAATCCGCAATGTGCCCCAGACGATGCAGCGCCTCATCGTTGTCCTTGGCGATGGGCTCCTCGCTTATATTGCCGCTGGTCATTACCAGGGGAATTCCGGCTTCCCTCAAGAGCAGGTGATGCAAGGGGGTGTAGGGAAGCATTACTCCGAGGTACTTCAGCGCCGGAGCTACTTCCTCGCAGACTGAGGATTCCTCCTTCTTCCATTTCAGCAGCACGATGGGACACTGAGGAGAAAGTAAGAGCCTCTCCTCCTTGGGCAGTACCACGCAGTGCTCCTTGATCTCCTCGAGCATGCTCATCATCACCGCCAGAGGCTTGGCCGGGCGGTGCTTCCTTTCCCGCAGAAGGCTAACTGCCTCTGAATTGGTGGCATCACAGGCCAGGTGGAAGCCACCCAGTCCCTTTATGGCCAATATCCGGCCCTCTTTTAAGATTCGGGCCGCGGTCGAGATGACGTCATCGCTGGCGACCGGAGCGCCTTTGCTGGTTACCAGTTCCAAGCTCGGCCCACACCTGGGGCAGGCGTTTGGCTGGGCATGAAACCGTCGGTCAAGCGGATTCTCATATTCCTCCTGACATTGCGGGCACATCTTGAACTTCTTCATGGTGGTTCGAGGACGATCGTAGGGAATGTCCTCGATGATGGTAAACCTCGGCCCGCAGTTGGTGCAGTTGGTGAAGGGGTAGCGGTAGCGTCGATCTTGGGGGTCAAAGATCTCCCGCAGGCAATCCCGGCAGGTGGCGATGTCGGGGGAGACGAGCTGGTATTTCCCCTCTTTTGTCTTGCTCCCCCGGATCTCGAAGGCGGTGTAACCCTGGGGCTCGGAGAGGGAGACCTCCAGGGTCTCGATGCTGGCCATCGGGGGTACCTTTGACCGGAGCTCCTCCACAAAGGCGCAAAGACGCCATTCTTCCCCTTCAGCCTCGATCTCCACGCTCTCGGAGGTGTTGCGCACCCAGCCGGTGAGCCCATGTTTGTGAGCCAGGCGGTATACGAAGGGCCGGAACCCTACGCCCTGGACCACCCCCCGAACGGTCACCTTAGCCAGCTTCTTGGTGCCTATTCCGAACTCAACTGGCCTGAGCTTGCCCATCTTCCCCCGTCAGAATCTCGATCTTCCTTACCCGGCAACCCCTTCCCTTTCGGATAACTATCTCCGGTGAGTCACACCGAGGGCACCGAAAGGCCGGGGTGAGGAAATGATAAACTGGGTCATCCTTAAACGACAGCCCGCCCCGGTAACCACATCGCTCACACACGATTTCCGGCTTTACGACCTCTAGCCTGAGCTCGGCCTCATTTGCCGGAGTGTGTTCAAAGGCCAGGCGTAGCCAGAACTCCACCTGTTCTGGGTTCAGCAGCGAAAGCTCCCCTATCTCCACCTCCACCAGGAGAACCCTCTTGGCCTCTCGCTTGCGCGATTCCTCCAGAACCAGGTTGGCTATCGCCTGGGAGACCGAAAATTCATGCAAAACCGCTCGCCTTCTGTTTCCGGTATCTTGTTCCGTGATCCGTAGCCGTATGGCTTAGAGCCCCAGAGCGCTTATTGTCTTCTCAGTTCCCTCTCCACTCAAGCAGTTCGTCCGCACCACCTTCAGGGCCGGTTTTAGTTCCAGAACCTGTTTTTCCAGCTCGCCGGGGTCAACTTTCAGGGCCGGAGCCAGGTCAACCTTGTTGATCACCACTACCTGGGCATCGAGGAAGGAAAACGGATGCTTGAGCACCACGTAGGGCCCCTCGGTGAGGGAAACTACCACCACCCTCCGGTGCGAGCCCAGGGGGAAATCAGCCGGACAGATGATGTTCCCCACGTTCTCAATGAAAAGGAGATCGAGCTTCTGCAGGTCGAGCTCCTTCAGGGCTTTCTTTACCAAATTGGCATCCAGATGGCATTCCTTGCCCGTATTTATTTGCAGCACCTCGGCCCCGGCAGACCTCAGTCGCTCCGCGTCTACGGTCGTAGTGGTATCCCCGGCTAGCGCCGCAATTCGATATTTCTTCTGCAGCCGACTTATGAGCTGAACGATCAGCGAGGTCTTGCCTGAGCCCACCGAGCCCATGACATCGACGGCGAGGACACCGAAACGGTTAAGATACCGCCGATTTTCCTCGGCCAGCTCTCGGTTCCGCTGCAGCAGGTCTTCATCCAGCTCGATGTCAAAAATTTCTCCTTCTCCTGGTCGGATAACCTTCAATTCTCCCCCTTTCAAACCCTCTAGATTATAGCACAACCCGTCACAAGGTTTGACGGATTGCCTTACGGGACTTCAAGAGTTTGAAGAAGGTGCGGTGTTCAAAGCAGGCCTGTCTTCCTAACTTCGACTGCAGAAGATTTTATGAAGGCGTGGGGGGCATAAGGGTGTCCGGTTTTCGGTTCTTGGCCATTCTAAGAATAAAAGCGTGCCTAACAGCGGAATTCAAGAGGAGAGAGGTGATATCTTGAGGGGCTTACTGGATGAATTCCTGCAGATCCTGGAGAAGCTCAGGATCGCTTTTGAGCTTCTCCAGCGCCTTGACCTCTATTTGGCGAATACGTTCGCGGGTTACCCCCAGTCGTTGCCCAATCTCCTCCAGAGTGTGAGGGCGGCCATCCTCCAGGCCAAATCTCAGGCGGAGAACCTGCCTTTCCCGCTCTTCCAGATGGGAAAGAGCTTCTTCAATATGCTCTCGGAGCAGAGCACCGGAGGCCGCCTCTACCGGATCAATCCGGCCCCCATTGGCTATCAGCTCACTGAGGAAGGTCTCATCATCTCCGACGGGAGTCTGCAGGGAAATCGGCTTCTGACCTAGCCTGAGGATTTCGCCTATCCTCTTTGGGGGCAGCCCAGCCGCCTGGGCAACTTCCTCTACGGTCGGCTCCCGACCGTACATCTGGGCTAGTTCTTGGCTGGCCCGTTTGAGCTTGTTCCGCTCCTCCACTACGTAAACCGGTAGTCTAACGCTGGGCGCTTGTCCGGCTATGGCCCGATTGACCGCCTGGCGAATCCACCAGGTAGCATAAGTGCTGAACTTGTAGCCCCGACGATGGTCGAATTTCTCCACCGCTCGAATGAGTCCCAGGTTGCCCTCCTGAATGAGGTCAAGTAAAGGCAGTCCCCGACCGGAATATTTTTTGGCCACGCTCACTACGAGCCTCAGATTGGCTTCGATGAAACGGTTCTTGGCCTCCTGACCCTCACGCTTTACCCTTTCGAGGTGCGCTGAGATCTCGTCCCGGTGCTGCTCCAGCAGATTTTCGATACCAGTATCTGATAGCTCACCCCGGCTGATCTCCGCCACCACCGCTTCCAGCAGACCTGCTGGAATGAGGTTGAGGGCCCGGGAAAGCTTGACCAGAAGATTTGCTGCCCGTCGTGGCGAGACGCCCAGCTTAGATACAGCCACGGCCAGCAGCTGGGGGTCCAGAACTCCGTCAACGGTCTGGCGAAGTAATGGATGAAGAAGCTGCCGGGCCGGTGGGGATGGCAGTCCCAGCTCCTCGGCCAGAACTCGGGCCAGAGGTAAGGCCTCCCGAAGCTCCCTGAGGATGAGCTGCATGAGTCCCAGATTAGAAGCCTCCATTCGGCGGGTTCTCCTCCACCGCTCCTCGAGCTCACTTAGATGCCGAGTCAGATCTATCTTGAGGCCGAGTTCCCGCTCCTCCTGAACACTCAAAAGAGGCACCTGGCCAATTTCATGGAGGTACAATCGGAGCGACTCGTTCGCCAACTCCTCCGCCGGGAGATCACTTCCCTGGGATTCCTGCGCCAGCTCATCGCCAACGAGCTCGTCTTCCAGCCTGGCGGGCAAGGCCGGTCTGTCCTTTAATTTCCTCATAACCCTCCGAATCTAGCGAACCCGACTGAAAGTTCGTCTGGCACCATGCTTTATTTTTTAACCAATTATAAACTGGCTGCTGAAGCCCGTCTGTGACTTTTGTCTCAAGGAGGAAACACCGGTATTTATCAGCCCAGCTTGAGTTGAATCCGGCCTCCTTCCGAAGACGAGATAGGATAGTGCCAAAAAGGCTTGGCCGCAAGGAAAATCCGAGGTAAAATATGACGTCAAAGGGTTGAAGGCTCCACCGGTGAGATATCTCACCAGATGCGTGCCGGGAGTTTTCGGCATATAAGGTTGAAGCAGCTAAGGCGTTAAGCTTAAGTTATCTATCGCGGGAAGGAGGTCGAGCAGGAATGGTCATTGAGGTCAACGAGCAGAACTTTGAGCAGGAGGTCTTGAAATCGGAGCTTCCGGTGGTGGTGGATTTCTGGGCTGCCTGGTGCGGGCCCTGCCGAATGCTCTCACCCATCGTGGAAAAGCTCTCAAACGAATATAATGGCCGGGTCAAGTTCTGTAAGCTTAACGTGGACGAGAATCCCCAGGTGGCTACCAGGTATCAGGTGATGAGCATACCTTTGCTTCTTTTCTTCAAGAATGGGGAGGTGGTTGACGCCAGCCTTGGAGCAGTGCCCGAACGCATGCTGCGTCCCAAGATCGAGGGCCTTCTCAAGTAGACTGGCATCTGGTCCTTAGCCTAGGCTTGAACTTTAATCAGGTGCTTTCAATGAACGAGGTTTCCCTCCCGGTGGCCTTCGTGGCCGGGGTGTTTTCCTTTCTTTCTCCGTGCGTTCTCCCATTGGTTCCGGTTTATGTGGCCATCTTGGCCGGGGCTCCGGCCTCTAGGTCCGGCCGCTGGCTTACCCTGCTTCACGTTCTCTGTTTCATCGCCGGCTTTTCGCTGGTTTTCGTTGGCCTGGGGGCTTCTGCCGGATTGCTCGGAGCCACTGCCCCGGTGGGACTTCTGAAGCGGATCGCTGGGGGACTCCTTATAGCTTTCGGGCTCTTCCTTCTGGCCTCAATCAAGGTGCCCTGGCTCAATTATGAGCTGCGCCTGCAGCATCTGGGGGGTGGGGTGGGCTACCTGCGCTCCTTCGCCGTGGGAGGGGTTTTCTCGCTGGGCTGGACTCCCTGCGTGGGGCCAATACTCGGAGGTATCCTCACCTTGGCCTGGACCTCGCAAACGGCCTGGGAGGGGGCTTACCTCCTAGGGATTTACTCGCTTGGTCTGGGCCTTCCCTTTGTTATATTTGCTCTGTTGCTGGAGAATGTCCGACCGATCATGCGATGGCTCCAGCAGCGGGGAAGGGTGCTTTCGGGCTTCAGCGGGGTGCTGCTAGTGGGGGTAGGGGTGGCGCTGCTCAGCAACGCCTTCGCCCGAATCCTGCCCTGATGGAGGACGATGAGCAGAAAATCGCGACTTCTAGTTTTCGGGCTACTTCTGCTGCTGGCTAGCAGCTTGAGCGGCTGCACATCCTCAGGCGGTGCTACCAAGACCGCACCGCGACCAGGCAACCTTGCTCCAGATTTTACCCTCTACACCCTCAATGGGAAGAGGATAAGCCTAAGCGAGTTCAAGGGGCAGCGGGTGTTGCTCAACTTCTGGGCTACCTGGTGTGGCCCCTGTCGGAGGGAACTGCCTTACCTTGAAGAAGCCTTCCAGAGCAAGGGGACGGAGGTGAAGTTTCTGGGGGTCAACGTTGGTGAGTCTCCATCCGAGGTGCGGGAGTTTGTTCGCGCGAATAAGATCAGCTTTACCATCCTCGCCGGGGCGAAGACGACGGACGTGGCCGAGGCCTACAACGTTAGGTACATCCCCACCACCTTCTTGATTGGTGAGGAGAGGGTTGTCGAGAACGTCAAGATCGGCGCCTTCGCCAGTCTGGGCGAGGTGCTGAACTTCCTCCGGGAAAGTGCCCCGGTAAAATGATTGTGGCACAAATCAGAGAAAAGAAGTACGGAGGTGGAAATGACCCTAGCCGAGATCAGCGTAGTTCCCTTGGGTACCGGAAGCCCATCGCTGAGCGAGCATATAGCTCGAGTCATTAGGGTTCTGGAGGCAGAAGGGGTAAAGTATGAGCTGACATCCATGGGGACGATCATCGAGGGGGAGGTAGGACAGCTTCTAGCTCTGGCAGGACGGATGCACGAGGCCGCCTTCGGTGAAGGAGTCCTCCGGGTACTCACCACGGTCAAGATAGATGACCGGCGGGACAAGCCCTTAACTAAGGAGGGCAAGGTAAAGGCTGTCAAGGAGAAGCTGAATAAGTAATATGGCCGATTTCGAACAGATAGACCGGGCTCGGAAATTGTTGGGACTGGGTGAGACCGCTACCCTGGAGGAGATAAAGCAAGCCTACCGGAGGATGGCTGCCCTCTATCACCCAGATGGGTGCCCTGAGGAGAGGAAGACCGAATGCGAGGAGCTGATGAAGCGCCTAAATGAGGCCTATGAGCTGCTGCTGGACTACTGCGCCCGTTACCGTTACTCCTTCGACGAGGAGAGCGTCAGACGAACCTACCCCTTTGATGAGTATCTGAGAAGATTTCAACACGGATGGTTCGACGGGCCCTAAAAGGGGATCTATTGAAGGAATCTGCTTTCGGAACCAAAACAGCTTCCAGATATGACCAGTGGTTTCAAACCCCCGGGGGATGTTATGCCGATAGGATGGAACAGGAACTCTTCCTCCGGCTAGTGCGACCTCGGCCAGGGCAAAGCCTGCTGGAGGTTGGTTGCGGGACCGGACATAATCTGGAGTTTTTCCGGGGGCTAGGACTTCGGGTGGCTGGCATAGAGCCTTCTCCAGCTATGCTGGAGATAGCTACGAGGAGGCTCCCTGGAGTACCGCTCCTTCAGGCACGGGCGGAGAATTTGCCCTTCCAGGATGGTTCGTTCGACCTGGTTGCCCTGATAACCGTTCTGGAGTTTCTTCCCGAGCCACTTCAGGCGCTTCGGGAGGCGGAAAGGGTGGCAGCGGAGAGGCTCTATCTCGGGGTGCTGAACAAAACTTCCTTTCTGGGAGTAATTCGCCGGATTAAAGCCAAATTCACTGAGAGCACCTATCGCCAGGCTACCTTTTATACCATCGGGGAGGTAAAGAGGCTCTTGGAAGAGATCGAGGGAAGGCCTTCCTTCAGATGGGGAAGTGTGCTCCACTTTCCTCTAAGCGGACATCGTCTTTTCGGTGGGCTAGACCGCTTCCTTTCTTTCCGGCGAAGCCCTTTCGGTGCTTTTCTGGGCATTTGCCTCGACATAGGGGGGAGATGAAGTATGCCCAGGTGGCCGGGGGACAAGGGAAAGGGCCGAGATGGTTGACCTGCAGAAACAGAAGGTGGCGGTTGACTATCAGAGGTGTCATCCGGAGAGCTGTGAGAAGGGAATCTGCCAGGCGGTACTGGTATGTCCCAGAAAGCTCTGGAAGCAGGAGGAGCCCTATGATTTCCCATTCCCCACGCCGGGCTTCTGCGAGGACTGCGGGAAGTGCATCGAATCTTGCCCCCATGAGGCTATTTACCATTTGCCCACCTAAGGGTAAAATTGGAGAGTGGGTATGAAGATAGCCATATCAGGAAAGGGAGGGGTGGGCAAGACCACGCTGGCGGCGCTGCTGGCCATGGCCTATGCTCAGGAGGGATACAAGGTCATCGCCGCTGATGCCGACCCTGATGGGAATCTGGCCTCGGCCCTGGGAGTTCCCCCAGAGTTTATGAAGAGAATCACCCCCATCGTGGAGATGGGCGATTTGATTTATGAACGCACTGGGGCGAAGCCGGGAGCGGTGGGAAGCTTCTTCAAGTTAAACCCCCGAGTGGATGACATTCCAAATCGCTTCGCCATTGACTGGGAGGGGGTGAAGCTACTGATCATGGGGACGGTAAGAGGGCCGCTGGCCGGCTGTGTTTGTCCAGAAAGTGCCATGCTCAAGGCCCTGCTCAATCACCTGGTGTTGGAAAGGGATGAACTTCTAATCTTGGATATGGACGCTGGAGTGGAACACCTGGGGCGGGGAACGGCCGAGGGGGTGGATGCCTTCATCATCGTGGTTGAGCCAGGGCAACGTAGCTTCCAGACCGCCCGCACCGTCAAGAAGTTTGCTTCGGGATTGGGGGTTAAACACTGCTTCGTGGTCGGCTCGAAGACCAACAATGAGTCGGCGCGCCAGTTCATCCACGAAAACCTCTCGGATTTTCCGATCCTGGGCTTTCTGGACTTCGACCCGGACCTTCTCTGGGCTGACGTTCAGGGTTTTAACGTGTATCATTCGGCGCCGAAGAGCGCTGAGGCTGCCCGAGGAATAAAATGGAAGCTGGAGGAATTTCTCCAAAGTGAGCCCGGTGGACAGGGGCAGGATAGAGGAAGCTCTGGCGAAGCTTAGCCCTATGCTAGGAGGGGCTGAGGTAAGATTGGAGGACATCAAGGAGGGAGTGGTGACCGTAAGATACTATCGCCCATTTACCAATCCCTCTGCCTGCCACATAGATCGCACGAAGGCAACCAAAGATGTAGTTCTTGAGGTGCTCGAGGATGTGCTTCGGGGAGTGATGCCGGAGCTTAAGGAAGTTATTCTTGTTGGCCGGGAATAGAACAGTAGAGCAGGAGGTGCAAGTTGGGTTCGTATGGCTGGTATGAGGTAGTAATTATTGGCGGGGGGCCAGCTGGGCTTACCGCTGGTCTCTATGCTGCCCGAGCAGGGCTTAAGGCCTTGCTTCTGGAGCGAGGCCTTTTCGGTGGGCAATTAGTAAACGCTCGCTTGGTGGAAAATTACCCTGGATTCCCCGAAGGCATTTCAGGGGCTGAGCTGGGAGAGCTGATGCGCCAGCAGGCGGCGAAATATGGACTGGAAATGCTCACCGTGGAGGTAACCGGGGTAAGTTCAGGGCATCCCTACCAGATTTTCACCACCGAGGGAGATATCCAAGCTGAATCAATCATCGTCGCCACCGGCTCCGAGTACCGCAAGCTGGGGGTACCAGGGGAGGAAAAGCTAGCCGGGCGCGGTGTTTCCTACTGTGCCACCTGTGATAGCTTTTTCTTCCGCGATCAGGAGGTGGCCGTGGTTGGGGGTGGTGACACCGCCGTCACCGATGCCCTGGAGTTGGTGCAACACTGCCGGAAAGTCTATGTTATACATCGAAGGGATCAACTTCGTGCGGCAAAAGCTCTTCAGGAAAAGGCCTTTGCCCAGCCTAAGATAGAGTTCCTCTGGAATACGGTGGTCGAGGAGGCCATTGGCAATGATAGGCTGGAGGGACTTCGCCTGCGGAACGTAAAATCGGGGCAACCCTCGGAGCTGAAGGTAAACGGCCTCTTCATCGCCGTTGGACTTGAGCCCAATAGTCAGCCATTTTCCAACCTGTTAAAGCTGGATCAGGGCGGCTTCATCATTACTGATGAGCTGATGAGAACCTCAGCCCCCGGCATCTTTGCTGCTGGCGATGTTCGCCACAGCTCCGCTCGCCAGGCGATAACTGCTGCCGGTGATGGGGCTGTTGCTTCCAAATCTGCCTTCGAATACCTGCGCGAGTAGATGAATGCCAAATTGCAAATGATTGCAGTTTGTCGGATGAGGGGCTATATTATAAAAAAAGAGGTGTTCGTAAAGCCGGTACCGTCCATAGATTTTGGTCTCTGTCAACCTTGGAGGTGTGACGGTGGCATTTGTGCCGCTGCCAAAGCTTGTCCTCACAAGGTCTTCATCCAAGAGAGACCTTATGAGTTCCCGCTGCACGATGCGTCCATGTGTGCTGGCTGTGGAATCTGTTCCACTGCTTGTCCCCTAAGGGCAATTCGAATGCTGTGAGGGAGTTTGGAGATGAAAATCTCGATTTGCGGCAAGGGAGGAAGCGGTAAAAGCACCTTGGTCACTCTGCTGGCAAATGAGGCACAAGCGAGGGGTCTCAAGGTATTGGTGGTTGACTCAGATGAGTCTAACTCCGGCCTTTTCCGAATGCTTGGCTTTGAGAAGCCACCGATTCCCCTTATGGAGCTGCTGGGAGGGAAAAAGGAGCTCAAGCAGAAGATGAACCGGCCGAACGTTCTGGCCGCAGAGCAAATTGACATCAGTGATATCCCTCCCTTGTATGCCCCCGCCAAAGATGGCCTGATCTTGGTCAGCATAGGCAAGATACTTCAAGCCCTTGAGGGCTGCGCCTGTCCGATGGGGGTTCTGAGCCGTGAGTTTTTGAAGAAGCTTAGGTTGAACCGAAATGAGATAGCCCTGGTTGATATGGAGGCTGGTGTGGAGCATTTCGGCCGGGGTGTTGACGCCAGCTTGGACGGGATCCTTTTGGTGGTGGAGCCCTCTCTTGAATCTATAACTCTGGCCGAGAGGGTAAAAGGGCTGGCTGCTGGGATGGAGAAAAAGGTCCGGGCAGTGCTGAACAAGATCACCTCCGATGCCCTGGCCTCCAAGCTGGAGGACGAGTTGAGAAGAAGAAACATCGTGGTGGTCGGAGCCATTCCCTACGATCCGGAGATATTTGAGGCCTGTCTGGAGGGACGAGCCCTGGGACGGGGAGAGGCAGCCGTCCAGGTAGGCAAGATCCTGGATCTCCTTCTTCAAGAGCGGGGATGGGGGGCAATCTAACGTTTGAAAGGAGAGGATAGTGACTAAATGGGAGGACAATCTTCCGCCGCGGTTGAGAGAGAGGCTGGCCGAGGTTGGGGAACCAACTCTCGAAGAGAAGGAGCAAATGAAGGAGCTGGAGGAGCTGGAAGAAGTTCTTTCCGAGTTCTTCAAGGGCTATCTCAAGTTGGAGGAACTCTTCGAAAAGTTAAAGGCCTATGAAGATCAGGGCAGGTACCACTTGCTTCGGGAAGCGAAGTCGAAGTTGGAGGCTTCCTTTAAGGGGGCTGACCTCCCCCTGAACTTCGTGGAGAAAGGGGAGGGCCGACTTTCTGTGGAGCTGGTCGAGGAAGGGAAGAGGCTCCCGCTGGTACTGGAGTTAAACAGCGCCAACTTCGAGGAGGCGATCAGGAAATACCCCTTGCTGGTGGTTGACTGCTGGGCTCCCTGGTGTGCCCCTTGTCATTTGATCGCCCCGGTGATCGAGGAGCTGGCAAAAGCATATCAGGGAAAGATCACTTTCGGGAAATTGAACGTTGACCTTAACCCTACCCTGGCCAGAGAGTATCAAATAATGTCCATACCTACCCTGCTCATCTTCCGAAACGGCGTACTGGTTGACCGCAAGTTAGGGGCAATGCCCAGGAGTTCATTGGAGCCTGAGCTGCTCAAGCATCTTGGAGAAGGAACCTGAAGATGGAGATGAGTGAGGAAGTCAGAGAGAGGCTGGCCGAGGAGGAGAGGGTTCGGGAGAGGATAGACGACAAAGGGAACCGCTGGATAAAGGTCTACTTCGGCGGAGGAGCCCATTTCAGGAACTGGCTGGAGCAGGCCAAGGAATTGGGGGAGGTTGAGGTTGAGGAGGTAAGCTCTGAGGGTTTCAAATGCTTTGAGGCCACCGGGGAGAAGCTTTATCGCATCTGGCTGAAGGTCCCCGAGGGTGAAGACCTGGCTTCACCCCTTAATGAACTTTACCCTGGAAGGGGATAAGCGCTATCGCCGGAAATCGGCCTTTTACCTGATGGTTCTGGCCAGGGCACAATCCTAACCTCTCTATCTTAGTCAAAAGAGAGGGTCGATTGACTCGAGAGGGATTCTCCTTCTGCCGGCTCTGTGATGGTAGATGTAGCTTAAAGCTCACGATTGAGCAGGGGAAGCTCGTTCGAGTGGAGGAGGACCCTCAACCTCCTCCCGGACGCGAGGGTATCTGCCCCAAGGGACTGGCCTGGCCAGAGATCCTCTACCATCCTGGCCGCTTGAAGTACCCTCTCCGGAGGGATGGGGACAGAGGGGAGGGGAGGTGGAGAAGGATCTCCTGGGACGAGGCCCTGGGTCTAACGGCAGAGAAGTTAAGCGAACTTAAGGATAAGTACGGAGCTCGCTCGGTGGTCATCGGACTGGGTCATCCCAAGGGCCTGGAGATGATGTTTGCCCACCGGCTGGCGAGTGTCTTTGGCACACCCAATGTCGTCACCTCAGGCCACATCTGCCATCTGCCGGGGGAGCTTGCCTCGGTCTACACCTTCGGCTCCGCCTGCTACGCCAGTCCAGAGGGCCTGCCCCGGTGTGTAGTGCTGTGGGGAAACAACCCCCCTGAAACCCGCTGTGGAAGCTTGAGCCTCTCGCAACTCCGCTCCGCTTTGAAGAACGGGGGCAAGCTCGTAGTGGTGGATCCCAGAAGGACTGGCTTGGCTGCCCGCGCCGATGTCTGGCTTCGACCGAGGCCGGGAAGCGATGGAGCCTTAGCTCTCGGGATGCTGAAGGTGATCATCGAGGAGAAGCTTTATGACGAGGAATTCGTCCGCAAGTGGACTACTGGCTTTGAGAGGTTAGAAGAACATCTCCGAGGGCACTCGCTGAAGAGGATAGCCGAGCTTACCTGGGTGTCCCCAGAGCAACTCGTGGCCGCAGCTCGCCTTTATGCCACCACCAAGCCGGCTGTTCTCCAGTGGGGGAATGCCCTGGATCACAGCGTGAACAGCTTCCAGACCTTCCGGGCGCTCGCCATCCTCAAGGCCATTACCGGAAATATTGACCTGCCCGGAGGGGAGATCGTGCCCCAGAGACTACCGCTAACCCGACCGGGACACTTCATGCTGCTCCGGGAATTCCCCCGCTCTCCAGAGGAGATGCTTAGCGGAGAGTTCAAACTGTTGGCCAGGTCTGGAGTTGTCACCCGGGTATCGGCCCCCCGGGCCATTCTGGAGGGGGAACCCTACCCGGTTAAGGGCGCTTTGCTCTTCGGAACCAACCCTTTGCTCACTTACCCCGATGCCCAGCGCACCCATCAGGCGCTGTGCCAGCTGGAGTTCCTGGCGGTGGCCGACCTCTTCCTCACCCCCTCCGCTGCGCTAGCTGATGTGCTCTTTCCCGTGGCGGCTAACTTTGAGTTCAATGAACTTGCCCCCTATCCCCCCTTTGATGGCTTTATCCTCGCCTATCCCAAACTGCTGGAACCCCCAGGAGAGTGCTGGTCGGATTATAAGATCATAAATCAGCTCGCCCGACAACTCGGGCTGGGACAATACTTCTGGGAGGATGAGGAGGAGGCGCTGGACTTTATTTTGCAGCCCAGCGGACTCAGCTTCGAGGATTTCAAGAAAAGACGAGTTCTCCAGGTGAGAGCTGAGGTCAAGGAATATGAGCGCCGGGGATTCCGGACAGCTTCAGGAAAGGTGGAAATATACTCTGAGCGTCTCGAACAGATGGGCTATAGCTCCCTGCCCGAGTATGTGGGGCCTCTGGAGAAGCTATCTGAAGGATATCCGCTGCTTCTGACCAACGCCAAGGCGATGGCTTTTTATCACTCCACTGGCAGAAACATAGATAGTTTAAGGAAAATCTATCCTGACCCAGTGGTGGAACTTAGCCCCGCCACTGCAGCTGAGTTGGGGCTTCAGGAGGGAGACTGGGTGTACATCGAGACCAGGAAGGGCTGTATAAAGCAGAGGCTTACTTTAAACCGGTCACTGGATCCCCGGGTGGTCTTTGTCTCCTATGGCTGGTGGTTCCCCGAGAAGGGGCCGGCCGAGCTCTATGGCTGGAGGGAATCAAATCTAAACGTCCTCACGGGAAGTGAACCACCTTTCGAGCCAGCCGTCGGTTCCCTTAACCTCAGAGGAATACCCTGTCGGGTCTTCAAGGCCTGAAGCTAAGGAGGTGGAGATGCAGATCAGGCTTACTACCCTGAGCGAAAACACGGTGGGCATCACGGCGAGGGGTCTCCTCGCTGAGTGGGGTCTGAGCATCCTGATTGAGGTGGATGACCAGGTCATCCTCATGGACACGGGAGGTGGGGCGGTCGCGGCCAACAATGCCGAGGCTTTGAACCTGGACTTGAGAAAGGTGAGCCGGATTGTCCTCAGTCATGGTCACTACGATCATACCGGAGGTCTGAGGAACATCCTGGCCAAAACCGGGGAGGTCGAGGTCATCGCTCACCCCGATATCTGGGCCCCCAAATATGCCCGGCCTGAGGACGAGCCGGAGCGCTACATTGGCATTCCCTTCGTGCGGGAGGAACTTGAAAGCCTGGGGGCTTCCTTTACCCTCTCCCGTGAGCCGGTCTGGCTTACCGACCGCATACTGACCACCGGCGAGATACCGATGAAGACCGAATTCGAGTCCATCGACCCGCAGCTCTACGTGAGGAAGGAAGATGTCTGGCAGCCGGACGAGCTGCTTGATGACCGGGCCCTGATCATCAAGACCGAGGAAGGGCTGGTGGTTATCCTGGGCTGTGCTCACCGCGGAGCTATAAATACCCTCAAACATGCTCAGGAGCTGACCGGGGAGGAGCGAATTTACGCCGTGGTTGGTGGAATGCATCTCATGGTGGCCACCGAGGAGAGGGTTCTGCTCACCGCCGCCACCCTGCAGGAGTTAGGAGTGAAGCGCGTGGCCGCTTCCCATTGCACCGGCCTACCGGCAGCGTCCCTCCTCGCTCAGCAGCTTGGTGAATCCTTCATCTTCAACAGCGTAGGCACCCAGCTCACCCTACCGTAGTCAAAAGGTCAAAGGTTGAAATCCAAACAATGGAAAGGCTTCGCCGGCTGTTTCTAGCCCTTTTACTTCTGGCGATATTTACCGGCGGGGGGCTTCTCCTCTACCGCCAGCTAAGCCCCGGACAGGCGCTGGAGATCAGCTTTTCCTCCCCCTCCCCGGGACTGGTGGTTCAGATAAGCGGCGAGGTTGCCCAACCCGGAGTCTATGAGCTCCCTGCCGGCTCGCGCGTGGGTGACCTCATCGCAGCGGCCCAAGGCCTTACTTCTCAAGCTGATGAGCGAACTCTAAACCTGGCCCAGAGGCTGAGGGATGGTGATCACGTCCACGTTTATCGAAGGGGTGAAGTGCCGCAGAGGGTGAACCTCAACACCGCCCCCGACTGGCTTCTAGAAGCCCTGCCGAAAATTGGGCCCAAAACGGCCCAAAAGATCATCGAATCTCGACAGATGGAAGGGCCGTTCCGGAGCCCCAGAGAACTTGTCGAACGCAAGCTCGTCTCCGAATCCGTCTTCCAAGCTATAAGGGAACTCATCACAGCTCCCTGAGCAAGCCTCAATGAGACTGGCCTGCCTGAGCCTGGCCTGGGTGTTTGGGGTTTACTTGGCCTCTGCCCTACCGCTCTCCCGGGGCCTTCTGGTGGGAGGGGCAAGCTTCCTGCTGGTTGGGATCCTCTTTCCCCGGCGCCGGGTTCTTCTCCTGGGGCTGTTCTGCCTTCTGGTCTTCGGTGGTGGCCTCCTCAGAGCTGCCTGTCTGCCCGGCCCAGGTGAGCTTGCTTTGTATAACGGACGAGTCGTGGAACTGATCGGGGTGATAGACTCAGAGCCCGATGTTCGAACCCACTTCACCCTCTTTAGGTTTAAGGTTCAGGAATTACAGGATGAGTTGGGTCGGCGGGCAGTTTCGGATGCCTGTCTCCTCTATGCTCCCAGGTTCCCCTCCGACCCTGAACTTTCCAAGATGAGGGACTTTCCTTTTTACCGCTACGGGGACCGGCTCTGGATAAAGGGGAAGCTGGTTGAGCCTCCGGAATTGGAGGAGTTTGATTATCGGGAATACCTCGCCCGGCAGGGTATCTACTCCCTTTGTTATCCCAAGGACGTCGGGCTTATTGGTGAGGGAGAAGGTTCTCCGATTTTGCGACTCACCTTTAGCCTGAAGGAGAAACTCTCCCGAGCCCTAGCACTTGCGGTGGCTGAACCTTCTTCTTCCCTGGCCCAGGCCATGTTGCTCGGAAAGCGGAGCGAGCTTCCAAAGGAGATACGTGAGGACTTTCAGCTGTCTGGAATAGCCCATATACTGGCCATTTCGGGCCTTCACATCAGCATCGTGGCGGGGATGTCGCTGAGCTTGGGCGCTTGGCTCTTTGGGCGACACCGCCCTTATTATCTTTTGCTGGCCCTTCTAGCGGTGTGGTTCTATGCCCTGCTTACCGGCTGGCATCCCTCTGCCCTGCGAGCGGCCATTATGGGAAGCCTGTGGGCAGTGGGAAGCTGGCTGGGGAGGCAGAGGAACTCCTTCGTGGCCCTGCTCTTGGCCGCCGCGGTGATGGTGGGGATCAAGCCCTCGGTCCTGAAGGATGTGTCCTTTCAGCTCAGCTTTGCTGCCATGGCCGGACTGATCTTCCTGAGCCCACTTTTTGCTTCCTGGGCTTATAGGGCTCTGGGGGATGAAGGTAAAATTGGCGGAGGCTGGCGCTTTATCATTGAGAGCTTCTCCTTCAGCCTGGGAGCTATCCTAGCCACGCTCCCGCTTCTGGCCTTTTACTTTCACCGGATATCGCTGGTGACCCTCCCCGCCACCTTCTTCGCCCTCCCGGCCGTGCCCGGGCTCATTGCCGCCGCGGCCTTCAGCAGCGGACTAGGCTTAATTAGTTCAGCGTTGGCCCAAATTCCGGGCTGGATCTGTTGGCTCTTCGGCACCTACATCATCGGGGTCGCCGAGGCCTTCTCTTCCCTCCCCTTCGCCGCGATCTCGGCCCGGGTAGGGGTCGCCTTCCTCGCCGGCTATTATTCCCTCCTCGCCCTGGCATTCTTTCTCGTCCGAAACTGGAGGAGCATCAAGAGGGGAACTCTTGGTCGGAGACCTTCTCTTAAAGCTCTTCCCCGAGTCGCCAGAGGATTTTCCTCGAAATACGTCATCCTCTTCCTACTGCTCGTTGCCCTCCTCCTCTGGTCAGCCGTCCTGGCCCTCCCCGATGGTAAGCTTCACGTTTTCTTCCTCAACGTGGGCCAGGGCGATGCCATCCTTGTCCAAACCCCAAGCAGGCACCAGATCCTCATCGATGGGGGGCCAGATCCGAAGGTGCTGCTCTCCCAGCTAGGCCAGAGGCTTCCTTTCTGGGACCACAGCCTGGATCTGGTGATCCTCACGCATCCCGAGGAGGATCATCTGACCGGCCTCCCGGAGGTTCTGCGGCGCTACCGCGTGGAGAAAGTTTTGGAGAGTGGCTTCCCCTCTGACTCCCCCACCTATCAAGATTGGGTGAGGCTCATCGAGCAAAAGGGCATCAAGCGTTTGACCGCCCAGCAGGGGCAGCAAATCAGGCTGGGGGAGGTGAGGGTTGAGGTACTGCACCCGGCGGAGTCTCTACTTCATGGGACTTCCTCTGACTCCAACAATAACTCAGTGGTGCTCCGCCTATCACATGGAAAGATAAGCTTCCTCCTCGTCGGGGACCTGATGCGGGAGGGGGAAGAGGCCCTGCTCAGACAGCAGCCTGAACTGGGCAGTACGGTGCTTAAAGTGGGACATCACGGGGCCGCCGGCTCGAGTTCGCCCGAATTCCTGGAAGCCGTCTCCCCCCAGGCAGCCGTCATCTCCGTAGGCTCCAATAACCCCTTCGGACACCCCAGCCTGGAGGTGATGGCCAGGTTACGGGAAAGAGTGGGCCAGAATCTGTTCCTCACCTCGCGGGATGGCACGGTGGAGTTCATCACCGATGGTCAAAAGCTCTGGGTAAAGAAGGAAAGGTGATACTTATACACCCCAAAAATTCGAAGAATTTTTGGGGACCCCGTAGATGCTTATTTCCGGCGCTGTTTGGGTGCCAATCGTTGAAACCTTTTAGCCTCGATTTCCTGCATCACCTTTTCCACGAACTGCTCTAGCCGGGTGACCTCACAGCCCCTCTCTGCTGCGATCTGCTGAGCTTCCTGGATAGCCAGGTCATAATTGCGCTTATATTTCTTATTCAGGGAGTGCCATTTTATATCCCGCAGCGCCCGGCTCAGATCTTCATCGAAAGGCAGCTTGCCCTTAAGCATCAGCACAGCGATGGAAGGGTAGCCCAGATAACCCTGCCACCTGCTGCCATTGTCATCCGAATTTATCCGGTTGGTCTCCAGGTCGAAGCTTACCCGGTATCTTCTGTCCCCTTCGCTGCTGGTCACCAGCGCCTGATCAGGCCCGACGAACTCGACGTGGCCGCTGCCAATACAGCTCAGAGCCTCGTATACCTTAGCCTTCGGTGGAAGCTTCCACTCCATTTCCCTGCCCCCTATGCCCGCTGACCGGCAGACAACCTCTCCAGGATCTGGTCTTGGGGAAGTCCCTCGATGAACAGGAGCTTCCTCCTGCTGGTGAACCCTTTCTCTACCCTGATGCAGGAGCGACTTACGTCTAGAAGCTGGCTTAAAAAGCTGACCAGCTCCTCATTCGCCCGGCCCTTTATTGGGGGAGCAACAATCCTCACCGACAGTACCCCATCCTGGAAGCCCATTATTTCATTTCGCCGGCTGCCCGGTTTTACCTGAACCAGTAGCTTGGTCTGTTCCTCAGAACTCCGGCCCATTTACCTCAGCCTTGACTACAGTCTAACCCCGCTCCTGACGCCGGTCAAGCCTCTTGAGGGAGCCGAGGCTTGCGGCAAGAAGCGAAGGGTGGCAAAGTAGGGGAAAACTTGCCATAATAGTGATAGTTATGGATGACCTGATCCGGCGCGCCGCGACTGAACTGGTGAACAGCCGGTATGCCATTGCTCTCACCGGAGCCGGCATCTCCACCGAGTCCGGAATCCCAGACTTCAGGGGCCCCAAAGGACTCTGGACCACCAACCCGGAAGCCGAGGCCAAGGCCTACCAGAGGTACGAGCTATTTCTCAAGAATCCTCGGGCCTACTGGGAAGAGATGCTGGGCCTGAGCGACAAGTATGGAGATTTCTACCAAAAGGTGAGGGAGGCCAGGCCCAACCCCGGACATTTTGCCTTGGCTGAACTGGAAGCGCTGGGAATACTGAAATGCGTCATCACCCAGAACATTGATGGGCTGCACCAGAAGGCTGGCTCAAAGCGAGTATTGGAATACCATGGGAGCGTTCACAAGCTGAGATGCCCTGCCTGTGGCCGAAGGCTGGACTGGCAAGAGGTCTCTCTGGAAAACCTGCCCCCGCTTTGCCGGTGTGGAAGCCCACTCAAGTACGATGTGGTCCACTTCAAGGAGCCGATTCCCGTGGATGTTATGCAGCAAGCCCAAGAAGAGGCCCTGAAGTGCGACCTGATGCTCATTTGTGGGACTTCGGCGGTGGTCTACCCCTTCGCCGCCCTCCCCCGCCAGGCCAGGCACTCCACCACCCGGATAATTGAGATAAATGCCGAACCCACTCCCCTCACCCGAGAGGGGGTTTCCGATTACCTGATTCGGGGCCGGACCGGCGAGATCCTGCCCCGAATAGTTGAGCAGGTTAAAGCCACCCTAGGCCATGAAGTACCGGGCAGGAAGCTCGAAGATAAAGTATAAGCACGGCATGATCCACGGGCTAAGGGGATTTCTCGAAAACGAGCTCGAGCCTCGGGAGGAGGTGAAGTCCATCTTCCCCGGCGAGATAAAGCCCACCAGGGGAGCCAGCCCTGGCTTCAGGGTTCGCTTCAAGTATGCCACCCAGACCGGGGTAAAGCTCCTGGCCTACACCCCTTCAGCGGTGCAGGAGGTTTTCGTCATCACCAGCGATCCAGAAGCGCTCAGGAGCTTTTTAGAGCAGCGCTTCGAGGGAGAATAGTGCTCGATTTAAATCTCCTGGAGCAAAACCCCATCTTCGTCCTTGACACCAATGCCCTTAACCGGCTGCCGCGTGAGCTGCTGGAGGTTTTCGATTTCTACTGTCCCCAGGGGGTGGTGCGAGAGGTGGAGCGGTGGACCTCCCTCCTTGAGCTTCTCCCCCAGCACATGGTCCGGCTGGAGGAGGAGATAGCCCATCTTGGTGAGATCCTGAAGATCAAGGACTGGCTGGAGGAAGCCAAGGGAATGGAGAGATATCCCGAAGTATCCGAACTGGTGGAGAGACTTTTCCTCGAGGAAAAGCTAAGCTTACTCAGCTCCAAGCGGAACATCGAGGAATGGGAAGAGGCGATAAAACAGGAAGGACAACGCATTCTGGATGAACTCGAGAGGGAACGCCGGAACTACAACCTCGCGGTGGTCAAGGCAGTCCTGACCTCGGCCCTGTCCCGGGGACAGCGGGTAAGGTTGGAGGCCCAGGAGGAGCCAAGCCAGCCGGATCTAATGAGGAGGTATCTCGGTGACCGAGACGACCTGAAGGTCATCTCTAGCTGGTGCCGGAAGGCCGCTGGCCAGCTAAAAATTGATTTTGAGGAGGGAGAGGAGTTCCTTTCGCTGGGACCGAAAAAGGCCTCTGAAGAAAGCCCTGTCCCCTTTTTCTCCTACCCCTACCTGCGGCAAGCCGAGGAGGAGAGGGAGAAGAAGCTGAAGGAGCTGGAAAGGGTAAGGAGAGGGCATGAAGAACTGCAAAGGCGAGGGGAGGAAAGGGAAAATGCTCTCTCCCTCATCGAGGAGCTGAGGAACCGGGGCCGGGTTATCCCCCGGAAGGATGACTGGATCACCAGCTCACTTCACTCCTATACTGCGCTCCTCAGCAAGACACTGGCCCGGGATGTGCTGCGGGAACATGCTCCACTGCTGGCCAAGGGGGAAAAGGGCCTGCCCCTGGTGGAAAAAGGGCTCGAACTCTACCGCCGCCGGGCGGTAAAGGGGGTGGAGGAGGCCTACGAGGAGAGGCTGAAGGGGAAACTCCGGAGCCACTTCTCGCAGTTGCTGGAGCAGATCGAAAGGGAAAGGCCCGAAAAGGATGCCGAGGCCTTCGTCTCAGCCCTGGCCGATGACTTTCAAAGTGAGGAAAGCCTCCGGGTAGATGTCGAGGTCCTGCGGGCCTCCTTCAAGATCAGCGACGAATTTCCCCGGGAAATGGTATTTATCGTCACGGAGGACTCTGACCTCATTGACCTCTTCCTTCTCTCGCGCGATCTCCGATCAAGGCTGTTTCCCAACGTCAGGTATTGCGAGACCCCCGTCCTGGAGGAGTTCTACCTCAGGCTGAAGAGAGCCAAGGCCAGGATTAGGGGATTGGAGGAGGAATGAACGAGCGGCTCTTGACCAAGTTCAAGCAGGACCCCTTTGCCAACTTCCTTGACATAAAGATAAAAGAGGTACGGGAGGGCTATGCCCGAGTGGAAGGGCTGGTGAAGGAGGATTATCAGAACTTCAATCAGGTCTGTCACGGAGGCTTTATCTTTACCCTGGCCGATGTGGCCTTCTCCTTCGCCTCGAATTCCCACAACCAGCAAGCCTATGCGGTGAACGTCAGCCTCGACCTCCTCGCGGGCGCCCGACCGGGAGACCGGTTGGTAGCTGAAGCCGAGGAGATCAGGATCGCTGGCCGGCTGGGTTTCTATCAGATGAGGGTCTGGCGCGAGCAAACCCTCATCGCCCGCTGTCAGGCCATCGTCTATCGCAAGGACCAGCCGGTGGTTTAAGTCCCAGCCCATTATCGGAGTCTATTCCCTTCCACTCAAAGGGTATCCTTTCCTTCATCCGTCTCAAGGTCTCAAATGTGGCTCGCTGAGACCTCCCTAGGATGGCCCTTGCAGGGATTTGGGAAGAATGTAAGGCTCAAAAACCACACATAACGTCCCGGTTTTTGCATTAGTAGGCATAACGGGGCCGCATAACCCATCGGACAAACCACCAAGTGCCCGGCGGAGGGGGGACTTCCCACTCTACTTTGTTTTTCGGTAGGGTTATGTCTGGAAGCTCAAGACGCTTATCCCTTTCAGCGGGGATCCCGTCAAAAACCAAAACTGGATATCCTGGCGAGATGATATAGATGTCCCCTAAGCTCTTACCTTCCAGTAGCCAGCGTTGACCATTTAGCGCCAGTGTGTAGTCGACGTATCTGTCGCTCGGAATAATCCGGTCAGTGTTGAACGCGCGACGAATTTGATCTAGCAATACAGGAGAATTGAATGTGCTACTGCAACTTACAACCAGAATCGTCATCTTAGGCGGTGCATCTTGCAAAAGTACTTTCCCTGCTACTTGCATAACACCTTTTTGCCTAGTCTTTACGTATCTATAATCGTAATGCGCTGTGCCACCTACACACTCACAGCTACCGCTCACGCCTATATCTGTTTCATCTGCATAGATATGGTCCCCATAGGGAGTAGCTACCCTCTTTGCCACAATGTGCGTCGTGAACCAATTAGGTGTCGCATTGCGCGCAGGTGTTTGCGTGGGGGAGGGTCTAAGACCAGGATTCCAGCAGCTCGGAATGAGCAGAACTAGGACTGCAAAGGACATAACTATTAGTAGTGCTTTCCTCATCTTCCGTCTCCTATTGAGGTTTTATTGAGACAGTGTAATTAACTTCACAGTCGCCCACAAGGGAAGTATGTCGGCCTATGTTATTGAGGCCAACCACCTTACTAACTTGGCCAATCAGGTCGTCTCCGCATTGGGAAAGCTTTGTTGTTGCATCTAACAGTTGAGGCCAGAATTCTCCCTGCCTTTGCCGCATCCAAGTTGCTAGCTTGGAACGGGAACACTCGTGATGATCCTCTTCCCAGACACCAATATATAGGCCGTAATTCCTACTATCTGCGGAGAATCGTAGAAGGTTACCAGGTGCGGGTAGGCATATGACGGCACCCGATGCCACTGAAAAGTGGCCATCACTAGGTATCCGTCTCCATACTCCGACTCTACCATCTTCGCTAGCTAAAGCGACGAGGAAGTAAACTTCCCCTTTCCCTATGGGGTCATGGTCATCTTTGATAAACACGCTGTCCAGAGTGACGGTGATGGAACTTGGAACTACAGATGGTGAGGACGGGACAACTGGTGCTGGAGCGGGGGTAACTGATATCGTTGCTGGGCTTGGCTCTGGAAAAGGCACAATTGGAGCTGGTGCTGGGGAGGTAGGCGTTTCTCTAGGCATAGAAGTGCAAGTAGGGGCTGCCTTCGTAAAGGCCGGACTGGATATATCGAACCATAGCCTTAAGTTGCCTCTTTCTACGCAATGTTCCCCAGCACCCCAGCACTTGCCTGGATACCACACCTGCTCATAATCTCCAATGTGGTCATCCTCGCTACCGAGGAACTTGCCGACTAAATTCCCTAATACATCACCGAACAACGCTCCAATCCCTGTACCCCCGGTCGCTGTTTCTATTATGGCTGTTCCGATAGCTCTCTGTACAAGCTGCTCAAATCCGCCACCGTCGTTCTCCCAAGCGCTGACAAAGACGTGAAGGTAGTTACCGACCTCCTGCGTGTAAAAGACCTCCATATCTACATCTGTTATTTCATTGTCCTTTAAATGATAGTAATCTTGGTAAGGAACACGCAATGGTTTAGGTTCTTGTGCTTTCCCATCCTCGACCACAACATATAGGTAGATTTCTCCTTTCGGGTCCAGGACTTCCCGTAAGGGGGCCTCTCCATTTTCGTAGACTCCCACCTTTCGGAGGGTTACCTTGATGGGAGGGTTTGGGGTTTTTATCTCACCGGACAAAGTCCGAGAAGATTCACCAAATTGGTTATAAGCGGAAACGCAGTAGCTGTAAGTTGTCCCGAATTTCAAATCTCGGTCTGTGAAAGTTGTTATATTTGGGCCTACCGAATCAATGCGAAGGCCATCCCTATAAATATGGAAACCCTCTTCGTTGTCAGAGTTGTCTACCCAATGCAAAACAATCCGATCGAACGAGATAGCTTTTGCGCTAAGCCCTGAAGGCGGGGATGGTGCCCTGCCTGGTGGAGGATGGTATGTGCTACCGGGCGCGGTTGACACGCATCCCAGAAGCAAAGCCGACACAACGACGGACAAGGCAAGCAACGTTACTCTAGCCATTGGGCTTTACCTTCAAGTGCCAGAGCGATGGCACCGGCTGTGTTCCTCACCTTCAGCTTTCGACGTGTGGCCATCCAGTACATAACCTTGATAACTAGAAGGCTGCTACATTTTTACTGTCATCGGAAAGATATTGGTTTCAAAGTCTACCCTTTCTTCCCATACAGGGACGATAATTCTGCCTTGCCCAAGCTGGGTTGCTGCCTCTCGTGGAAGCTCAAACACAAGTGATACCTGAATAGTAAAGGTTGGGTAGCATATCAAAGAGCTGACATTTCTCCTGCATCCGCTTGACGGGAAGGCACCCTCAGGTTTTAAAATAGTTTCTCTTTTGAAAGCTTGTCAATATCCCCCAGATGTCCCCTTTATAAAACTCGCTTCCCTTGCCCCGAGCCTGTTGATCTCGGCGAGGAGGAGTGATTTTTCGATTAACCTTTCGTTCATCTAAAGCCTCCTCAGCGCCTCTTCGACGCTCCACACCTCTACATTAAGGCTTCTCGCTTCTTGGCTCCTTCCCCAGTTTAAAAATTCTTGATCTCCTGTAATAATAGCTCTTTCCCCTGAGACCAAAGCAACCCTCACGAACTTCTCATCATCGGGGTCGGGGAAGTTGGAAAGTTCAACTTCTTCCCCTTCCTTGGGCTCAAGCTTTCCTGAAGCCCACATCGCCGCATACCATATCGTCGTGTCCTTGCTTCTGTATAGATATCTCTTCCACTCTTCAAATATCTCACCCCGGTCAAAGATAACTTTATGGCATTCATTATAAATCTTCCTTAGGAGCTCACGGGATTTCTTTATCTCGTCAATTTCCTTCTTAGTCTCCTCAGAAGAGGCCTTTGCGATCACCCAGGTGTTAAGGACCACTTCCTTCCCCATCTTTCTTCCTGAACCTCTGGAAAATCGCCTCAGTCTGCTTTAAGGCGTCCTCAAATTCCACTTCGAAGAAGCCAGGGAAGGGCTTCCTCTCCTTAAACCTCCCCATCTCATCGAGCTCGACCCTTTTAACACCCGTGCCTTTTTGAGTTTTTTCAAAATAGAAGATACCTACGTCTTCGTGAGAGATCCTCCCTTCTGCTATACGACGCTGGAGGCGGAGGAGAAGATGTTCGGAATGGGTTTCAACAATGAGCTGCTTCCCCCAGCCGACGGCGTCTATAAAAAGGTCAGCGACTTCTGCCTGCATTGCTGGGTGGAGATGAATCTCGGGCTGCTCGATGAAAATTATCGCCTCTTTTGGCTCTCCTTTGTGGGTATAAAAGCACTGTACTATAACTGGGAGGAGTTGATCTATCCCAAAGCCCAGATGGTCTTTCAGGATTCTAATGTTAAAGTCGGCGTCCCGAAGGAGAAGGGAATATTTTCCCTCGCCTTCATGCTTGGGGATAATCTCCTTAAAGCCAAACGGGGTGATCCATTCACCGATTTTATCCCATATGTCCACACAATCCTCATCATCACGGATATCCGCTAAGACATCCAACGTGAGTTCGCCATGCTGGCCTACGTCTGATAATCCTCTTTTTACCTCCTTTGGCATAGGCCCAACGGCTCTCAGGGTCTTTAGCCAAAAGAAATTGCGAAGTTTCTCCTTCCTTAGAAAATCATGAAGCTTTGCCCATTCCGTGTTATGTTTCGAATTATAAGGAATAAACCCCGAGAGCAAAATCTCTCCCACATCTTCTTTCCGAAGGCCTTCTGGGAGGAGGTCTTTCTTTCTTGGCGACGCCTCCACACCTAGAATCAATTTGCCCGCCTTATCCAAAAGCTTTGCCGAGATCGAGGTTGCATAGGTATAGGAAAGGTTTTGTTTCACGGGGAAGCCGAACTCTAAGGTAAGAGCCGAGAAATCGAAATCCTTAAAAGGCGTTTCTCCCATCCACTCCTTTATCCTTTGCAACTCCCCCTGATCGAAGGAAAAGGTTAGGGAGAATCCAAGGGAGCGATTTATATCCTTCCTGAAGACGAATTCCCTAAGGGGGCGGAGGTTTATAAATTCTTCTTCGAATGAAGTCCCTAATAACTTTCCTTGGAGAACAAAGGCAAGGGCTTGAAGGGCTGAAGTTTTTCCCGAATTATTAGGCCCGATGAGAAGGTTCAGCTTTTTAAACTCAAACTTCGCCTTTTCAATCGGTTTAAAATTATGAACAGTAAATTGCGAGATCACTTTTTTACCTTATATTCTTCTTTTGGATCCCCTACCGGCTGAAATTTCCCCCTAAAGAAAAAGAATAAGAAAAGGTCTTCAGCTTTTTTCTAACCTCTTTAATTTTTTACAACAGTAGATCTGCTCCTAAGTCATCCATCAATGATAACTCTTGGAACCCTCGACCACTTAGATCCCCCTCTTCTTTGCCTGTCTCTTATACACATCTCCGAGCCCACGAGACTAGGCATGATCTCGTATGCCGTCTTCTGCTTGAAAA
>CBFDTP010000002.1:0-41865 GCA_965612975.1 uncultured Dehalococcoidia bacterium | reverse complement strand
CGGCGACCACCGAGATCTACACCTAAGCCTTCGTCGGCAGCGTCAGATGTGTATAAGAGACAGGCCTCAACTTGCCTCCTCTATTTTCTGTACCAGCTCTCGAACCGCTGTGGTGACATCCTCGGCCTGCAGCACGGCGCTGACCACCGCCACCGCATCGGCGCCAGCCGTAAGAACCTCGGCCACCCTCTCCGGCCCTATGCCCCCTATGGCTACCAGGGGAAGGGAGAGTTCACCTCGAGTCTGCCGCAGGAGGTCCAGACCAACCACCTTCGCCTGAGGCTTGGTGGGCGAGGGATAGATGGAGCCCACGCTCACATAGTCTGCCCCCTCCTCCGCAGCTCGGCGGGCCTGGGCCAGGGTTTTCACCGAACAGCCAATGAGCTTATCCCAGGGAAGGAGCTTTCTGGCCTCTTGGACCGGAAAATCATCCGGCCCCAGGTGGACTCCATCGGCCTCGGCTCCCAAGGCCAAATCCACTCGGTCGTTCACCAGGAAAAGGACAGAGGACTCAGCACAGAGTTGCTGCAGCTTGCGGGCCAGCGGGAGAAGCTCAGCCGAGGAGCGCTCCTTGTCGCGAAGCTGAATCAGCCTAACACCGCCCAGGATTGCCTGCCGGGCCAGCTTGACCTCGTCGCGCCCCCGCGCCGCCTGACAGTCGAGGATGAGGTAGAGGCCCCTTATCCTCTCGCGCTTTTGCCGTCGCTGAAGCCGGGAAAAAAGCTCCTTCTCCAGCTCATAAAAGGTGAACCTGGCCTGGCTGAACTTGTCTTGATCCAGATGAGGGGATACCTCAGGGAGTTTGCTCAGCTCTTCGATCACGCGAAGGGATTCCTGAACCCGGCGAGCATTGGCCAAAGCCACAGCCACCTCATCCCTCCGCTCTGACCTCTCCGCTCCTCTCCCCACATCACCGGCCGAATCCCGAGCATGGAGGAACTTTGCCTTGAGGAAAGGATCACGAGGAGTAAGCCCGTGGCGCAGGAGCCTAAACCTTTCGGTTAAATCCTTCTCCTCCAAGATGAAGCGGGAAATATCCTCCAGAACGCGCAGCGCCTCGCCCAGGCGATTAAAATTAGCGTCCAGAACACGCCACATTCCGTAACCTTCCTTCCCCAGGCCTACGTCCATGATCGGCAGGCTCTAGATCTCCTTGACATTCGGCTGAAGCTCCTTTACCGGGCCCGGCATATCCCCCTCTCGCGCCGCATCGATCATCTCCCGGATCGAGGAGGGCATTTCCTGCCCCATTTCGTGGAACTTCTTCTCCACCCATCGGCCGATATTCCGAGGATCCTTATAATAGTCCGGAGAGGGGTGCTCTGGATCCCCCGATTCCTCGTGGATGCTCTTGAGCGACTTATGAAAGGCAAACCGGGACATGATTCGCTCAAGCTGTTTGCTTCCACAGGAGGGACAGCTAACCTCAGAGGAGGCAGAAATGCTCCTGATGAAGAGGCTGGCCTTCCTCCTACAGCTCAAGCAGAGGAACTCATAGATCGGCATCCTCTTCCTCCTCGCCCATCACCTCTTCCGGGGGCTCGCCAGCCTCCAGACGGTTCAGCATCTCCTCGTATTCGGGGCCGAGGTCCTCCCCGGCAACCCGCGCCATCCTCCGGCCGCATTCGGCCAAGGCCCGGGGATCGTTCCTCTCCAACCCCTCCAGCAACTTGGAATCGGAAAAGACATCCTCCAGGGCTTCCTCCTCAGAGCCAGCTCTGACCATGCGAAAGGAGGAAAACAGGCGGGAGATGTTTCCGCTGTTGCACCGGGGACATGAAAGAGAAGACGCTCCCGAGGGCCTTAAGACGAGCTTCGAGAAACGACAGCCACAGTCACCGCAGCGGTATTCATAAATTGGCATTGTCCGGCACTCGAGCTTCTATAACTAAGCTCCTAGGGCCTCATTGCCTCTTAAGATTCTAGCAAAATAGAGCTGCCGAAGACAAGCAACGAGCAAGGCGAGTGTTAGGTGTTGCACTTCCCGCTCCCTGAGGGTAAAATGCAAGCGGTATGGCCTATGAAACCATCATCGGGCTCGAAGTGCATGCCCAGCTCTCCACCCGAAGCAAGATGTTCTGCCGGTGTAGTGCCGATTACGTCAATTCTCCCCCTAATTCACACGTCTGCCCAGTTTGCCTGGGGATGCCCGGGGTGCTCCCGGTCATTAACCGACAGGCGGTGGAGTATGCCATAGCCACTGCCCTGGCCCTGAACTGCACCATAGCTTCTTTCACCAAGTTCGACCGCAAGAATTACCCCTACCCTGACCTGATGAAGGGTTATCAGATCTCGCAGTACGACACTCCCCTCTCTCACGACGGCTGGCTGGAGATAGAGGTGGACGGAAGGAAAAAGCGCATTGGCATCATCCGAGTTCACCTGGAGGAGGATGTGGCCAAGCTCCTGCACCGCAATGATCCCTCAGGAGAGACTTACAGCCTGGTGGACGTGAATCGCGCGGGGGTTCCGCTCCTGGAAATCGTGACCCGGCCGGACATAAACTCGCCTGAGGAGGCCCGGGAATTCCTCATCAAGCTGCACCGGCTACTTCGCTGGCTTGGGGTATCCAACGCCAACATGGAGGAGGGAAGCTTTCGCTGCGATGCCAACATCAGCGTGCATGATACGGAAACGGGCAGGTCATCCGCCAAGGTCGAGCTGAAAAACCTCAATAGCTTTAAAGCGGTCTACCAGGCGCTGAAATATGAAGCCGAAAGACAGGAGGAACTCCTTCGGAAAGGTATTCCCACCCGACAGGAGACCAGGGGATGGGATGAGGCGAAGGGCATCACCGTTCTTCAAAGGAGCAAGGAGTATGCCCACGATTATCGCTACTTTCCGGAACCCGACCTCCCTCCGCTGAGAATAAGCTCCGAGTTGGTCGAGGAGATCAGGTCTCGCCTTCCCGAACTGCCCGATGCCCGGTGCGAGCGCTTCATAACCCAGTATGGCTTGCCGAACTACGATGCCAACCTCCTGACCAGCTCGCGGGAGCTGGCCGATTTCTTCGAGGAATGTGTCCGGCTCTCCTCCAAAGAGAGGGCCAAGACCATCAGCAACTGGATATTGGGAGATCTCCTCCACCTTCTCAACGTCACCGGCACGGGGATATCCGACTCCCAGGTTAGCCCAAAGGGTTTGAACGACCTGCTGGAGCTGATCGAGCGAGGCGTGCTCAGCACCACGCTGGCCAAGAAGGTGCTCGAGGAGATGTTCCACACCGGCAAATCGGCTTCCGAAGTGGTGGCTGAACAGGGGTTGACCCAGATCAGTGAGTCCTCCGAACTCCTGCCGGTGGTAGAGAAGGTGCTCCAAGAAAATTCCAAAGCCGTGGCCGATTATAAGAAGGGCAAAGAGCAGGCACTCAAATTTCTCATAGGACAAGTGATGCGAGCCACAAGGGGTCGAGCCAAACCGGAGCTGGTCGCAAATCTGCTTAAGGAGAAGTTGAAATGAAGTTCATGTTCATCGCCGAGATAGTTATCGCCATAGCCTTGCTGCTCCTCATCCTCACGCAGTCTCGGGGCGGGGCCACTGGAGGCATCTTCGGAGGGTGGGGCATGCCTACCTATCAGACGAGGAGAGGGATTGAACGAGTTTTGTTCCGTTCCACCATTGCCCTGGGGATAATCTTCGTTCTCCTGGCCGCCCTTAGCGCCAGATTGGGCACCTGAGCATGAGCCGGGTTATCACCCTGACCACCGACTTCGGGACTGCTGACCCCTATGTGGGCATCATGAAAGGAGTGATCCTGAGGATCAATCCCCAGGTCATAATCGTTGACCTCTGTCATGAAATTGCCCCCCAGAACATCGCTCAGGCCACTTTTCTGCTCAAAACCGCCTTCCGCTTCTTTCCTCCCCAAACAATACACGTGGTGGTAGTGGACCCTGGGGTAGGAGGTAAACGCCGGGCGATGATCCTGAAGACCGGGGAGGCCTACTTCATCGCTCCGGACAACGGAGTGCTGAGCGGGGTGCTGGAGGAATCAACCAGCTACCAGGCTTTTTCCATCAGCAACCCCAAATTCTGGCTTCATCCGGTGAGCTCTACCTTCCATGGAAGGGATATATTCGCTCCGGTCGCCGCTCACCTTTCCCGGGGGGTTCCGCTGGAGCAGTTCGGGGAACCAGCCTCCGACCTGGTGACTCTGCCGCTGCCACGCCCTGAGGTAAAGGGAGACCTAATAGTGGGTCAGGTAATTCATATTGATCACTTCGGTAACCTCATCACCAACATCGAGGAGGAGTTGTTGGAGGGAGAGCTTTCCCTGGAAATCCAAGGGCACCGCATCGGGAAACTGAGCCCTTGCTACGAGGCAGGAGAAGAGCTCCTGGCCCTGATCGGCAGCACCGGAAACCTGGAGATCGCCGTCAAAAATGGCAGCGCTGCCGAGCGGCTTAGGGCCAGGATAGGAACACCGGTAAGGATAAGGAGATGCCATGGCGGGTAGCCTCGCCCTACGGCGGTTTAAGATATGGCTGGCTGAAACCAGGCCTCAGTTCCTTCTATTAACCCCGGTTTGCGTCTTCGCCGGGCTGGCGGTTTCCTTTTTAGAAGGCCATCCTTTTCGGCCTCTTTACTTCACTCTGGCCTTCATCGGGGCTCTCTGCGCCCACATAGCGGTCAATGTGCTCAACGACTACTTTGACTACCGGCGGGGGATAGATCTCCGCACCCAGCGGACTCCCTTCAGCGGAGGCAGTGGACTACTTCCCACCGGGCAACTGCCACCCCAAGGAGTGCTTTTGCTGGGGCTGGCCAGCCTCGGGGTGGTGATCCTCATCGGTATCTACTTCCTGCTCGTTTATCGCTGGGCCATCCTGCCCATAGGGCTTACCGGAGTGATCCTAGTGGCCCTTTATACCCCTTACCTCACCAGGCTGCCGGCCGTCAGCGAGGTGGCGGCCGGAGGCTTTGCCCTTATAGTTTTGGGAACATACTTCACCCAATCCGGAACTTACAGCCTGGCGGCCGCCCTGGTGACCACCATGGCCGGGTTGCTGATCGCCAATCTCCTGCTGCTAAATGAGTTCCCCGATGTGGAGGCTGACCTCAGCGGTGGGCGCCGACATCTGCCGATCATTCTGGGGCGAAGAGGAGCAGCCCTGGTTTACTGCGTGGTAAATGTGCTCGCCTATGGAATTATACTCGCCGGGGTACTGGCTCAAGTCATGCCTTGGCCGGCCCTCTTCGGACTGGTTACCCTGCCTCTAGCACTTAAGGCCATGCGGGGAGCCCTGACTTACTATAACCAGCCAGAGAATCTTGTTCCCTCACTGGGGGCCAATGTGATGGTCGTTCTGCTCACGCCCCTCTTCCTGTCCCTGGGCCTGGTAGCCTGGGCATTCGTCTGACCAGTCAGGAAAAACTAAAGACCCATTGCCTGGGCCACCACTTCACGGTAATAATCCACTCCGCTGAAGCTGAGCTGAGCGGCCTTCAGCCTCCGGGTATAATAGTGCAGGTCATATTCGATGGTCACCCCAATAGCCCCGTGGATCTGGTGGGCCAGACTGATCACCCGCTCCCCTGCCTGAGCGGCCCAGGCCTTGGCCACTGCGATCTCCTCTGCGCAGGGAAGCCCCTCGCTAATTTTCCAGGCAGCCTGGTAGGTGCTGAGCCTCAGGCCCTCGAGATCGGTGAACATATCCGCACAGTAGTGCTGGATAATCTGAAAGCTGCCAATGGGCCGACCAAATTGCTTTCTCTCCTTGGCGTAATCCACCGTCATGTCGAGAACCTGGCTTAACCCACCTACCATCTCACAACACTTGGCCACGGCAGCTCGGTCGATTATCTTCCTCACCTCAACCCAGCCCTCGTTAAGCTTCCCGAGAAGACCTGACTCGGGCACCTTCACCCGGTCGAAATTAACCTCACAAAGTTTATCGGCCAGGGTTCTCAAGGGAGTTATGCTGATCCCAGGACTTTTGGCCTCCGTGATGAAGAAGGTCAAACCCTCCTCAGGGGCTCCCTTATCCTTAGTTCGGGCAACCAGGATGAGGTAATCGGCCGCCTGGGCATCAGGGACGAAGAGCTTCGTCCCACTGATGACCCAGCCGTTCCCTGAAGGCTCGGCCTTGGTCTTAATCGAAGCAGCGCTGTACTGACCATCGGCCTCAGTCAGGGCCAGGGTGAAGATGGCCTGGCCACTCGTTAACTTTGGCAAGAACTGGGCCTTCTGTTCCTCCCTCCCGAGGTCAAGGAGGGAAAATCCGCCGAGGACAACCGTGGAAAAATACGGCCCGGGCATGGCCGCCCGCCCCATTTCCTCCAGCAGCACCGTCAGGTCGAGGAAGGTCATCCCCGCCCCACCATACTCCTCCGGGAAGGGAAGCCCCATCCAGCCAAGCTCGGCCATTTCCCTCCATATCTCGGGGGAGTAGCCCAGCTCACTTTCCTCCAGCTCCCTCACCAGCTTCTTGGGAAACTTCTCCGTGAGGAAATCGCGAGCGATCCGGCGCAGCATCTCCTGTTCTTCAGTGAAGGATAGGTTCATTCCGCTACCTCCTCTGCGTGAATTTTTTCACCTTTCAAGCCCCTTCAAGGGAACTCCATGAGTGGCAAGTGGCAGCATCGTTACTGAGCTGGCAACCCCAGCTTTCGTAGGGCCAGGATGTTCTTCAGGATCTCCGAGCTTCCCGCCTGAAGGCTGTAACCTTTGGAGGAGAGATAGGAATGATAAGCCATACCATTCAGCTTCGCCCACTTGGAGCCGGGAGCCAGATGTCCGTAGAGCCCCAAGATCTCCAGGGCAATGCTGGCCAGCCGCTGCTCAAAGGCAGTGGCATAGGCCTTGGACATGGCTGCCTCCCACTCCGGCGAACGTCCTTCATCCATGACCAGAGCTACTCGATACATGAAGAGTCGTCCCACCTCGAATTCGATCTTCAGCTGAGCCAACTGGTGGCGGATCACCGGATCCTGAGACAGCGGCTTTCCGTCCCGGCTGGTCTCCTTGACGAATTGGATGATGCCCTCGAACACCGGGTAGTTGGCCATCAGCCTTTCCATGCCGCTGCGCTCATAGGCCAGTTGCTCCATCACCTGGCGCCAGCCGTTGTTTTCCTGACCGATGAGACACTCCTTGGGAACACGCACGTTATCGAAGAAGACCTCGTTCCAGGCCTCGTTCCCGGTGATATCAACTATGGGGCTGGTGGTGATCCCCGGCAGATCCTTGGGGATGATGAACTCGCTGATGCCGCGATGCTTGGGCACGTTAGGATCAGTCCGCACCAGCAGGTAAAGATAGTTCATGTGGCGGCCGCCACTGGTCCAGGTCTTCTGCCCATCGATGACGTAGTGATCGTCCTTCTTTATCGCCCGCGTCTTAAGGGAGGCCAGATCACAGCCCGCCTCTGGCTCGCTCATGCCCAGCCCGACATACATCTCCCCTTGGATGATTTTGGGCAGCAGCTCTCGTTTTTGCTCCTCAGTGCCGTATTTGAGGATTGACCCCCCGATCTGCCGATCGGCAAACCAGTGACAGGCTGCTGGGGCACCGTATCGCAGCATCTCCTCGGTGAGGATGAGGCGATCCACGAAGGAACGCCCTTGCCCGCCATACTCCTTCGGCCAGGTGAGTCCAATCCATCCCCTGGCGGCCACGCGCTTGGTAAAGGCCGGATCATAGGCCATGATCCAGGCATCAATGGTTGGCTCCCACAGCCCCTGTTTGATCTCCCCCTCGAGGAAGTCACGAACTTCTTTCCTGAATTTCTCCTGCTCTTCGGTGAGCCGAAAATCCATCTTCACCTCCTTTTGAATTGGGGGCCTAGCAAGACACCCCTTGGGGCCATGAACAGTATAACCCGCCAACTGGAAAGTATCAACAGCCCAATGAGCAGCCCTGACCCACCGCGTTATTGTTTATTCGCTACCCATTGGCTAAAATAGGGAGGTACCTAAAATGCGTCGCCGGAAGCGGAACCCCAACCTCACCGAGGAGGAGCGCGTGCGATATGCTCGCCAGCTTCTTTTCCCTCCCCTTGGGGAGGAGGGACAAAAGAGGCTGAAGCGCGCTCATGTGGTGATCGCCGGGCTCGGTGGGCTGGGTTGCCCCGCAGCAATTTATCTCGCCTGCGCCGGCGTAGGCCATCTGACCCTGG
Source organism: uncultured Dehalococcoidia bacterium (assembly GCA_965612975.1). Taxonomy (GTDB): domain Bacteria; phylum Chloroflexota; class Dehalococcoidia; order SZUA-161; family SpSt-899; genus CAZYDA01. The sequence continues at coordinate 33,748 of CBFDTP010000002.1, read as the reverse complement.
TGGACGCGGACCGAGTTGAACTCTCCAACCTTAACCGCCAGATCCTGCACTGGGAGGAAGACGTGGCGAAGGAAAAGGTGTTTTCCGCCAGCCGCAAACTTGCCCGACTGAATTCAAAGGTGAATTTAACCCCCCTCGCCGAGAGAATAACGCCGGAAAACGTGAGGCAGCTCATCCAGGGGGCTGACCTAGTGATAGATGGCTTGGACAACATGAAAACCAGGTTTATCCTGAATGAGGGGTGCTGCCGGGAGGGAATTCCCTTCATCCATGGGGGCATTGATGGCCTAATGGGACAAATAACCACCATTATCCCCGGCCAAACCCCTTGCCTGCAATGCCTTTTCCCTCACCCTCCTGAAGCCAGGCGTCCTTTTCCAGTGCTGGGGGTCACCCCGGCTCTCATAGCCTCCCTCCAGGTGATGGAGGCCATAAAGCTTCTCGCCGGATTCGGGAAGCTATTGACCGGACGAATGCTGTACATAAACGGCGAAACGATGGATTTTTCCTTCGTGGAACTGCAGAAAAATCCGAAATGCCCTATCTGCGGAGGAGCAAGATGAGCGTTAAGGTTCGGATACATCCCTTTCTTCTCCATCTCACCGGGGGACAGGAGATAGTGGAGGTTGAGGGCAAGAATGTGGGCCAGTGTCTCGATTCCCTAGAAGCTCGCTTTCCTGGCCTGAAGTCACAGCTTTTTGATAAGCAAGGGCAGCTGCATGGCTACATCGAGATCTACATCAACGAGCATACCACCTATCCGGAGGAGCTGAATTATCCGGTGAACGATGGGGATGAAGTTACCATCCTGTTCATGGCTGCTGGAGGTTGAAAGTGGAGGGGACGACTAAGCTAACCTTGCTGCGCATCCGGGAAGGGCAGAGGGGTGAGGTAGAGGATCTGGTTGCCCGGGAGTTTCCCTTTACGATCGTGCTGAACAATCAAGAACTGGTGACCTTGCTCTGCTCCCCCACAAAGCTCAGGTATCTCGCCGTTGGCTTCCTGTTCTCCGAGGGGTTGGTGAAAGACAAGGCCGAGCTGAAGAAGGTCCTGCTTGACGAGCGCCGCGGCATAGCCCGAGTGGAGACCGTTCAAGCACTCGAACTTGCCCCGGATTTCCTTTTCAGGCGATTCATAACCTCGGGTTGCGGACGAGGAGCCAGCTTCTATCATGCCATCGATGCCCAGAACGTAGCCCGCATTGAGACGGAGGTGAACATATCGCCTGAGGCGGTGTTGGAACTCACCAAGGAATTTCAGCGGCTGTCCGAGATCTATCTAGCCACCCACGGTGTTCATGGCGCCGCCCTTTCAGATACACGTAAGATCCTGGCCTTCAGTGAGGACATCGGCCGACACAATGCCGTCGACAAGATCTTCGGCCAATGCCTGCTTGAGGAGATTCCCACCGAGGATAAGATCTTGCTCTCCAGTGGGAGGATTTCCTCGGAGATGCTGCTTAAGGCAGCCAAGGGGCGGATTCCGATCATCATCTCGATTTCCGCCCCTACCGACCTAGCAGTAAAGCTGGCCAGCGAGCTGGGGGTCACCCTCATTGCCTTTGTAAGGGGCAAGAAGTTCAACATTTACGCCAACGAATGGAGGGTAGTTAATGGCCTCCCCGGATCAGAAGATCATAGACCAGATCCTACAGCTTAAGGAGCAAAGGCGGGCAGTCATCCTGGCCCATAACTACCAGCGGCCGGAAATCCAAGATATCGCCGATTTCGTCGGCGATTCCCTGGAGCTCAGCCAAAGGGCAGCCCAGACCGATGCTGAGGTGATCGTCTTCTGTGGAGTTCGCTTCATGGCCGAGACAGCCTCTATCCTCTGTCCCGACAAGGTGGTGCTTCTCCCTGACCCAAACGCCGGCTGCCCCATGGCCGACATGATCACCGCCGAATCCCTGCGCCAGGAGAAGAGAGAGCATCCTGAGGCAACTGTGGTCTGTTATGTCAACTCCACCGCCGAGGTGAAAGCCGAAGCTGACATCTGCTGCACCTCAGCCAACGCTGCCCGGATCGTAAGTCAGCTTCCAGGCCAAGACAGCATTCTCTTTGTGCCGGATCAGTACCTGGGCCATTTCGTCGCCACCAGAACTGGTCGGAGCCTCATCCTCTGGCCTGGCTTCTGTCCCACCCACGTTCGGATAAGGCGGGAGGACATCCTCCAGATGAGGGAAAAACACCCTGGGGCCAAGGTGATCGTCCACCCCGAGTGTCGGCCTGGGGTGATCGAGCTGGCCGATGAAGTTCTCAGCACCGGCGGCATGATCCGCTTCGCCCAGAAGACCGAGAGCCGAGAGCTGATCGTGGGCACGGAGATAGGCATAATTCACCGCCTGAAAAAGGAAAACCCGGGGAAAGAGTTCTTCCCGGCCCAGGAGAGGGCCATCTGCCCCAACATGAAGCTCATCACCCTGGAGAAGGTGCTCTTCTCCCTCAGGGAGATGTCCCCCGAGGTGAAAGTACCAGAGGGAATCCGCCTTCGAGCCAAGGTGGCCGTGGATAAAATGCTCCAAGCCACCTGAACGAGACTTGACAGGTTATTTCTCGCTACGCTGTAGTACATAAAGATGATAAATTCAGTTAAGAATTCAAAGGTTTGGTTTCGCGGACTGAGGCTGCCTCGGCTGAGGAAGAGGAGATCGAGCGCGGCATTGCCTGGGTAAGGCAGCAGATCAGGCGCTACAGTCGGCAGATCGTGCTGCGTGAGGTTGGTGGCCTGAGGAAACTGGCGGAAGAATGCCCCTAATCCACAGGTTCGGAGGGGGCTGAATTGTACCTCTTCCCCTCTGGGTAACTAAATGATAAACTTAGTAGACAAGAGATGAAATTATCCACCAAGGCAAGATATGGCATGCGAGCCCTGGTGGACATCGCCCAGCACAGCGGGGAGGGGCCGGTCCTGCTTCGAGATATCGTTCAAAGGCAGGGGGTTACCCGGAACTACCTGGAGCAAATTCTCATCCAGCTCAAGGCAGCTGGGCTGGTGCGCAGCATCCGGGGGGTACAGGGAGGCTTTGTGTTGGCAAAATCCCCCGCTGAGATAAGGCTGAGCGAGGTTGTCCAAGCCCTTGAGGGTCAAATCAACCTGGTGGAATGCGTAGCAGACCCAAAGGTCTGCCCGCGGGTGGAGGTTTGTGCCACTCATGACCTGTGGGGGGAACTCTCCTCCCTCATCACTCAGGCCTTGGCCTCAAAAACCCTCCAGGATCTGATGGAAATGCAACGAAGGAAGGAGCAGACTTCGGCACTCACCTACTATATCTAAGCCAGCTAAAGCGGGACAATTGGGCCCCGCAGCAATTGGGCTCGCTGGATTTTAAAGAAACCGGTGAAAGGATGAAAGGAGAAGGTATGGATGAGACGCTAATCTCGCGAGCGATCACCGAAAATTACCTCAGGGATTTCCTCGACTCCCTGGTGGCCGATGTGGCCGTGGTCGGTGCCGGACCATCGGGGTTGACCGCGGCGTATTGCTTGGCCAGGGAGGGGATAAAGACGGTGGTTTTTGAAAGACAACTTCGCATCGGTGGGGGAATGCCGGGAGGTGCCATGATGATGAGCCGCATCGTGGTCCAAGAAGAAGGGAAGGAAATACTTGATGAATTCGATGTGTCGAGCGTGAAGTATCAGGGCGAGTATTTCGTAGCCGATTCCTTGGAGACCATTTCCACCATGTGCTCCAAGACCATAAAGGCCGGGGCTCGGGTTTTTAACCTCATTGACGTAGAAGATGTGGTGATTCGGGAGAATCGGATTGCTGGGCTGGTTCTGAACTGGAGCGCGGTGGCCTGGTCAAAACTCCATGTTGACCCTCTAGCCACCAGATGCAAGGTGGTGATTGATGCCACCGGACACGATGCGGAAGTTTGCCGCCTGGTGGCTAGAAAGCTGGGGCCGGTGCTGCGGACGAAGACGGGAGAGGTCATCGGAGAAAAGCCTATGTGGGCGGAGCGGGGGGAAGGTGAAATACTCGAGAATACCCGAGAGGTTTACCCCGGACTACTAGTCGCCGGCATGGCCGCCAATGCGGTCTTCGGCTCACCCCGGATGGGGGCCATCTTTGGGGGGATGCTCCTCTCCGGCCGAAAGGCGGCCGAGTTGGCTCGTGAGTTAGTCACCGCCGAAGTTCGGGAGAAGCATTGAGGGGGCAAGTTTCTGCTGACCGAACCGGCAGCTCCGCTGCCCAGGGCCGAGTCTGGCATAACCCTTTAAACCGCTTAAGGAAAGGCCAATAAACCATACCATGCGCTGAGGTCTTCCATGAGGAGAATTTATCTGGACTACGCTGCTACTACACCGACCCATCCTGAGGTGGTGCAGGCTATGCTGCCTTACTTCACGGAGAACTTCGGCAATCCGTCGAGCGTGCATTCCCTGGGTCAGGAGGCAAGCCTGGCCGTGGAAGAGGCCCGAGAGAAAGTGGCCCACCTCATCGGCGCCCGCCCGCAAGAGATCTTCTTCACCAGTGGGGGAACTGAGGCCAACAACCTGGCCATTAAAGGGGTGGCCTTGGCCAACCAGAATAGAGGGAATCACATTATTACTACGCCCATCGAACATCACTCCGTGCTGGAAACCTGCAAGTTTCTGGAGGAGAGCGGTTTTGAGATAACCTACCTTCCAGTTGATGGTCAGGGACTGGTGGATCCGGGCAATGTCAGGAAAGCTCTCACTCCCAAGACGATGCTCATCTCCATAATGCTGGCCAACAACGAGGTGGGCACCATTGAGCCCCTCGCCGAGATCGGGAAGATTGCCCGGGAGGCCGAGGTGTACTTCCACACCGATGCCGTTCAAGCGGTGGGGCATATTCCGGTGGATGTTGAAGAACTCGGGGTGGATCTTCTTTCAGCCTCAGCGCATAAATTGTATGGGCCGAAGGGGATAGGAGCCCTGTACATTCGAAAGGGAACCAGGCTTGTCCCACTAGCCCACGGTGGGGAGCAGGAGTCAGGCCACCGCGCCGGCACCGAGAATGTGCCGGGGATCGTCGGTTTCGGCAAGGCGGCGGAGATAGCCGAAGGGGAGATGGAAGAGGAGGCGAAACGCCTGGCCTCACTCCGGGATCGCCTCATCACCGGGGTTCTCTCCTCGGTTGAGCGGGCCTGGCTTAATGGCCACCCCATCCAGCGACTCCCCAACAACGCCAACCTGAGCTTCGAGTTCATCGAGGGGGAATCCCTGATGCTTAGCCTTGACCTCGAGAGCATCTGCGTCTCCACCGGCTCGGCCTGTAGCTCCACCAGCCTGGCTCCCTCCCACGTGCTCCTGGCCATGGGCCTGCCGCCGGAGAAGGCCCTGAGCTCGCTGAGGATAACCCTGGGCCGGTGGACTACCGAGGAGGATATCGAGCAGGTGCTGGAAGCTTTGCCCCGGGCCGTAGCCCGGCTGCGGGCCATGTCGCCCTTCCTCCGACAGAAATAGGCTCGCTCACCGACGGGTAGCTGGAGACCTAGAGGTTCCGGGAATTCAGTTTGAGGAGAACCCCGAGAAATACCTAGAGAAATCCGGCCAGCAAGGTTAGGAGGTGCCAATGGAGCATTCCTCCACGGTAAGGGTGAGCTACCTGGGGAAGGTTTATGAATTTGAGGGGAGGCTCCGCGCGGAGAAGGTATTACAGAAGCTGAACCTCAACCCGGAGGAGGTTTTGGTCATTCAAGGGAACAGACTGGTTCCCCCGGATGAACTGGTGGAGGGGGAGATTGAGATAAGGCCGGTTATCTCAGGAGGTTAGATGAAGTGCCGCATGTGTCACGGGAGGGCAGTTATAAAACTTCCCGCCCATAATCTGAACCTCTGCGAGAACTGCTTCGTTACCTTCCTTCAAAGGAGGGTGAGACGGACCATCGGTAGCCTGCGCCTTCTTTCCCCGGGTGAGAAGGTGCTGGTGGCGGTCTCCGGAGGAAAGGATAGCCTAAGCCTTTGGGATCTGCTACTGGAGCTTGGCTACCAAGCTGAGGGGTTGTACATAGATTTAGGAATAGGGGAGTACTCTCAGAAGTCGGAGGAAAAGGCAGTTAGCTTCGCCCAAAGGAAGGGAGCCAGACTCCACATCCAACGGGTTAAGGATTATTTCGGGGGACTGGCCATCCCGGAGATCGCCCGCCGAGCGAAGAGAACCTCCTGCTCAGTGTGCGGCCTGGTGAAACGTTATCTCATGAACCAGTCTGGAAGATGCTTTGACGTCATCGCCACTGGTCATAACCTCGATGATGAGGTTTCCTTCCTTCTGGGGAACCTGCTCAACTGGCAAACCGATGCCCTGGCTCGCCAAGCTCCTTCGCTTCCAGATCGGGAAAGCCTTCGGCGCAAGGTTAAACCCCTGGTGCTGTGCTCGGAACGGGAGATGGCGGCCTATGCCCTGATCCGGGGGATAGATTACATCCTCGATGAGTGCCCTTACTCTCAGGGCTCAACCTCACTGCTTTACAAAAGTGCTCTTAACCGGCTGGAACAAGAATCCCCTGGCACCAAGCTCAGGTTCTACCAGGGATTTCTCAAAAGCCGACTGGCCTTTGTGGCTAAGGAGGAGCCCGAACTCCAACCCTGCGAGAATTGTGGTTATCTCACCACTACTCAAATTTGCAGCTTCTGCCGTCTACAGCAAAGGGTGTTGGAGAGGGTTTGAAATGGCGAGGGAGAAGCTGGAGAACCTGAAAGGGCTGCTCCGCGAGATGGGCTCAGCGGTCATCGCCTACTCCGGTGGGGTGGACAGCACCTTCCTGCTTCGAGTGGCGCGAGAGGTGCTGGGATCGCGCGTTCTCGCCGTTACCGCCACTTCCCCCACCTACCCCCGGCGAGAGTTCTTAGCTGCCCAAGAACTCGCCGAGAGCCTTGGGGTAAGGCTCTTGCCCCTTCCCACCGATGAGCTTTCCCAGCCAGAGTTCCGCTCTAATTCCCCCGACCGCTGCTACTGGTGCAAGCGAGAACTCTTCGCGCAGCTTTGGGAAATAGCCCGGCGAGAGGGTATGCGCTGGGTGCTCGACGGCACCAATTTCGACGACCAAGATGACTTCCGCCCGGGCCGAAGGGCCGCTGTGGAGGCCGGGGTGAGAAGCCCCCTCCTCGAGGTGGGCCTCACCAAGGAGGAAATAAGACTCCTCTCCAAGGAACTGGGCCTGCCCAACTGGGACAAGCCCTCCCTTGCCTGTTTGGCCTCAAGAATTCCCTACGGGATTCCAATAACCACGGAGATTCTGGAGAGGATAAATCGGGCGGAAGAATTTCTTCTCTCCCTGGGGCCAAGGCAGGTCAGGGTAAGGCATCACCGAGAGGTTGCCCGGATAGAGGTTGAGCCCCAGGACATGGAGCGGTTACTCCGCCGACGAGAAGAGATCGTGGCCAAGCTAAAGGATTTGGGGTATGCTTATATTGTCCTTGACCTTGAGGGCTATCGAGTAGGGAGCTTAAACCGAAGGCTGAAATGATGAAGGGGCGAATAATCGCCGTCTATACCAGTAAGAACAAGGGAACGAGGAAGCAGCCGGGGGACTCCGGTTTCCTGCAGGCCAATTATGGGCTCCTGGGTGATGCCCATGCCACACCGGGCATCCCTCGCCAGGTAAGCCTCCTCTCGACCAGCAGCCTGGAGAAAATGAGAGCCCTGGGACTCGAGGTGGGCCCGGGGGACTTCGCCGAGAATCTGACCGTAGAAGGCCTCGATCTCCTCTCCCTTCCCCCCGGGACCAGGCTGCAGATTGGCCGAGGGGTGATCCTGGAAATTACCCAGATCGGGAAGGAATGTCATACGGGCTGTGCCATCTTTCGCCAGGTGGGCAAGTGCATCATGCCCCGGGAGGGGGTGTTCGCCCGGGTGATCTCAGGGGGCGAGGTAAAGAGGGGGGATCCGGTCAAGGTGGTCGAGGGCGGGAGATCCTCCAGCTAATTCCATCCTAGGCAGGCCCATTCAAAGAAGCAGTTTAGCGCCTTACCTCGCGGACGATCTTCTCGAGCACCGGGGTGATATCCCGGGAGGTATCCACCACGAAGTGCCGCCGCCGGATTTGCTGAACCCTCCGCCTCATTCGCTGATAAACCGAGAAATCGGCCTCAGAGCTATCCTCCCGGTCAGTGCGGGACATCCGAGCTTCGAGCCTTTGTCGCACCACCTCCGGTGGGGCTTCGACCCGCACCAGGATCAACTTGGCCCCTAACCTCTCGGCAATGTGATAAAGCTGCTCCCGATGGCGCTCAATCAGGTTGGTGGCATCCAGCAAAACCGGAATGTTTCGCTGCAGCAGCTCTTCGGTCAGCCGATGCAGGGCGGAGAAGAGACGCTGATTCTCATCGGCTGCATAGGTTGGTCGGGGAAAGAGAAGCTTGCGCAGCTCATCGCTCTCCAGCCTGACACAGGAAAGCCTCTCGGTTAACTTCCGACTAAAATAGGACTTCCCCGTCCCGGGAAGCCCGCTCATCACGATGAGGAAAGGCTTAACAATGGGCTCCGGAAGCTCGCCCAGGCCTTGCTTTAATTTCAACACATCCTCGTGAACCTGTTCCTCCACGGTTAAAACTACCCCTTTAAAATTTAAACACAACTCAAGCTCAGGAGAAATAGCCAGCAGAGCAGATTTTTAAGAGGAGGGGCATTGTTTCCAGCCTCGCAAAGTGCTAAACTCCTATTCGACTGGATGAGCTTTGCCTTTATCCCGGAAAGTTTCGACAGCCTGGTTTCCTACTGGCGCAATCCTCATCACCGCCTGAGGGGAGCAGGGAAGGGGTTACGAGGTCTCCTGTGAACCAACCGACCTCTCGGTGCTCTTGAGGCTCTTTCGGGAGAGCTTCGTCCAGGCCAGCAAGGATTCGAAGAGGAACTTGCCATCGGTGCCGCCGAGGATCTCCTCACAGCAGCGCTCAGGATGGGGCATGAGGCCCAGGACATTGCCCTGCTCATTGATTATCCCCGCAATGTTTTCCAGCGAACCATTGGGATTGGACTCCGGGGTGATTTCGCCCGAAGGGTTACAGTAACGGAGGACGATCTGCCCCCGGGAGTTAAGCCTGGCGAGGGTCTCCGGGTCAGCATAGTAAGCACCTTCATAGTGCGAGATAGGCATGCGGAGCACCTGTCCTTCCTGACACCGGCAGGTAAAGGGGCAGGAACCGTTTTCCACCCTTAAGTGAACCCATTGACAGCGATACTGCAGATGATTATTCCTCAAGAGGGCCCCGGGAAGCAGTTCAGCCTCGCATAGGATTTGAAAACCGTTACAACTGCCGAGCACCAGCCCCCCACGGGCAGCAAACTGAACTAAGGCCTCCATCACTGGGGAGAACCGGGCAATGGCGCCGGGGCGAAGGTAATCGCCATAGGAAAAGCCGCCGGGGAGGATCACGCAGTCGAATCGAGAGAGGTCGGTCTCCTTATGCCAGACGTACTCCACCTCCTGCTCCAGCACCTCCCTAAGGGCCCAGTGAAAATCCCGGTCACTCCAGGTGCCAGGGAAAACAAGGATACCGAACCTCATCGTCTGCCGAACTAAAACCTCTTGATTGGCAAATTGTTGGGGCGGGGCAAAGAGCTATATCTGTGGCCGGAAACGGAGATCAAGTTCCCGCTAAGAGCTCATCTACCACTTCGCTGACCAGTCGTCCTTCGGCTTTGCCACGCAGTTGGGGCATGAGCTTGCCCATCACTCGGCCCTTGTCCCGGGGTCCCTGCGCCCCTACCTCTTGAATAACCTGGCGGGCAGCTGCCGCGATCTCCTCTCGTGACAGCTGCTGAGGTAAGTATTCCAGAAGTATGGAGAGCTCGGCCTTCTCCTTGGAAAGGAGATCTTCGCGACCAGCCTTCTCAAACTCGGTGATGCTCTCCCGACGCTGTTTGACCTGTCGGGAGAGAACCTCGAGCACCTCACCTTCTTCCAGCGGACGACCCTTAGCGATCTCGGCGTTATGGATGGCGGCCTTTGCCAGCCGGATCACCGAGGAACGAAGCTTATCGCCCTGTCTGAGCGATTCCTTTAGATCAGCGGTCAACCTCTCCAGCAAGGTCATCGGAGATGTCCGGAATTCTTCAGGCTCTTACGAAGCTTGGTAGCCTTTTTCCGCTTGCGCTTTACCGATGGCTTCTCATAATACTCACGACGGCGATACTCGCTGAGAATGCCATCCTGTTGAAGTTTACGATTAAAGCGCCGGAGCGCGCTTTCCAGTGATTCGTTCTCGTGTAGAATTACCTCGCTCAATTCACTCAGCCTCCTTTCCGGTCAAGCCTGGAGAATTATAGCGGCTAGAAGCCGCGGGTGTCAAGAAATTCCTGCACCCGCCGCCAGATAGCCTGCCTGACCTCATCCGGAGGAAGCGAGGCATCAATGACCTGCCACCGATCACCCCCCGCAGTAGCCAGCTCAAGATAACCCCGGCGGACCCTCTCGTGGAAGGAGAGCGCCTCCCGTTCAAATCGATCCTGGCCCCTTTTGCGCTGCAGTCCCCGGCCGACCTCCAAGTCCAACAGGATGATGAGATCTGGCTTTAGTCCGCCGGTGGCCAGGTCGTTTAGCCTGTTCAGCAGAGCCAAATCCAGCCCCCGCCCATATCCCTGATAGGCCAGGGTCGATTCCGCAAATCGGTCACACAGGACGATCATCCCCTGTTCTAAGGCGGGACGAATGACCTCCTGAACTAACTCCGCCCGGGCGGCGATAAAGAGAAAGACCTCCGCCAGAGCGCTGATCCTCAGCCCGCCGCTCTTCAGCAGGCTCCTAACCGCCTTTCCCAGAGGGGTACCACCGGGCTCCTTGGCCAGAAGGACAGGCAATTTCCTTCGGCGGAGCTGTCGATAAAGTGCCCGTGCCTGAGTGCTCTTCCCACATCCTTCCCCACCCTCAAAGCTAATAAATAGGCCCATCTCCCGATAGCTTAGCGAACCAACTGGCTCAGGTCAAGCAAGCCTCATCCGGCAACTGGACAAATCAGCGCCTTTGAGGTAAGATTTAACTTGAGGAAGGGGGTAGTGCTTTGGCTCACACCAAATCGGCCAAGAAGAGAATAAGAAGTTCGAAAAGGAGACAAAGTTACAACAAGCCCATTCGAAGCCGGGTCAAAACTTACCTGACCAAAGCCGAAGAGGTCATCAGCTCCGGAAATATGGAGGTGGCCATCGAGGTGGTTCGACAGGCCATAAGCACGCTAGACAAGGCTGCCAAGCGGGGCATCATCCACCGCAATAAAGCCGCCAGGCATAAGTCACGGCTGATGAAAAAGCTCAATGCCCTCTTGAGCACTTCCTCAACCTAGGATTGGTAGGCCTGATCCAGCAGAACAAGCGGATGTAATACCTTTGCCCCGGTGCCAGACTCTATCTGAAGCTTGCAGCCCCCGCATTCCGTCACCACTAAGTCAGCTGAGGCAGCCTTCACCTCCCTCCAGACCTTCTCCGCTATTGCCACCGAGAGATCATAGTTGGCCTTCTTCATGCCATATGAACCGCCCATACCGCAGCAACTGGTATTGACCCCACTCACCACCAGGGCAGGTATTAGTTTCAGCAATTCCACCGGCTCTCGAGTCAAGTTCTGCACCTTTAAGTGACAAGGGTTGTGGTAGAAAACCCGGAGCGGCATCTCCCGCAGGTCGAGATTCAGCCTCCCCTGACGGTGCAGCCTTAGCAGGTATTCGCCGGCATCATAAACATGGCTGGAGACAAATCTGGCCTCCTCGCTCTCGAAGAAGGCCAAACACTCCTTCCTTAACATAAGATTGCAGCTGGGGCAGGTGGTGAGGATATCGTGGTCTGGAGAGGCGGCTCGGGCCAGAGATTTAAGGTTATACTTGATGTTCTCCTTAGCCCCCTCAGGATTGCCATTGGCCAACATGGGCATGCCACAGCACTTCTGCTCCGGAAGGACAACCTCGATCCCACTTCTTCGCAGAATCTTGATCAAGGCCTTGCCGACCTCGGGGTCGTAATAGTTGGCAAAGCAGCCGGCGTAATAGATCACCTTTTCAGCCACGATGGCCCTCCCTGGCCCACTTCCTCAGAGTCTGCCGGTGAAAAACGGGCAATCTGGCCTTCCGATGAAGGCCGACCAAGGCCTCCATGAGCAACTTGAAGATGGGGGTGTCCTTCACCCAGTTGGAGAGCGGGGCCAGCAACGATCCGAATTTGGCCAGTAGCTCGGGGTTATCCAACAACCTCTTCCGCCAGGGCCGACCATGTCGGGCATAATGCTCAAATTGGGCTTCCCAGATCAGGTCAGGCAGGGCAATTTCAACTGGGCACTCAACCTCACAACGACCACAATGAAGGCAGGCCTCGGTTGAGGAGACCCAACCCTGCAAAAACCCGAAGAGATAGTTCTTGGGACTCCAGACCCAGCCCTGGTGATCTACATGCAGGCCGATGGGACATTGTCGAGCGCAGGCACGACAATCGAGACACAAGAGAAGCTGCCGATATCCATCGACGAGAAGCGTGCCCCGACCATTATCCAGGATGAGGACATGCACCTCGCGATCTTCGGGGACGATGGGGAGAGCTTCGAAATCATACTGCCCTAGCTCCTTGGGCCCGAGATCCAGAAGAATGCTTTCCAGGCCGAAGATGCCCATGCATCTAGTCTGGAAGAGGGCTGCCTCCTTATCCGCCACCACCTTTTCTGGGGTGATCACCAGCACTACCTTCTTGGCCTGCTGCAGATCTTTCGAGATGTTGGAGAGGTGCTGGAGGAAGAAGATGGAGCCATCCTCGGCCGAGATGGCGTTGACGCCCAAAACGGCTAAATAGTCCCGGGTCTCCGCTGACTCCAGTTGGGTTAGCTTCACGGAGACATCGAAGGACTCCACCAGGCCTCTCTGATGCAATCCAGGAAGATCCCAATAATCCTGTACCTTCTTATCGAAGTCCTTGAACTCCGTGAAGTAGCGAACGTATATCTTAAAGCCAGAGGCTTGAAGTTCCGGCCGCAGCTCGTTTATCACCACGCTCGACTTGTTAACCGAGACCAGGTTTATTTTCCCGGCGATTTGCCTGATGTAAGCCGCAGCCTGCCGGGCATCAGGACAGCTCACCAGCCTCAACCTGGGATGACGCTTGAGGCTCTCATTGAGCTGCTCTAAAAGGGCAGCTTGGTGGTCGCGAGAATATTGGCGGATTTCCCTGAGGTGTGTTTTGAGGGACTCTAAGTCAGGCCGTGATTCCTTCCTGATCAGCGTTCCGGCAGCCCGACGTTGACTTTCCTCAGCCGTCGGTTCGAGCACAAATATCGTGGGAATCTCCGTCACTCTATCGCCAAACCTTCCAGCCTCCGTCCCGGTCAGGGTCCGACAGCGTCAGGATCTGCCCTCCGGCCTTATCAGGATCTCATCGATAAGGCCATACTCCTTGGCCTGCTCCGGATTGAGGTAGAAGTCCCGATCGGTGTCCCGAGCCACCTTCTCATAGGGTTGGCCGGTGTGTTTGGAGATGATGGTGCGAATGATGTCCTGGAGGCGAAGGATTTCCTTGGCCGCGATGGCGATATCCGCCGCCTGCCCTTGAGCCCCACCCACCGGCTGATGCATGTGAATGGTGGAGTTGGGCAGGGCGTAGCGCTTGCCCTTTGTCCCGGCGCAGAGCAGAAGGGTACCCATGCTGGCCGCCAGTCCCACACAGATGGTGGAAATGTCACATCGCAAGAGCTGCATGGTATCGTAAATGGCCAACCCGGCGCTGATAACCCCACCGGGACAGTTAATGTACAGACTGATATCCTTGTCCGGATCCTCCCTCTCCAGATAAAGGAGCTGCGCGATGACCAGATTAGCCACCTGGTCAGTGATGGGCATGCCCAAGAAGACGATGCGCTCCTTAAGCAGCAGGGAATAGATATCGAAGGCGCGCTCCCCTCGGGCGCTGGTTTCGATGACCATGGGAATCACATTCTCAAAGCGCATTTTCACACTCCCAAATTGATTATAGCCGAAGTTCCTCTCGATGTGAATGCCTCAGTTCTCAGAAGTTTGCTCTGCCGGGCCCTCAGGCTCCTCCTTCAGAGCGATCTCCACCAATCGCTCCAACGTCTTGCGGGTCAGGAGTTCGTTTCTTATGGATTCCCTACCCCGGGAGCTTAAAAGCTGGCGAAGCTCCTCCCGGCGCTCACCAGCGCTGGCAGAGAGCCTCTCTATCTCCGCCTCGATTTCGCTCTCGCCAACGCGGATGTTCTCCTGCTCAGCCACCTTGCCCAGGACAAGGGAGCGGGTGAGCCTTTCCTCGGCCAGCGGTCGCAGCTCCTCCCTCAGTTCCTCCTCGCTCTTGCCCAGGTTGCGAAGAAAGTCCTCCAGGCTGGGCCATCCTCGTCGCCGCAGTTCCTCCCCGATGAGCTGGTCTATCTCCATTTCGACCAGGATAGGGGGAAACTCCACCTCAGAGAAGCCCACCAGGGCCTCTAGAACCTCCCTCTCCAGCTTGCTTTTCGCCTCCTGCTCCGCCCTTTCCCTCAGCCTCGCCTTCATCTTCCCCCGCAGTTCCTCCAGGCTGTTCACCTCCCAGTCAAGGCTTTTGGCAAAATCATCGTTGAGCTCGGGGATGTTTTCCTCCTTGACCTCGTGGAGGAAGACCTTAAAATGACATTCCTTTCCCGCAAACTGGCTCTCTGGAAAGTCCGCGGGCAGGGGCAGAACAAACTCCTTCCCCTCCCCCTTGTTCATCCCCAACACCTGCTGGACAAAACCGGGGGCTGGCCAGGTGGCCTCGGAGGTCAGGCGGTACCAGCGCTCCTTCTCATCGAACAGAGGCTCGCCCTCGACCTCCCCCCTGATATCGAGAACCACTATATCATCCAGACGGCATGGTCGTTCAGCGGGCTGCCAATAAGCCTGGGAGTGGCGCAGCCCTTCCAAGGCCTCCTCCACCTGCTCCTCGGTTATCTCCACCTCATCCGGGGTTACCTTAATGGCGTGATAGTCCCCCAGCTCCACCCGCGGAGGAAGGGGCACCCGAGCCTCGAAGATCGGGGGGTCGAGCTGGAGCAGCTCAAGCTCCGGTCCGGCAAACGGCTCGATTCCCCGTTCCTTTATGGCCTGCTCATATAGCTGAGGGATTAAATCGTTCAGGGCTTCCTGGAGGAGGGTTTGACGTCCCACATGACGCTCCAATATATGTGGGGGAGCCTTCCCCCGGCGGAAGCCGGGGATAGCAACCCGATGAGCCAGACGCTGGTAGGCCCTCTTGAGGGGTCCCTGCATTTCCTCCGGGTCAACCTCAAACCTCAGCCGAAGCTGGCAGCTCGGTAACCTCTCTGAAGAGACCTTCAATCCTCCTCCAGGGGGTCAATCTTCCTTCCGGCGCAGGCGTTTAGAAATGGCATCGCGGTAAACCCGATAAAGGCCTTGCCATGCTGTAGCATCTTCCGTCGCCTTTTCCTCCGCCGCCTTTCCCGGCGTTCTCCTCTGGTCTCACCCTCTTCCACCAAATCCACTCGCCAATTTTAACATTCACGGTGATATCTATCAAGCTAAGTCGAGCACGCATTGCTTCCTCGGGCTGGTTCAGCTATGCTTTAGGTGAGAGGGATGACGGCCCGACGCCGCTTTATCTGGGGGATTGGCGCTCTATTCCTGCTCATCCTGATCGGTGCCGGTGGCTACATGCTCATCGAGGGATGGAGCTTCTCCGACTCCATCTTCATGACCATCATTACCCTGAGCACCGTAGGATACAAAGAGGTTCACGAACTAACCCAGGCGGGGAGGGCCTTCACCAGCTTCCTCATCGTAGGTGGGGTTGGGGTCATGTTCTACACTGCGACGGCGATCGTGGGATACTTCATAGAACAGGGCATTGAAGGGATCATGTGGAGGCGAAGGATGAAAAATCAGATCTCCAAGCTTAAAAATCACTTCATCATCTGTGGCTACGGGCGGGTGGGGAAGGAGGTGGCTGCGGCTTTCTCGAGGAGCAAGGCCTCCTTCGTCATCATCGACCCGAATGAGGCAGCCTGTGCCGAGGCCAAACAGCAGGGCTATCTCTACCTCGTCGGGAGCGGCAGCTCCGACGAGGTGCTCAAGGAGGCGGGAATTGGCCGGGCCCGCGGGCTGATCGCGGCGACGGGCAGCGATGCCGAGAACATCTTCATCACCCTCTCCGCCAGGGAGCTCAACCCAAGGCTCTTCATCGTTGCCCGGACGAGCAGCGAGGACACAGTGCCCAAGCTCGAGCGGGCGGGGGCCAATCGGGTCGTCTTTCCCCTGCGCCTCGGTGGTCGGCGCATGGCCATGCTGGCCCTTCGCCCCCTGGCAGTGGATTTCATCGACACCGTCTTCGGCAAGCCAAGCAGTCCCCTTGAGCTGGAGGACATTGAGGTGGTAGCCGAGTCCCCTCTCTCCGGGAAGAGGATTAGCGAGGGGGAGAAGCTTTCCGGATTGACCATCCTCGCCCTGCGGAAGAAGGATGGCACCCTTATTCCCAAGCCGGAGGCGGAGATGTTCATCGAGCCCGGCGATCAACTGGTGGTAATTGGCAAAAGAAGGCAGCTCGAAAAGCTGGAAGGAACCAAATAGCTGGCCCAACTTTAAGCCCTGCGCTTGGTTTGATGACCCTTATAAGACTTGACAGCTATAATTTAAGTTCTATAGTATTTTAGCTAGAATATACGAGATAAAATGAGTACTAAACTAATCCTTCTAGGCCTTCTTCTCGAAGAAGGCCCAATGCATGGATATGAGGTAAGGCAGAGAATTAAGCACGAGCATATGGAGGAATATGCTGACATTTCCTATGGGGCGATCTACTTCGCTCTGAATAAGCTAGCCCAAGGGGGATTTATCGAGAAGCTCACCACGGCGCAGCGAGGGAGACGCCCTCCGCGCGATGTCTATCAAATCACCGAAAAGGGCAAGAAAGAATTCCTGCGCCTGCTGCGGGAAAACCTGGTCAAGATTGAGAAGAGAATTGCCCCGCTGGACATCGTCATCCGCTTCGCCCGAGCTCTACCACCCGGGGAGCTAAGGGAACATCTACAGCGTCGAAAAGAGCTATTGCGGAAAGAACTCCAAAGCCTTGAGAAGGAAAAAGCCGAGGCACTGAAGTCGCACCAGCAAGAAAGCTATCTGGAAATAATGAAAGCCCTCTTCGACCACGGGCTGCTCCGGCTTGAGAGCGAAATCAAATGGCTTGAGGCAGTTTTGGAAAAGCTTGAGAGAGGGCTTCTTTAGCAGTCAAAGGCAAAGATTAGAATAGAGTCCCAGGCAGAGGGGGCAGTCTTGGAAAAGCCGCTCCAGAAAGTGGAAAGGCTCGGGAAGGCCAATAGGCGTGAGCTGCTTGACCTGCTCATCGAGGCCTTTACCGGTCATCACCCGCTGGTCCCGGCCCTCAGCCACAAGCCGGGAGCAACAAGAGGAGTAATGAAGGCCTTTCTCGATTTTTTCGGAAGCAGTCAGGGTTCCTGGTTTTATGGCCTCCGGGAAGCCGGCAAGCTCGTCTGCGCCTCGGTCTCCGTGGACTCAGTCGTCGAGCCATCACCGCTGGCGCTCATCAGGTTCGTCCTCACCCTATGCTGGACGCTGGGCTGGCGCTCAGCCAAGGAGCTGGAACTCGTTCACAAGGAAGAGCCTGAATATGAAGACCGCTACCTTGAGCTGGTGATTTTGGGAACACGGCCCGCTTATCAAAGGCAAGGCTTTGGACGCCGTATGCTGCATTTCCTCCATGAAGAGGCCAAGCGAAGTAATTTCAAGGGGGTAATCCTGGTGGCCGACAAAGATACGCCCGCCTTTCGGCTATATTTAAAGGAAAGCTTTGCGGTGGATAAGGAATGCCTGGTAGGAGGAAGAACGCTCTGCTGGATGCGGCGCTTCTTCTAAGCCGAGGCAACTGGCTGACCCAGCCAGCTTCAACGTACTGCACTGCAAAATAAAACGTTGGGCGGCCGATTGACAGGAGAGTTATACTTTTAATACAATATCAACCGCTTCTAGGCCCGGTAGCGGGATAAGGAATGAGTCACCGGAAGGCAGCGGTAGAGACTTTCGAGCTCACCAGAGACTTCAATGGACTAAGAGCTGTAAACAAGCTAAACCTCCAAATTGAGCAGGGGGAGCTTTTTGCCCTCTTGGGGCCCAACGGCGCTGGCAAGACCACCACCATCAATCTGCTCTGCTGTCTCCTTCGGCCCACTTCGGGGACGGCTAAAGTTGCAGGCTTTGACATCCGGAGCCAGCCAAGGGAGGTCAAATACCACATTGGGGTATCCACCCAAGAGACGGTGCTCTCGGAGAAGCTCAACGCCTGGGAGAACTTGGCCCTCTTTGGCCACATCTACGGACTTAGCGGGAAGCAAGTTCGCCAAAGGTCGGAGCAGCTTCTTGAGCAAGTGGGGCTCCTTGAACGGGCAAAGGATCAGGTGAAGAAATATTCCGGGGGCATGAGGCGGAGGCTTAACATCGTTACCGCTCTGATTCACGATCCGGAGGTTCTTTTCCTGGATGAACCTACGCTGGGGCTTGACCCCCAGGCCAGGAGAGCCATCTGGGAATACATCTCGGACCTCAAGGGCAGGAAAACGATCCTCCTAACCACTCACTATATGGAGGAGGCCGATTTCCTTTCCGACCGGGTAGCCATCATCGACCGGGGGAGGATCGTAGCCCTGGGAACACCGGAGGAATTAAAGAGCAGCTTTGTTCAGGCCGGCGTGCTCAAAGTTGCGGCTAAAGGCCTGATTGGGAAAGTGGTGGAGGAACTTCGCTCGAAGTACCGCCATGTGGAGGAGAATGAGTTTGGGGTCAATATCGTTCAGGACAAAATCGACCTGAAGGAAGTGGTGGACTTCCTTTACTCCCGAGGCATAGAGGTAGTTTCGGCCTCCCGAGAGGGACCCACACTGGAGGACGTCTTCTTGCACCTCACGGGAAAGAAGCTGAGGGAATAAAATGAGGTTCCTCGAATTTGCCAGGCGTAATTTTTTGAACATTTGGCGTGACCCGATAGCCTTAGGCTTTCTTATCGGCATGCCTCTGGCCTTCATGCTCATTTTTGGCTTTGCCTTCGGGGAAGAGCACCAGAGCAAGCTTTCCCTCGGGGTGATAGACCAGGATAGCACCGCAACCTCAGCGGGCTTCGTGAAGCTCCTGAAGAATTTCCCACCTGAAGCTCCCTCTTTCGAGGTTAAATCCTTCGACAAGGAATCTGAAGCTCGAGAAGAAGTTAAAAAAGGGCATCTTCTGGGCTACCTCATAATTCCTCAGGGGTTCGGGGAGAGGATCCAGCAAACACGGAGGGGAATGGACTCCCACATTCCGTTAAAGCTCGTATATGATGAGACGAAACAATGGGTGGTTGTTCGAGCCACTTCGATGACGAGGGCAGCCGCTCTGGCCTTTGCCGGCATAGAAGTGCCCCTGGACTTTGAGGAAAAAGGCATGCAGATAAACGTGGAGCGAAGTTATTTCAACTTTATTGCTGTGGGGATGATAATCTACGGATTGATGATCCTTATCCCTACGCTGGTGCGAACGATGACCAAGGATAAGGAGACAGGCTTTCTAGCTCGACTGCGTACTACGCCCATGAGGGCGGGGGATTTCCTCCTGGGTTATTACCTGCCGATGGCCCTCGTTGCCATAATTCAGATAATTATCTACCTCGTGGTGGCCTTTCCCATGGGGCTTAGAGCTGTAGGTAACCTGGGATTGGCTTTCGGCTTTTTCTTCCTCTGCGGGCTTTGCTGTTTAGGATTTGGTCTGATCATCGGCTCACTGGCCCGCTCTGAAGCACAAGGAGAGCCGATCTGCTGGATTTTCCTGATTCCCATGGCCATGCTCTCGGGAGCCTGGTTCCCAGTTGAGGGAATGCATCCAGCCCTTCTCTGGCTGGCCAAGCTATTCCCCTTTTACTATGCCTGTGAGGCCTCGCGACACGTCATTTCCCTGGGAACTTCCTTCAGCATGGTTCTGACCGATCTTCTCATCCTGGTCGTTTGGACCCTGATTTCCTTTGCCTTAGGGGTGTTCCTATTCCAGAGAAGAAGCCTGCAACCTTAACGCACAAGGGCCTTGAGACCTGCCCTACAGATAAGAGCCAGGGATACTCCACACCCCCAGCTCAAAAGGTAACTAAGTTAAACAGTGGTTACAAAGCAGCTGCTATCGCTGCACTGACCTTTTGTAGCAAAGCAGAGAACCTCTCCGCTGCTGCTCTTTGCTTGATCAAGCTAACCCGATCGGCTTCAACGTACTGCACCGCCCCCACCTCACAGAAGCGGACACACTGTGGGTCACCATCACACAGGTCGCACTTTACGACCCTTTTACCTATGCTATCGAAGCTCATTCCACCAAAGGGGCAGATGGCCACGCACATCCGGCAGCCGATGCACTGATCATAATCAATCACCACCCGCCCCAATACCTCATCGCGAGAGATGGCCTTCACCGGACAGACCGCCATGCAAGGGGCCGACTCACACTGCTGGCAGGTCATCGGCACATAACGGCCTTCCCACTCCCACTTGACTATCTTTATCCGACTTCGGGAAGGGTTGCACACCCCTTCATGCTTCACCGAGCACACCAGCTCACACAGGCGGCAACCGGTGCATTTTTCATAGTCGATCATCAGAACCTTAGCCATCTATTTCCTCCTCTCTAGCAGAAATTAGAGCCGATGGGATGGTTCCTTATCCAACCCCAGCCTTTCAAGGGTCTCCGGTCGAGGAACTCCGTTCTCATCCCAGCCATGGTACTCATAGTATTCATCGATCATCTTCTTGAACTTCTCCCGATCTATCTTGGCCCCAACAACTCCGGGCGCTCCGAGTTTGCAGGGCTCATCGAAGTAGCGATCTACCAACCAATCATGCTCTCTCTTCAAGCCCTCTCTGAGATTGAAAAGCCTTTCTAAATTGTAAGCTCGCTCGGCCACGGTCCAAATGTCCAAAGGAGACATCTCCAGTCCAGTGTTCAAGTAAAGCACCTTGGACCAGTCCTCAAAGTTGGGCAGGGTGGCTCCGAGGAAGGTGGTGTGATACTTGCAGATGCCCAGGCAGTCCACCGCCTCATAACACATCTCCTGCCAGAAGACCTGCCAGGGCTTCCCCACATACTCACGATGATCCGAGCTTAGAGGCCCATCATAGGGGATCGGGTTGCTGTAGATCTTCCGGAGAACGGGCTCCGGCAGGTGGTAGAGATCAATGGCCGGTCGGCTCCTCAGGTGGTCCGAACCCCGGGAGCCAGTGGCTATGCCCAGGGCCAGGGCCGGGGTAGCACGCTCATCGGAGTGCAGGTTGCTCATCCCCTTAACGTGAATGAGGTATTTGATCGCATCCTTGCCGATCTTCTCCGCCGCTCGAAGCCCTCCCTCGGCTAGGATGTCACCCAGCCCTTCTCGGAAGGTGATGCGGCGAATCATCTCCATCAGCGCTTCCTCGTTGCCAAACCTCAGATCCAGGCCATCGGTATCCTCACTGGTAAGGATTCCCTTCTCATAAAGCTCCATGGCCCAGGAGATGAGGCTACCTGTTTCCAAGTTATCCAGACCCCACATATTTACCAGATGGTTGCACTCCAGAATTAAGCCCCCGCTGCGGCAATCAGGCTCCCCGGCGAAGGCGCCCTGAGAGGTATACTCCGGGCCCTCATCATATTCCCCAGCGTGGGGATAACCCGGGGGAACCCGATACCGGCCGCGGCAGTGAACCTGGCAGGCAAAACAACCTGCCATATGATAAGGTCCGAAGGTCTCGGTGGCCAGCTCATCGAGCCTCTCGGGCTCGACATCATCGGCGTACTCGAGCTGATTGAGCTGGAAGTTCCTGGTCCTTATACCACCCCAGGAGTTGGTAGCCCCCCAGATGAAGGGAGTGCCAAGTTTGCCCTGAGTGATATTCACCTTGGAGCTGGTGATGTGGGAGATGAACTTCTTGTTGTATTCCAGGGCCTCATCGGGGTGGGCTATCTTTATGTCCATAGTCCCCCTGACAGCTATGGCCTTAAGGTTCTTGGAGCCAAAGACCGCTCCCAGCCCAGTTCTACCAGCGGCATTCTTGAGGCCCGTGATAACGTTGGCAAATCTCACCAAGTTCTCACCCGCTGGACCGATAACGGCTATCTTAACATCCTCATCGCCAAGCTCCCTCCTGATGGCCTGCTGGGCGGCGTGAGTGGTCAAACCCCAAAGATGGCTGGCGTCCCTTATCTCTATCTCACCGTTATGGATCCAGAGGTAGGAGGGCTTCTCCGCCTTGCCCTTTATCACCAGATGATCGAAGCCAGCGAATCGCAGCTCGGGGGCAAAGAAACCTCCCATGTTGGTGCTGCCCAGAAAACCGGTCAGTGGAGACCTGGCGGCCATGTGGGTTCGGGCGGTGGCTGAGGCCAGCGTGCCGGCTAAAATTCCAGCGCTAACCAAAAGCACGTTATCCGGCCCCAGGGGGTCAATGCCCGGCTGAACGTGATTGTACAGCAGGTACATATCAAGACCACGGCCACCGAGATACAGCTTCCGCATCTCCAGGGGGATGGGACGGGTCTCAATTTTACCCGTGGAGAGATCAATGTAAGCGATCTTCCGGTTCAACGCCATCTTACTTGCCCTCCTTCTTCGCTGCCTCTTGGGCTATTTGCCGATTTACGTCCCATACCGGTCCTCGAATACGAGGAACATCGGGGCTAACCCAGACGACCCGCCACTCCAGGCCACAGGTGGGGCATTTGATGGTCTTAACTCCAGGGGGTACGCTAATCCTCTCCATACAGCTTGGGTTATGACATCTGACCTGCCCATAGGTCCTCGTCTTGGCCAGGGCTTCAGCAGTAGATGCAGCTTCCTTCTCCATGGGGCCTCCTTTCCAAAGGAAATACTAGAAGAATAAATCCGGGATGTCAAGCAACCTAGCTAGACCTCACCTAACCGACTCACCGAGGGAATCTTCAACCTAACCAGTACACCTACCAGTCATGCGGCTGGAAGCTACATCAGCGAGCGGCTTTCTGGATTATGGTGGAGGAAGGAAAAGCTTACCCTTGTTGCTCTGTTGGACCAGCCTCCGAGATGGTAAACCGGGTGCCCATCGGCGTCTCATAGCAATCTATCACCATGCCATCAAGCGCCGCGGCCAGCTCCGGATCCACCAACAACACCTTTGTCCCCTCACTTTCAATGACCTGATCATCCTCACGGACAGTATCAAACTCCATGTTGAGGCGATTAGGCATTAGCGGATCCCGAACCAGCCTGATGGCCATCTCAGGGTCGCTTGTCTGGGCTTGTACTGCTTCTCTCAGCTTCTCCGCCGCTTGCGCAGTTACAGTCAACATGCCACCCTCCTTGAAATTAAATAAAAATTCTGCAAATCCCTTCGAGGATTTGCAGAATCACAAACCCTCAAAAGCGATTTACCTTGCCCTAGCTTATTAAGCGACCCCGAAGGGATTCGAACCCTCGATCTCCAGCGTGACAGGCTGGCGTGTTAGTCCACTACACCACGGGGCCGACTGGCTTGATATTGTACCTGGCCAGCGCTCAGGTTGTCAAGACCTCAGCTTCCTGCTTGGTGAACACCAAGCCCTCCGGGCCGAGATCAACCAAAATATTATCCCCCTCTTGGAACTCTCCATGCAAGATCTTCCGGGAGAGAGGGCCCTCGACATATCGCTGGATGGTGCGGCGCAAAGGTCGAGCCCCGAACTGGGGATCAAAGCCCTCCTTGGCCAGCCAAGCTCTGGCCTCCGGGGTAACTGTCAGCGTCATCTTCCTTTCCGAAAGTCGTTCCTCAATTTCCCTCAGCATGAGTCCCACGATCTGCCTTATTTGCTCTTCCGTCAGGTTCTCGAAGATGATCACCTCATCTATTCGATTGAGGAACTCCGGCCGAAAGGTTCGCTTAAGGGCGCTCTCCACCGCGGACCTCACCCTTTTCCGATCCTGAGCGGTGGCCTCACCGCGATAGAAGCCCAGCGACTGGCGCTGGAACTCCTCGCTTCCCAGATTGCTGGTCATGATGATGACCGTGTTCTTGAAGTCCACCGTCCGACCATGCCCATCGGTAAGCCGCCCGTCCTCCAGGATCTGCAGCAGCAGGTTGAAGACCTCCGGGTGAGCCTTTTCCACCTCATCGAAGAGGATTACCCGGTAGGGCCGGCGGCGCACCAGCTCGGTGAGCTGCCCTCCTTCCTCATAGCCGACGTAGCCCGGAGGAGCTCCCATGAGGCGAGAGACCGTATGCTTCTCCATGTACTCCGACATATCAATTCTCACCAGGGCATCTTCGTCATCGAACAGGAATTCAGCCAGAGCCCGGGCAAGCTCGGTCTTGCCCACGCCCGTGGGGCCCAGGAAAATGAAGCTGCCGATCGGCCGCTTAGGATCCTTGAGCCCCGCACGAGCCCTCCTGATGGCCTCCGAAACGGCCCGCACCGCCTCATCCTGACCGATGATGCGCTCATGCAGCCTCTCCTCCATGTGCAGGAGTTTCTCCTTCTCCCCCTCCAGGAGACGGCTCACCGGGATCCCAGTCCACTCGGAAACGAGCCGGGCCACGTCCTCCTCATCCACCACCATGTCGAGCTTCTCCTCCTGAAGCCATTTCTCCTTTAGCCTCTGATATTCGGCCTCCAGCCTCAGCCGCTCAACCTTGAGATTGGCCGCCCGCTCGTAGTCACGCCGCTGGGAGGCGGCCTCCTCCTCGTTGGTCAGTTGCTGAATTCGGCGCTCCAGTTCCTTGATCTCCGGGGGGGCGCTCTCGGACTCAATTCGGAGTCGGGCCGCCGCCTCATCAATAAGGTCAATGGCCTTATCGGGGAGGAAGCGACCTGAGATATAGCGGTTGCTTAGCTTGGCAGCCGCTTCCAGGGCGGAGTCGGTAATTACTATCTTATGGTGAGATTCATATTTTGGACGGAGGCCGCGTAGCATTTCAACGGTCTCCTCCACTGAGGGCTCCTCCAGATAAACGGGCTGGAAGCGGCGCTCCAGAGCTCTATCCTTCTCCACCCGTTCCCGGTATTCGTCCAGCGTGGTGGCCCCAATGCACTGTAGTTCTCCCCGGGCCAAGGCTGGTTTCAACATGTTCGAGGCATCTATGGCCCCTTCAGCCGCCCCGGCCCCCACCACGGTATGAAGCTCATCGATGAAGAGGATTACCTCCCCCTGCGATCGGCGAACCTCATCAATCACTGCCTTAAGCCTTTCCTCGAACTCTCCCCGAAACTTGCTGCCAGCAACTAGCGCCCCCATGTCCAGAGCCACAATTCGCTTGCCCCTGAGGGAATCCGGGGCATCGTCGGAGGCAATGCGCTGGGCCAGCCCCTCAGCGATGGCGGTCTTGCCTACCCCCACCTCCCCGATGATCACTGGGTTATTCTTGGTGCGCCGGGTGAGGATCTGCATTACCCTCTTTATCTCCTTTTCCCTCCCGATGACCGGGTCGAGCTTCCCCGCCCGGGCCAGCTCGGTCAGATCCCGCCCGTATTTCTCCAGCACCCGATACTTGGTCTCCGGGCGTGAATCCGTCACCCGCTGGCCACCCCGGATATCCTGCAAAGCACGGTAGATTTTCTCCTGGTCCACCCCGAAGTCCCGCAGGATCCAGGCGGCCTCACCTTCTCTCTCGCCGGCGATGGCAATGAGCAGGTGCTCCGTACTGATATACTCGTCCTTGAGTCGGTTGGCCTCGGCCTCGGCATTTTGCAAAACCTGGAGGGCTCGAGGGGTAGCATAGATGAGCGTGCTCTCATAAGCCACCTTGGGGCTCTTCTCGAGCGCCTCCTCCACCCTCCGCCGAACCCATTCCGGCTCCACGCCCAGAAGCTTTAGTATCTCTGAGGTGAGCCCGCCCTCCTGATTGAGCAAGGCCAGGAGAATATGCTCCACGTCCAACTGGGAGTGGCGATACCGCCGCACCAGCTCCTGTGAAGCTGCCAGAACCTCCTGCGCTTGCTCGGTGAACCTATCTGGACGCAACATCTTTCACCTCGAGTCCTATGAGACGACCGAGGTTCTCCTCATCAATTCTTCCTCCTCCCGATAAAGCTTATCCCGGTACTCCAAAATCTGGGGGCATTTTTCCGGGCCCGGACATTCTCTTGCCGGAGTACGTTTCTCCTCGGGCAGGATCCCTAGCCAGACGAGCAGAGCCCCGATCCCCTTCCTCTTCTCCCGCTGAACTGGCCCCCACCTTTTATAATAGGCACAAGCCGTGCTCCAGTCCTTGTAGACCATTATCGTAGCCTCGTTCTTCACCGCCTCACAGTAAATCGTGGTGGCCGTAACCTGCCAGTTTGGCACCAGCTTTTGCTCCTTTTGTTCTTTGGTCATCTTCTTTGCCCCCTTGATGATAAAACTTAAACTTCAAAATCGCGGCGAATTTCCACCAAGCCGCTGGCTGCCCGAAGTCTCCTTATCTCGGCCTCCATCTGCCGTATCTGCTCCTCCATTTCGGCAATTCGCTGCTTTAAGCGCAGGATGACGTCCACGCCGGCCAGATTAACCCCCAGGTCGTTCATCAGCGTCTTCACCTGCCGCAGCCTCTCGATGTCCTGGAGAGAATAAAGTCGCTGCTTGCCCGGCGAGCGCGCTGGCTCGATCACGCCCATTCGCTCGTAATACCTCAAGGTCTGAGCGTGGACGCCAATGAGCTTGGCCGCTACCCCAATGGCGTAACGTGGTTCCTCAGCCCTACTTTCCATCGCTTCACCTCGAGCGGAGTTTCCGCAGTTCCTCGAAGAGCTCTCTCTCACGCGGGGTGAGATTGGTCGGTAAGATCACCTTCACCTTGACGAAGAGGTCCCCACGCCCCGAGTTCCCCAGATGGGGCATTCCCTGACCTGCCAGGCGAAAGACCCTACCATTTTGGGTCTCCGGGGGTATCTTCAACATCAGCTTCCCCTTAAGGGTGGGTACTTCCACCTCACCACCCAACACCGCATCGGTCAGGGAAACCGGCACCTCGGTGTAAAGATCAGCCCCCCGCCGCTCAAAACGCGGATGAGGCTGAACCTTGATGTTCAGATATATCTCCGGGTGACCTGCCCGGCCACCTACCCGAACCCGGGAGCCGGTATCCACCCCCGGCGGGATCGTGACCTCCAAGCGGTGACCATCAACGGCTATCAGCCTCGTGGTGCCGTGAAAGGCTTCTTCCAGGCTGATCTCCACCTCCTGCTCCAGGGGCTGGCTCCAGATCCGCGTTCGGCTTCTCGGTCGGCCAAAGCCGAAGCTGCTGAAGAGGTCATCGAAGAGGCTCTCAAAGCCACTGGAGCTCCCAAAGTCAAAGATGACATCGCCCATCCGAAAGCCACCAAAATGACCCCCACTTCCCGCCTGGGCGAACTGCTCAGCAAACTGCCAGTTCTCTCCGAACTGGTCGTATTTACGCCGCTTCTCCGGGTCGGAGAGAACCTCATAGGCCTCGTTTATTTCCTTGAACTTCTCCTCCGCCGATTTGTCACCCGGGTTGATATCCGGATGGTACTTCCGAGCCAGGCGTCGGTAGGCCTCCTTGATCTCCTTCTCCGACGCCCCTCGCCTTACACCCAGAATCTGATAATAGTCCTTAAACGCCACCGCACACCACCTCAGCACGATTATAGTTTCTTAACAAAATTTTGTCAACATTTTCTCAAAAAATTTTTTTAAAGCTTGACAAAGCCCTACGGGAGTGCTAAGGTATTCTAAACCTCGCAGCTTTTTGAGCCAATTATTTAAGGGAAAGGAAGAGCAGATGAAAGGTTCAAGCAGGGTTTTGCGTTACGCCTATGGCTTCGACGAGATAGCCATCGCTCCCGGGGACATCACCCTCAACCCCGACCAGACCGATGTCAGCTTCCAAATAGAGGGGTTCAGCTTTGCCATACCCGTTCTGGCCTCGGCCATGGATGGGGTGGTGGATGTGCCCTTTGCCATCAGGATGAGCCAGCTAGGAGGCTTGGCCGTTCTCAACCTGGAGGGAATTCAAACCCGGTACGAGAATCCCGACGAGGTGCTCGAGGAGATCGCTGCTGCGCCGGATGAGGAGGTCACCGAGCTGCTCCAGAGGAGGTACTCCGAGCCCATCAAGGAAAACCTGGTGGGCGAGCGGGTGAAGGCCATCAAGGAGGGTGGGGCCATCTGTGCCGTAGCGGTGACTCCAGCCAATACCAAGCGCCTGGCTCCCCTGGCCGCTGAGGCGGGGATGGACATCCTGGTGGTGCAGTCAACTGTGACCACCGCCCGTCACATCTCTAAAAGTTATCGGGGGCTGATCTTCTCCGAGCTCCGGGAGTGGATAAAGGTACCCATCCTGGTGGGGAACTGCGCCACCTATAGTGCGGCCAAGGAACTGATGGAGACGGGGATTTCCGGGGTATTGGTGGGCGTGGGGCCGGGAGCGGCCTGCACCACTCGGGAGGTCATCGGGGTAGGGATCCCCCAGGGCACGGCGACCATGGACTGTGCCGCTGCCCGGGACGATTATTTCCGGGAGACCGGAAGATATGTCCCCATCATCACCGACGGTGGCATGCGCAGCGGGGGAGACATCTGCAAGGCGATTGCCTGTGGAGCCGATGCGGTAATGCTCGGTTCCCTCCTGGCTCAGGCCAAGGAGGCTCCCGGGAGGGGATATCACTGGGGCATGGCCACACCACATGCGGCCCTGCCTCGGGGGACACGAGTTAAGGTCGGGATCACCGGAACCTTGGAGCAGATACTCTTCGGGCCGAGCCGGGTCACCGACGGCACCCAGAACCTGATCGGTGCGCTGCGAACCTCAATGGGGGTCTGCGGAGCGAGGACTATCAAGGAAATGCACCAAGTGGAGGTCGTGGCCGCCCCAAGCATAAAGACCGAGGGCAAGCAGCTGCAGCTCCTTCAGTCAGGCAGGTAAGCCGATTCAGGCTCTCAAGGCATGACCCCTGGTCGCCGATCACGCGGATTCTTCAATTAGGAGGACTTTTGCGAGAGGCAATCCTCTACGAAAGGTTAAGCGGCTCGAGGTGCCGCTGCCACGTCTGTCAGTGGCGTTGCATTATAAACCCAGGGCAATTCGGCCTCTGCCGGGTGCGCTATAACCGAGAGGGCACCCTTGAACTACTGAATTACGCCGAGATCTCCTCCGTGGCCATAGACCCCATCGAGAAAAAGCCGCTGTTTCACTTCTATCCCACCAGCCAGGTCTTCTCCCTGGGTGGCTGGGGCTGCAACTTCCACTGTCTACACTGTCAGAACTGGGAGATCTCGCATCGGACACCTCAGGAGAGGGAGCGAGACTCACAGAAATTGTTTCCCGAGGAAGCGGTGCGGCTGACAAAACAATATGGTTGCCAGGGAATTGCCTGGACCTACAACGAGCCTGGGATCTGGCTGGAGTATACCCTGGATTCTGCCAAGTTGGCCAAGGAGGAGGGCCTCTACACGGTTTACGTGACCAATGGCTTCTCCACCGAGGAGGCACTCGACCTAATTGGCCCCTATCTTGATGCTTGGAGGGTGGACCTCAAGGGATTCAGCGACGATTTTTATCGCCGCCTGGCCAAGGTCACCAACTGGCGTAAGGTCTTGGACGTGGCCATCAGGGCCAAGGAGAAATGGGGTATGCACGTTGAGGTGGTGACCAACCTCATTCCCACCATGAACGATGATGAGGAGCAACTCACCGGCATTGCCACCTGGATTCGCGACAGCCTGGGGGAACTCACCCCCTGGCATGTGACCCGCTTTTTCCCACACTGGAAACTTCAGCATCTCCCCCCCACCCCCACCTCGACCATTGAGAGGGCCTATCAAATAGGAAAGAGGGTGGGGCTCAAGTTCATCTACGTGGGCAACATTCCCGGCCACCCTGGCGAGAACACCATTTGCTACTCCTGTGGCAGGACGGTAGTGGAGCGAGTGGGCTACTCCACTCGACTCCTTGGGTTGGAGGGCTCACGCTGCCGCTTCTGCGGAGCGGAGCTCAATTTCCGGACAAGGGGGCAGGGATGATCAGGGATCCAGCGGTAGCGGGGAGCTTCTATCCGGCAACGGCCTCCCGGCTCGAGGTGGAGATAAGGAGACATCTGGAGGAAGGAGTCACTAGGGAAGAGGTCATTGGGGCAGTTTGTCCCCACGCAGGCTACATCTACTCCGGCCCGGTCGCTGGGGCAGTGATCTCGCGAATCAAGCTCCGCGACGTCTTCGTCATCCTCGGGCCCAATCATACCGGTCGCGGAGTCCCGTTCAGCATCATGACCGAGGGAAGCTGGCTGACCCCTTTGGGCAAGGTGAAGATCAATTCCGAGTTGGCTGCGGAGATCCTGGCCAGCTCAAGCTTCCTGCGGGAGGACACCGAAGCCCACCTTTACGAGCACTCCATTGAGGTGCAACTCCCCTTTCTGCAGTACTTTAAGCCTGACCTCACCTTCGTCCCCTTGGTCCTCTCGGTGGGGCCGGGAGAGGTATATAAGGAAATCGGCCTGGCGATGGCCCGGGCAATTAAGAGGGTGGGGAAACAGGTGGTCATTATCGCCAGCAGCGACATGACGCACTATGAGCCTCACGAGACCGCCAAGCGAAAGGACAGCCAGGCCATCGAGGCCATCCTCTCCCTCAACGAGGATGAACTCCTCAGGCGAGTGGAGGAGCTGCACATCACCATGTGTGGCTATGCCCCGACCGTGGCCCTGATCGTGGCGGCCAAACAGCTGGGGGCAAGGGAGGCTGAACTGGTGAAATACCAGACCAGCGCGGAGACCTCGGGCGACTACAGTAGCGTGGTCGGGTATGCCGGTATTATAATAAAATAGCCAGTCTGGCGCGATAACTTGAGAAAGCCCAAGCAGGAGGTAGCCGGTGGATTCGGACAAACTTCATCCTTTGGTAGCCTTAGCCAAAGAGGCGGTGGAGAAGTATGTTCAAGGAAAGGAGATCGCTCGACCCAAAAGACTAACCCCAGAGATGAAGGAGCGCGCTGGCGTCTTCGTCTCGATCAAGAAAAGAGGGGTCCTGCGGGGCTGTATCGGCACCTTTGAGCCCACCAAGCCCAACGTAGCTGAGGAAATCATCTTCAACGCCATTAGCTCGGCCACCCGAGATCCCCGTTTCCCCCCGGTAACCCCTAATGAGCTCCCCGAGCTAACTTACAGCGTTGATATCTTGACCAAACCGGAGCCGGTGGCCAGTAAAAGCGAGCTTGATCCCAAGAAATACGGCGTGCTGGTCGAGTACCAGGGAAAGAGGGGCTTGCTCTTGCCAGACCTGGAGGGCGTGGACACCGTGGATCAGCAGATCGAGATCGCCTGTGCCAAGGCCGGGATATCGCCCGACGACCCGGTAAAGCTCTATCGCTTCCAGGTGCGCCGATACAAGTAGGCATTCCAAAGCCCCCGCTAAGAGAAGTTCGTCCAAAGGCTTCCGAGCTTTGGTTTGATTAGGTTCTCATGAGGGACTTCCGGGCGTAAAGATGGATCTCTTTGACCTGCAGCGGGAAAAACAGCTCGAGCAAGAGGCCCCGCTGGCGGCCAGGATGAGGCCACGTAACTTCGCCGAGTTCGTGGGCCAGGGGCACCTAGTGGGCGAGGGGCGAATCCTCCGCCAGGTCATCGAACAGGATGAGCTTCCCTCACTCATCTTCTGGGGACCCCCAGGAAGTGGCAAGACCACCCTGGCCTTCGTCATCGCCCAGGTGACCAAATCGCACTTCACTCCCCTGAGTGCAGTAAGCGCTGGAGTGGCCGATCTCCGGCGGGTGGTGGAGGAGGCCAAAAAGCGCCGGGGGATGTACAATCAGCGAACCATTCTCTTCATAGACGAGATCCATCGCTTCAACAAGGCCCAGCAGGATGCCATACTCCCCTACGTTGAGGATGGCACTATTACCCTCATCGGAGCTACCACGGAAAATCCCTCCTTCGAGGTGATCTCCCCGCTCCTCTCCCGCTGTCGTGTCTTCACCCTGAAGCCCCTAACCGAGGAGCAGCTTGCCCTTATCATCAGACGAGCCTTGGAGGATGAGGAGAGGGGGCTTGGTAGAAAGAACATCGAGCTCACCGAGGATGCCCTGAGCCACCTCTTGAGGATGTCGAACGGAGATGCCCGGGTGGCCTTGAATGCCCTGGAGATGGCCGCCGCGGCCACCCTTCCCGACGCCGAGGGGAAGAAACGCATCACGCTGGCAGTCATTGAGGAAGCTTTTCAACACCGAGCCCTGCTGTATGATAAGGCCGGTGAGGAGCATTACAACCTCATCTCCGCCCTGCACAAATCCATGCGCGACTCCGACCCCGATGCCGCCCTCTACTGGCTGGGGCGGATGCTGGAGGCCGGGGAAGACCCGCTATACATTGCCCGCCGACTGGTTCGTTTCGCCTCGGAGGACGTTGGACTAGCCGACCCGCAGGCCCTGGTTCAGGCGGTCTCGGCCCAGCAGGCAGTCCATTTCGTGGGGATGCCGGAGGCCAACCTGGCCCTGGCTCAGGCGGTGGTTTACCTGGCCACCGCTCCGAAGAGCAACTCCCTTTACCAGGCGTATTCCCGAGTACAGGAGGACATTAAGATGAGCCACAACCCGCCAGTTCCCCTCCACCTGCGCAACCCGGAGACCAAGCTCATGCGAGAGCTGGGCTATGGGAAGGGTTACCTCTATCCCCACAATTTCCCCGGCCACTTTGTCCCGCAGCAGAATCTGCCCAATGAACTGAAGGACAAGAGGTATTATCGACCCAGTGACGAGGGATTCGAGAAGGAGATCAAAGCCAGGCTCCATCGATGGTGGGGGAATGAAAAGGGTTAACTTTCCCTGCGGCCACATTACCCTGGAAGGAGTCCTTCACCGGCCCGATGCCCCGGGGCCATTCCCAGGGGTAGTCGTGTGTCACCCCCATCCCCTTTATGGTGGAACGATGGATAGCCCAGTGATCCTATCGATCTGTCGGGCCTTGAAAACAAGGGGGATAGCCAGCCTCCGCTTTAACTTTCGCGGGGTGGGGAGGAGCGAGGGAAGCTACGCCGAGGGGGTAGGAGAACGGGAGGATGCGAGAGCTGCCCTTGACTTCCTCTCCCAGCAAGAAGTGGTTGACCGCTCCCGGCTTGGCCTGTGCGGCTATTCCTTTGGCACCATAGTCGGACTGCCGGTGGCCGACCAGGATGACCGAGTGAAGGCGCTGGCTGGGGTGTCGCCATTCTTCTCTTCCCCGGAACTGCTTCAAAATTTCCATCGTCCCAAATTTTTCATCTGTGGCTCGCGGGACGATTTCGTAGATCTGGAGGAGCTACGTCGCCGGGTAGCTGGGCTGCCGGAGCCCAAGGAGCTGGAGATCATCCCCGGGGCAGATCATTTCTGGTGGGGTTACGTGGAGGAGTTGAGCACCAAAGTGGCCGATTTCTTTGCCGCGGCACTGGTTAGCCCCGACTAGCCCCTACAACTCCACCGGGTCCACATCCACCACCCATTCCGGGGGCAGGGGCAGTTCGGAGAGAAAGGTCCGGGGGTCACTTCCTCGCAGGATGATGTGCCAGCGCCAGTGGCCTCTTATTCGAGGGACATAGGCCGGGGCCGGGCCTAGGATGTCCAAATCTGAGGGTCCGTGGGAATCCTTTTCCTCCCGCAGGAAACGGGCCATCCGTTCTGCCTCCTGCCGGCAGCGAAGCTCGTTCGTGTGGGAGAAGGTCAGACGGACCAGCCGAGTGAAGGGAGGGTTATGATAACGACGGCGGAATTCGCTCTCCTGTTCGTAAAACGTCTCGAAGCTCTGTTGAGCGGCAGCTTGCACGGCGTAGTGCTCCGGGGTATAGGTCTGAATCTGTCTCTTATACACATCTCCGAGCCCACGAGACTAGGCATGATCTCGTATGCCGTCTTCTGCTTGAA
>CBFDTP010000001.1:0-57480 GCA_965612975.1 uncultured Dehalococcoidia bacterium | reverse complement strand
GGTGCGCCGATAGCTTTGGAATGAACGCCCAGATGCCACAGATCTACCGCAAGTCGGGATACCACTGGGTTGCTTTCCGCCGGGGAGCCAAGCAGATGCAGAGCGAGTTCCTGTGGAAGGGCTTGGACGGAACCACCATCCTGGCCCACTGGATGCCCCTGGGGTATCGAGCCGGGTTTTACCTCGATAAGCTCGAGGAAAGCTACATCGAGCTCAATAAATATGCTACCACCCCCCACATTCTCATGCCCTCCGGAAGTGGAGCGGTCCCTCCTCAGCCGGAAATTGTGGAGGCGGTGCGCCGGTGGAACAAAGAGCATGAGGGCTCCCAAATGCTGATCGCCACCCCGTCTCAGTTCTTCCGGGCGGTAGAGAAGGAGGAGGAAAGCCTCAGGAAGAGCGAGAAGGAGGAGGGAGAGCTTTATGATGAGGATCTGGCGGAGGTCTTCCCCCAGGTTTGTTCCAGCCGGGCCTGGATAGTCCAGGGGGCTAGGAAGTGCGAAGGCCAGCTCAATCTGGCTGAGTGGACCTCTACCCTGGCCTGGCTTCTGGGCCGGGAATACCCTGAAGCCCGGCTCAGGGAGTGCTGGGAGAAGATGTGCTTTATCGCCTTCCACGACATCATCACCGGCTGCGGGATAGACGAAATCTATAACGAGGTGAGGGAAATATTCTCCTTCCTGGAGAAGGAACTCTCAGACATCCTACAGAGCTCCCTCGAGTTCATTGCCAGCCAAATAAACACCGGAGGGGAGGCGGTGGTGGCCTTCAACCCGCTCCCCTGGAGGATGCAGAACTGGTGTGAGGTTGAGCTGAAGCTCGATGGATGGGAAAAGGAGCCCGGCCTGGAACATGGCGGGGAAGAAATCGAGACTCAAATTCTCGGCCTGGAAAAGGATAGTCTGGGGCGGATAACCTCGGCCAGGCTGGGGTTTCTCGCCGACCTCCCTCCCCTGGGCTATCGAGTATACCAGCTCGTGCAGCGTCGGCGGGAACCAAAAACTGGGCTGATATCAAAGGAGAACGAAATAGAGAGCCCGTTTTTCCGGCTGAAGATAGACCCCAGTACCGGGATAATCGAGGTCTTTGATAAGAGGGGGAAGCTGGTGCTTCGGGGGAATGACCTTCACATCGAAAATGAGGTAGGGGACCTCTACTACCACCGCTACATGTTTTTCGAGCTGGTCAAGAGCGAAAGCGGCGATGGAATTTACTACGGCACCTTTAAGCCCGATAGCTTCAGAATCGAAGATGGGAAACTCAAGACTAAGTTCATCCTAGAGGAGGGCTATTACTGCCTCCGCTGGCCCTACCGGCTCTTTGAAAAATTCCCCACCAAACTATACAAACATAGGGTTCTGGATGTGGTCAAGGAGGTCATCGTTTATCGGGATTTGCCCCGGATCGAGTTCGTGACTCGGGTAAGGAATCGGTACCCGCACATCAGGCTGAGGGTCGTGTTCGACACATTCAAACAGCGGATGGTCTACTTCCGAGAGTCCCAGTTTGGCGTGGTCGCCGAGCCCACCGAGCTCTTCGCTTCCCTGGAAAAGGCTGGGGTGCCAGCCGGAATCCCTCACTTCCTGTCCTGGTTCTGGTATGGGGACGGAACGCGCGGGGTAACCTTCATGAACCGAGGCATCCCCGCCTCGGAGATAAGGAACAGCCAGGTGTACCTCACCCTTCTGAGGAGCGTGAGCATGCTTTCCACCGACGGTGATGCCGGTCCCCTCATCCCCACCCCCGATGCCCTTGAGCTGAACCGAGACTACACCTTCGAATACGCGGTGCAGCACAGCGAGGGCGACTGGAAGCAGAGCGAGGCCTATAAGCATGGCCAGGAGTTTCATCACCAGCCTTTCCTCCTTCAGGCCAATTGTCGGGGTGAGCTACCGGCCGAATTCTCCTTCCTGAAGCTTTCCCCCAACAACCTCATTCTGTCCACTCTCAAGAGGGCCGAGGATGGCAACGAGGTGGTTTTGAGGTTCTTCGAGACCAAGGGGGAGGAAACCCTGGCCGAGGTAGAGCTTTTCCGCAAAATCAAAAGATGTGCGATTGCTGATCTGTTGGAGAGGGAGGAACGCGAGCTGAAGCCGGAGGGCAACCGGATCAGCCTGAAGGTGAGGCCTTTCGAGATCGTTACCCTGAAGCTTGAGCTTTAAGTCCCCCACAGGATTGACAATCACCGGCCGGTAAATCTATGCTAAGAGGGATGAGGATAATTCTTTATACCGGAAAGGGTGGGGTGGGGAAGACCAGTGTGGCAGCGGCGACCGCTCTGCGCTGCGCCGAACTGGGGTATAAGACCATCATCCTCAGCACCGATGCCGCGCACAGCCTGGGCGATTCCTTCGAGGTAAAGCTGGGCAACGAGCCGGAACCCATTGCCTCTAACCTTTGGGGGCAGGAGACCGAGATGTCTCGAACGCTTGAGCGCCATTGGACCCGCATCCAGGAGTGGTTTAAGGCTCTGCTTGCCTGGCGGGGAATAGAGGAAATCGTGGCCGAGGAGATAGCCATCCTCCCCGGGATGGAGGAGGGGGCCAACCTGCTTTACATCGTCGATCATTATGATGGTGGAAAGTATGACGTCATCGTGGTGGATTGTGCCCCCACAGCCGATACCTTGAGGTTTCTCAGCTTTCCCGAGATCCTGCGCTGGTGGATGGAGAAGATGTTCCCCATCGGGCGCACGGCGGCAGGCCTTGCTCGCCCTTTCATAAAGCCCCTCCTCAATGTTCCTCTCCCCGAGGATGAGGTCTTTCGAGCCGCCGAAGATCTGTTTGAAGAACTCTACCGCATACGTACCCTGCTCACCAACGCTGAGGTTACTTCGGTCAGGCTGGTGTTGAACCCGGAGAAGATGGTGATCAAGGAGGCTCAGCGAGCCTTCACCTACCTCAACCTCTACGGATACCCCACCGACCTGGTGGTATGCAACCGCATGATCCCGGAAGGGGTGACCGATGAACACTTTGAGTTCTGGAAGGAAAGCCAGGCTAAGTATCATAAACTCATCGAGGAATCCTTTGCCCCTCTCCCCATCCTCGATGTCCCTCTCTTCGACCAGGAGGTCACCGGAATCTCCATGTTGCGGCGAATGGGAGAGGTTCTCTTCGGGGAAGAAGACCCTTCCCGGATTTTCTTCCACGGGAGACCTCGCGAGATAGAGAAGGCCGACGGCTATTATGAGCTGATCATACCCCTTCCTTTTGTGGAGAAGGCGGAGATTTCCCTGACCCAGAACGGGGACGAACTCCTGGTCCAGGTAGGGAGGTACAAACGCAACCTAGTGCTCCCAAGGACTCTAGCCGGGCTGCCGATAGAAGGAGCCAGGTTTGAAGATGGCAGACTCCGCATCAGGTTTAGGGAGGAGCTTAAGAGCAAGAGCTCTAAGGGATAGTTCATGGGTTTCTGGGATTTCGGATTTCGGTCAAGCAATATGATTGGGGGGTGATAGGATGGCGGAGAAGTTGTTTAGCCTCGAACGAGGGCCAGAGGGTGAGCTGATTGTGCACCTGAAGCATCCTCGACTTTGGATCTTGCCTGAGTTTCGAGGCCACCTCAGATCCGCGGGGAAGGAGGTCCTGCTGGCCTTTCGTAGCCTGCTCGATGAGACCATCTCGGCCATTGAGAAGGAAGAAAAGCAGCGATCGCGGAAGAGGACGGAGATAAAGGTGGAATGAAATCGTTTGGAAGCTGAGCTAGCCAGATTTCAGCTCGGGGGTGGTAATGGAAGCTTTGCGCACGGAGAACATACGTAACGTCGTCTTGCTTTCCCACAGCGGGACGGGAAAGACCTCCCTGGCTGAAGCTATGCTCTACGATTCGGGGGCGATCAGCCGGCTGGGGAAGGTGGAAGAGGGGAACACCACCTCGGATTTCGAGCCCGAGGAGACCAAGCGGGGAAGCAGCGTTAGCCTGTCCCTTCTCCCATTGAAATGGAAGGAGGTAAAGATAAATCTGCTGGATGCCCCGGGATACTTCGATTTCATCGGCGAGATGAAGTCCGGTATCAGGGTGGCCGACGGAGCTCTGCTCCTGGTCTGCGCGGCCTCCGGGGTGGAGGTAGGTACGGAGTTGGCCTGGCGATATGCCGATGAGGCTGGACTACCCCGACTCATCTTTATAAACAAGATCGACCGGGAAAACGCCGATTTCTACCGTACCCTGTCCCAGATCGAGGCCAGGTTTGGTCGGAAGTGCGTGGCCATACAACTTCCCCATCCCTCCCCCGACGATGGCGTCCTGGATCTTCTCTCTCCTGAGCCGTTTGACGAGGCCATCCCTCAGGAGAAGATCGAGACCTACCGGGAGAAGTTGGTTGAGGCGGTCGCGGAGACCAACGATGAGCTGGTGACCAAGTACCTGGAAGGGGAGGAGCTCTCGGCAGAGGAACTTCGCCAGGCCCTCCGCGTGGCGACGCTCGAAGGGAAGCTGATACCTATTCTGGTCGGCAGTGCCCTGAACAACAAGGCCATTCCTCAACTTCTCGATGCCATTTGCGATTTCCTCCCCTCGCCCAAGGATAGGGGGAAGGTCAAGGTCCGGAATACCAAACTTGACGAGGAGGAGGAACTTCCCCCGGAGGGAGATGCCCCTCTTTCAGCCCTGGTCTTCAAGACCATCGCCGATCCCTATGTGGGACGGCTGAGCTGCCTGCGAGTCTACAGCGGCACCCTAAAGAGCGATTCCACCGTTTGGAACACCAACAAGGGGCGAGCAGAACGAGTTGGGCAACTCTACCTGTTAAGGGGCAAGAACCAGGAGCCAGTGGAGAGCCTCATTGCGGGCGATATCGGGGCGGTGGCCAAGCTTTCCGAGACGAGCACCGGCGACACCCTTTGCGAGCAGAACCATCCGGTTCAACTCGTCCCGGTGGAGTTTCCCCATCCCAACTTCAGCGTGGCGGTGTATCCGAAGACCAAGGCCGATGTGGATAAACTGGGAACGGTGCTGGCCAAGCTGAACGAGGAAGACCCCTCCATCGTCATCCACAAGGAACCCGATACCGGTGAGACACTCATCTCCGGCTTTGGCGAGGCCCAAATCGAGGTGGTGGCGGAGAAGATGAAGCGCAAGTTTGCCCTGGAGGCCGAGCTCAGGCCGCCAAAGATCCCCTACAAGGAGACGATCACCACCTCCACCAAGGCAGAATACAAGCACAAGAAACAGACCGGTGGGCACGGTCAATATGGACACGTTTTCCTTGAGCTCACCCCCCTGCCTCGTGGTTCAGGCTACCAGTTTGAGGAAACAATCGTGGGTGGAGCCATTCCGAAGAACTTCATCCCGGCGGTGGAGAAGGGAGTGGCTGAGGCCCTCCAGGAGGGCGTCCTGGCGGGATACCCCATCGTGGACATCAAGGTAACGCTCTATGACGGGAGTTATCACCCGGTGGATTCTTCGGACATCTCCTTTAAGATCGCTGGCTCCCATGCCCTGAGGAAGGGAGTACAGCAGGCCAATCCGGTGCTTTTGGAGCCGATAATGAACGTGAAGATCACCGTGCCGGATGAATTCACCGGGGATATTCTGGGAGACCTCAACTCGAAGAGGGGTCGGGTTCTGGGGATGTCCCGGCAGGGAGACCTGACCGTAATAGAGGCTCAGGCACCCATGGCGGAGATGCTCCGCTATGCCGTCGACCTGAGATCCATGACCCAAGGACGGGGAACTTACACCATTGAGTTCAGCCACTATGAGGAGGTGCCTCCTCATCTGGCCCAGAAGATCATCGCCGAGGCGAGAGAGGGTGCCAAGGAAGGCCGGTAAGGTGGTGGCGAAAAATGCCCACCCTTTATATAGTCGCCACCCCTATTGGAAACCTGGAGGATGTTACCTTGCGGGCCTTGGAGGTTTTACGCCAGGTGGAACTCATTGCTGCTGAGGACACTCGTCGGACAAAGCACTTGCTTTCGAAATATGAAATAAAGACCCCGGTCACCAGCTATCATGAGCACAACAAGCGAACCAAACTGCCCCGGCTGCTACAGCATCTGGAGCAAAAAGATCTGGCCCTCGTCTCCGAGGCGGGGATGCCGGGGATCAGCGACCCGGGATACGAACTCATAGCGGCGGCGATCGAGAGAGGCTTCAGGGTGGTTCCCATCCCTGGCCCCTCGGCCATCACCACCGCTCTAGCGGCCTCCGGGCTTCCCACGAGGCAGTTCATCTACCTGGGATTCCTGCCCCGAAAGAGGGGTGAGCGTCGTAAATTGCTGCAGCAGCTTTCGGAAGAGCAAAGGACCCTGGTGGCCTTTGAATCCCCTTATCGTCTGCGGGCCGCCTTGGAAGATCTGCGCGATGTCTTGGGGGAGCGGAGGCTGGCCATTGGCCGGGAACTCACCAAACTTCATGAGGAGATCTTTTATGGTACGCCCAGCGAGGCGCTGGAGCATTTTTCGCAACCAAGAGGCGAGTTCACCCTGGTTATCGAGGGAAAATCCAAGCCGACGTAGAAGGCAAAAAGGAGGAGTAGGTGAACGATAGTGAATTAGGAAGTTCAGAAACTATGAACGAAACGGAGGCCAGTATCCAAGAGCTCAAATATGCCTTTGCCGTGGTGAAGGAAGCCCAGAGTTTAGCCCTCTCCCTGGAGGATTCCCCTAGCCTGCTAAGGGCAGCCAAGCGCATGGCTGAGGACCCCGACTTCCTTAAGGCAGCCATAAGGCTGGCCGAGCTCGAGAGCAAGGTGGGAAAGAAATACGAAGAGCTGGAGAATTCCCTTAGTCGGCTTGATGCGGATATAAGGGAAAGGGAAAAAAGGCTCTCTGTCCTGGAGCAGAACGTTGATCGGCTGGAGGAGAGGAGAAGAGCGCTACTGAAGGAGATGGATGAGCTGGAGAGAAGAAGGCGGGAGCAAAGGGTCCGGTTTGAAGAGGAAAGCTCCTCCTACCGCAATCAACTGAGGACGATGAGAGCAAGGCTGGAAAGGGAGTTGCGGAGACAGAGGGTTTTGAGAAGCGAGGTGGAAGAGTTCGTAAAGGTAAAATCGGAGTTTAAGAACTCGCCTGATACGAGGGAAAACCTGCGGAAGCTCCTTGATCAGGGCAATACCCTGGTGGAGGTCAAGCAAAAACTCCAAAAGGAGATCGAACGGCTGGAGAAGAAGAAGGACTCACTTTGCCAGGATATAGACCTGCTCACCTCTATGAAGAGGAAGGCAGAGGAGAGCGCCCAGTTCACCAATAGGCAAGAGACCTCTTAAAGTCCCTCAACCGGCCGAACCTGAGGCAGGCTCCAGTTTACCTACCGGCGAAGTTCAGAACTGGGGCAGTGAATGAGCCACCTTGAGCTCTAGCTTTAGGTTTCTGCCCTTCGGTGGATGATCGCTATGCTTGTTGGCCTGAATAGCTTGCCTGACTTTTGCAATAGAACCACCTGAAAATTCCAGGTAACCTGCTCTAGTCATTTAATCTATTATGACTTTTTGTTCTCTA
The DNA here is from genome assembly GCA_965612975.1 of uncultured Dehalococcoidia bacterium. Lineage (GTDB taxonomy): Bacteria > Chloroflexota > Dehalococcoidia > SZUA-161 > SpSt-899 > CAZYDA01. The sequence goes on along the minus strand of CBFDTP010000001.1, from coordinate 50,038 downwards.
ACAAGGACAAATGTATAATAAGGACAGTAAGATTAGCACAGCTCGTTATTTTTAAAAAGTTATGGTACAGCGTGAGAGCTAGAAAAGGGTGTTTCTAACATATAGATGGAAAGAATAGGGATCCTTTTAGATCTAATATCGGGAGTGTTAATCGCAATAGATTTTATTTCGCCCTCCTGGGGACAGAGTATAGGAAAATGGCTGCTGAAGCAACTCCCAGATCAAGATGAGGCAGCGAATCCATTGCTCCGCAGGACTTTCTGCTTAAATCTGGCCTTAGCCCTTTTTATCCTCTTCGTGCTGCTCCTCTATGCTATATTTGGAGCTACGGACTCCAGCACTCACCTTCAGTGGTCAAATATTGTTTGTGAAATTATTCTGTATCTGGCTGGGATAGTTGGTGGATTTCTGCTTGTTTATATCGAATATCTCGTAATTTATGAGTCATACAGGGGCTTCCTGCGGTTGCGAAAATGTGACGATGGCAGCTGCATAAGCGAGTCAGGTACACGTTCCTTTGTGCCCAACATCTTTTGGATAGTTTCACTGTTGTTGGGTATCTTTGTTCTTACTTTGGTACGTTTTGCAAGCGACACTCGGGCATTTCTGCCCCCAATAATAGTGTCATCATGTCTTGCTATATGGATCCTTCCAACGGTAATGCTGCTCACCCGACTCTTCGTTAGATGGGTCGGGGCAAACCCTAACGAACCCTCGCATGCTCTTGTTTGTATAGGTTTGCTTATATTCGTGATCAACAAAGCTATACATTTGATGTACTTGTGGGGCCCTCTCATCAACAAGTAAATTTTCCCCCAATCCTTTTGCCAGCACCAACTTTAGGCGCTGAGGTAACATTAGGGCGAGAAAGAAAACTCTGGGTTCTTGTTTTGCGAAAGTTTGGTTTGTTCTCTGAGGACGTCGAGTGTATAATATAAAGGCACTCGGGGCGTAGCGCAGTCTGGTTAGCGCGCCACGTTCGGGACGTGGAGGTCGGCAGTTCAAATCTGCCCGCCCCGACCAGCGCCGGGGAGTGGCGCAGCCCGGGAGCGCACCACGTTTGGGACGTGGGGGTCGGGGGTTCAAATCCCCCCTCCCCGATTCTGTAGGCCATGCCGCAATTCCCTCCACTTTTCTACAACTTCTTGTACGTATTCTTTGGCTTCCTTTCTACAGTCTCCTTGAAGCACAGAAATAAGCATGGCATTTCGTCTAATGTCTGGCCCGAGTTTGACAAATTCGTAGCTAAAAAGGAGTGGTTTCCACTACACTGGCTCACCGCCTCGAAGCTGCCTAGGCCGGCAATGGCTGAACTCTAGGCGGTGGCCGTAGTCCTACCGTAGCGAAGGCCTTCTGCGCCAGCGGAGGAAGATCGGTCCTCGTGAGGAAGAGATCGCCATTGAGCTCCACCTTCACCGCTTTGACTTCCTGCACCGCCTCCATCACCCTCCTCAGGCTTTCCTGACACCCTCGGACCCGAAGCAGCCGAGCCAGGGCAGATTCTATCACCAGGGCCAGGAAGCAGATACCAATGTGCCCCCGCACCCGGGCTGGCGTCCAGTGATATACCGGTCTGACCTCAAGCTCACTCTTCAGCTCCCAGAAGGCATTCTCTACCCGCCAGAGCTCCTTGTAGGCCAGGGCCACCTCCTCCGGGGAAAGCTTGGTGGCCGTGCGGAGAAGATACTTCCCATCGCATCGGGCATCCTGCTCCACCCTCTTCCAGTTTATGCTGGCCTTGCCCCTCTCCTCTATCTTGAGGTAGCGGCCATAGCCCTTCCTCTTGGCCAACTTGGGCAAGCCCCCGTGGGCCAGTTCCTTCTCCAACTCAGCCACTATCTCTGCCCGCCGCCTGGCATCCTCTAACTCCCGCTCCGAGTTGTGGCAAAGTATATAGCGCTTGCCATCCAGCTCAACCTCCTTCACCCGGAGGTTGCCTGCCACCTCATGGTATCTGCCAGGCCTTGCCAGCACCTTACCTGCTGCCCTCCACTTGTGAAGGGGGATGCCCACGATGTATCCCTGTCCCTCCGCCAAGTGCCTCCAGCAGTGGCTCGGCCACCACTCCTCGGTCAGCCACTATTACTACATCCCCTTCCAGGGGGAAGCGCTGCCTCACCCCACTCAATGCCTTCCGGAAGGCATCGATATCGGCGGTATTTCCTGGAAAGACGTAATGAGCCACTGGAATGCCATCCCCGGTCATGAGCACCCCGATGATCACCTGCACCCGGTCGGAACGCCGGTCACGGCTATACCCGAACTTAGCCAACCCCTCCGGACCCCTGCCCTCAAAATAGGTGCTGGTGGTGTCAAATAGAACCAGCTTCACATTAAGGGAGAAGAGGTCACGCACCCGCCAGAACAGGGCCTCCTCTATCACCTCCATATGCTCAGCCAGGAAGTCCAGGCTGCGGTAGAGATGGTGCAGCTCCAGCCCCTCCCACTCCGGCGCATACACCTTCTCCTTGAGCCAGCTAAAGGTCCCAAGCTCACTGCGGGGCATTATCATCCGGCTCACCACCAGGGCGAGGAGAGCCTCCCCTACCGGCACCTCGCCCCAATTGCTCCTCCTAAGTTGGGAAATGATCTCCTCCAGCCCCAGATCTCGCCACAAGCGGCGCACCAGCAGAACCGGGCCATATTCCCTGGCCCATGGCGTCCCCAACCTCAGGGCCTCCGCCCTCACCCAGCGCTCCCTGGCCGCCTCCGATAGCCTGGCTATCATGCGGTCTATCGCCCCACTCATCTTGAGATCTTCCGCCCGACCCAGTGAACATACCCGCTCCTGGCGCACCTTCCCCTCCCGCCGCTGACTTACCACCAGCTCCAGGTAGGTGTACACCCGACCACCTCGCCCCCTGACCTTATGAAACCGCATATACATTCCGCTAAAATCATACCATTCTTTCCAGTCAATGTCAATAGCATCTGAGGTGAATGTTTTACACTACAATTTTTGCCCGCCTGAAGCTGAAAAGCGACCCGTTTGAAGCTAATTTGTCAAGGAGACTGTCAAAGTCGGGTCGTGCGAAGGCTTAAGTCCTGGGGATATTTGGTGAACTTCGTCCACGACGGAGGCTGGGAGGACAGGTAGAAGCGGAAAAAATCATCAGCACAAAACATAGGTCATGGTCGTTGCTACTGAAGCTGCTAGGGAGGGTATGGAGGGTATAAATCTTCAGTTCTGCAACCTGATCATCAACTACCACATACCCCGGAAAACCACTGCTGAATACCTAGTTTGGCACTAGCCCTTTCAAACTCTGAAGCAAACTCGCACAGCTAAGAGTAAGCGTCTAGAATCCTGCCCAGCCATAGCCAACTCTCCAGGCCCGAGGACAAGGTTTGGCAACCCTATATTTGCGCGAGTTCAATTAGCACACCTTTAGCAGCATGAGGATGAAGGAAAGCGATCTTAGAGGCGACAACTCCCCTTCTGCCCTTCTTATCTATAAGCTTGGCCCCCTTAGATGCCAGTGAATTTAGTTCTTCATCCAGATTGTTTACCTCAAAGGAAATATGGTGTAAGCCTTCACCGCGCTTCTCTAGGAACTTGGCCACCCCAGAGTCAGGATCAGTCGGTTCCATTATCTCTAGTTCTATATCACCTACCGGGATCAAAGCAACCTTTACCCCTTGCTCAGGTACCTCTACAACCTTAGCGGTTTCTAGGCCGAACAAGCTAGAATAAACCTCCATGGCTTCCTTTAGGTTTTGCGTGACAATTCCCACATGGTTCAACCTCCTAATCATACTCCCTCCCTACACCTCATTTAATTTTTCCTTACGGCTCGCAGCTGAGTTTATCTAGGAAAAAGCCGATTTTTTATTCCTCTGTACCAGCCTCTACCTTCTCCTTTCCCCTGTCTTTGGGTACTTGCTGATTCCTCAAGCCTTCAAAGACGAACCTGCAGGCCTCTATTGCAATTTCATCGGCCGACAGTCTTCCACTTGGTTTAAACCATTGAATTATCGAGTTCAGAAAACCCAGAGTAAAAAGAGCAGCCAACTTGGGGTCGATGGGACGAAATTCCTTCTGCACCAAGCCTTCTTCGATTACCTCTCGAAACATTGCCTCATATTGGTCACGTGAATGAACATACTCTCGCTGCAGTCTCGGTGGCAAGTTTCTTCTCTCTACTTGACCTATCCCTGCAAGCCCAAGATGGGATGTTTGCCACTTAACATGGTTAACTATTAACATTCGAAGCTTCTCTCCGGGTGACAATTCTAATTCTCTAACCGACATGACTGACTCAGTCAGTTCCTGTAGGCTTCGCGATGCAACTTCAAATAAAAGCACGGCTTTATTTTCAAAGTAATAGTAAACGCTGGCTTTGTTGACATTGGCAGCCTTAGCTATATCGGTTATACTTGTCCCTAAATAACCTTTTTGCCAGAATAAACGGCCAGCTGCAGAAAGTATTTTTTCACGCTGACGGAGCCAATGACGGCTCCGTCTATTTTGGCTATTTTCACCGGCTCTTAAAGACTTCAAATTAGTTTTCATTGTAGACCTAACCCATTGTTAAAGTGACTAGTTATTAAACAAATGAGCGGTCAATTATTGTACTTCATCTTTACCTATAGCATTATACCAAACCTTTGGACAAGTGTCTACTACCTGTGCTGGCTGACCACATAGGTAACACTTTTTCAATATACTCTATCGGCGTAAGATAGCCAAGTGATTGATGGGGACGATTGAAATTGTATTCTATAAGCCATTCAGTTAGCCGGGGGTTGAGCTCTTCAGGCTCTAAGGACAAGTTGAAATTGTAAAGCCATTCATACTCCAAGGTCTGGTTGAATCTCTCCACCTCCGGATTATCCTTCGGAGTTCTTGCCCTGGAGAAGTACCTCTGAATGCCTAGCTCTCTGGCAGCCCTCTCAAACTCCAGGGCAAACTCACTCCCGTTATCCGTCTGTATGTTCTCTATAGGCTGATCGATAAGATAGCAGAGGCGATAAAGGAAATCCGCTGCCACCCGGGAGCTCTTGTTTTTGTACATCCGGGCATAGCCTAGCTTGGAGGCATGGTCCACAGCGGTCAGGATATATCTTTTGAGATTGCCCCAATAGATGACTATGGTATCGAGCTGAAAGAGGAAGTAAGGTCTTCCCTCCTTAACTAGCTGGGTGATCCTCTTCCTGGGATGCTTTCGTGCCCGAGCCCTCTTCCGGGCTATCTTCTCCGCCTTGATCTCATCCGGATAGAGCTTATATCTTCGGATCACCCTCTCGATCTTCCAGGTGGAGATCTCCTCGCCATATTCCCTCTCATAGATGACCTTCAGCTTCCTCTTGCCATAGTAGGGGTATCTCCCCCTCAGATATCTTATCCTCTCTTCCTGGATGAGGCTCACCTCCCATTGTCTCCTATGGTGGGGAGCCCTGGACCTATCAGCCAGGCTATGAACGTCGTATTTTGAATCCCTAAAGCGTTTAAGCCATTTGTGGAAGGTTTTCCGGGAGATGCCGAAGTGGTGGGCAGTGAGGGTGGCATTCTTCCCGGCGGCATAATAGAAGATCATCCACTCCACCCTCAGCCTCTCCCGAGCGGTGAAGCCCAGGAGTTCGGCCACCTTCCTCCAGAGCTCCTGCCTCTCCCCCAGGACAAGGGGCTTTCTTTTGAAGAAGTAAAAGCTGGCTGATTTTCTCACCCTGGTAACTCCTCATGGTAAGTTGATACCCCACCAATCATACCATGAGTGTTACCCATGTATCTCAGCCTCCGCAGAGAGGGGGCTAGCTTTGGGATCCTGCCGGAGAGCCTTAGCCCGACGTTCGAACTTCCCCCGCTCCAGCATCACCCGCCGACCACAGCCAAGACACCTTATCCCAATGTCTGCCCCCACCCGCGTCACCTCCCACTCCCAGGAGCCACAGGGGTGCTTCTTCTTCAACCGAACTATATCACCGACCTTTATCTCCATATCGGATCCGGTTTATCTCGTCCCTTAACCTCTGCGCCTCCCGACGGGCCGCTGAGGCAAAATCCCCACCCCGGGAGGCATAGAGAATCCCACGGGAGGAGTTGATGACGGTCTTCTCTCCACCATATCTCACCGCCGACTCCAGGTCGCCTCGCTGAGCCCCCACCCCGGGGATCAGAAGGGGCATCTCCGGGCAGAGTTCCCTCACCCGCCTCAGGCCTTCAACCTGGGTCGCCCCCACCACCAGCCCAACGTTTCCGCGAGCGTTCCACTCCTTCGCCTTGCGGGCCACCAGCTCGAAGAGGCGAAGCTCCCCGCCGAAGGCCTGGAAGTCGGAGGCACCCGGGTTGGAGGTGAGACAGAGGACGAACACCCCCCTATCGGCGTATTCGAGGAATGGACGAAGGGAGTCCTCGCCCAAGTATGGATTGACGGTGACGGCATCGAAGCCAAACCAATCGAAGAGAGCTCGGGCATACTTCCGACTGGAATTGCCGATGTCACCCCTCTTGGCATCCCCGATCACCGGGATCTCGGTCGGGATAAACTCGAGCATCTTCTTTAAGGTGGCCAGGCCCTCCAGCCCTAGAGCTTCGTAGAAGGCCAGATTGGGCTTGTAGGCGCAGACCAGATCGGAGGTGGCCTGAATTATCTCCCGAAGGAAGTCAAGTAGCTTAACCTTGGGCATGAGCTCCGGGTCAGGATCGAGCCCCACACAAAGAAGGCTGTTGTTCTTCCGAGAGGCCTGCAGGAGTTTTTCGACGAACTTCATCTGCCTTCACCCAGCAAATATACTATAACCATGGCTCATGGTTGCTCAAGTGCCTCGCTCCTGGCAGCCTCTGCCAGCTTTTCATCAGCGGTGGAAAAGATCACCGAACGATTTATCCTCTCACGCAGTAGCAAACTAGCAGTAGCGTTTGCTCGCTTAGTTATATGGCTGCTCCCTGAGGTTTTAAATCATGCCGGTAGCACTTCCTCGAGCCTTTTCAGGGCCAGCTCAATTCTCCTAAGGCACCTCTCTCTCCCCAGCACGGCCATGGTCTGGAAGAGGGGTGGGGCAGCGGTGCGACCGGTCACCGCCACGCGGAGAAGTCCGAACAACTGACCGGTCTTGAGCCCTAGCTCTGAGGCCAGAGGGCGCAGCAAGCCCTCAAGGGACTCGGCCGAGAAATCTGCTAAGCCCTCGAGCCTTCCCAGGCTTATGTGGAGGGCCCAGCGAGCGTCCTCCATGGATAGACCCCGGTTGAGCAGGAGGGAGGGGTCATAGGAGAGCTCATCAAGGAAGAAGAAAAGGGTATACTCCGCAGCCTCACCCAGCAGGGTTATTCGCTCCTGAATGAGGGGAGCAATTTGGGCTACATAATCCCTGGAGAAGGATTTCTTGGCCTCTGGTGGGAGGTCTCTCTCCAGGAAGGGGAGGAGTCGCTCCAAGAACTCCTCCGGGCTCAACTTGCGCAGGTAGACCCCGTTCATCCACCTCAACTTCTGGTGATCGAATATGGCGGCGGTCTTTCCGATGCGCTCCAGGGAGAAGTAGCGCGCCAGTTCCTCCCGGCTCAGGATCTCGGTGTGGTCATCCAGAGACCAGCCCAGAAGGGCCAGGAAGTTCAGCACGGCCTCCGGAAGGTAGCCCTGCTCCTGGAATTCAGTTATTGAGGTCGCGCCGTGGCGCTTGCTCAGCTTTGAGCGGTCAGGGCCCAGGATCATGGGGAGATGGGCGAAGAGAGGTGGCTCCCACCCAAGGGCCTGATAAAGTAACACGTGCCGGGGGGTACTGGAGAGCCATTCGTCAGCCCGGAGCACGTGGGAAATTTGCATTAGGTGGTCATCCACCACGCTGGCCAGATGATAGGTCGGGTAGCCATCGGACTTGAGGAGCACGAAGTCATCCAGCAGCTCATTCTTGAAGGTTATCTCTCCGCGGATGAGGTCCTGGAACTTGGTCTCTCCCTCAAGGGGGGTCTTAAAGCGAACCACCGGGGTACGCCCCTCAGCTTCGAGGCTTCTTCTCTGCTCCTCACTCAGGTTACGGCAGCGGCGATCGTACCTGGGCGGCTGCTTGCGACGGATTTGTTCCTGCCGCATCTGCTCCAGTTCCTCAGGAGAGCAGTAACAGAGGTAGGCCTGACCCTCCTCCACCAGCCTTTGGGCGATGGGCTGGTAAATTTGAAGGCGCTGTGACTGGAAATAGGGCCCATGCTCCCCTCCCACCTCCGGCCCCTCATCCCAGTCGAGGCCCAGCCAGCGCAGGCTTTCGAGGATGACCTCCACCGCTCCCTCCACCCTTCGAGCCACATCGGTGTCCTCGATGCGGAGGATGAATTTTCCCCCATGATGACGGGCGAAGAGCCAGTTGAAGAGGGCGGTGCGGATATTGCCCACGTGGGGGAAGCCGGTGGGGCTGGGAGCATACCGCACGCGAACCTGACTCACGGCGTCTCTATTCTATCATTTTCCCTTCGGCCTTTACAAAACCCCAGGCTTAGAATATACTAGACGACGTAGGAGACACATTGGCTCGGGTTAAACGAACCATTGCGGAGATAAACGAGAAGATCCGCCGCGGTCAGGCAGTGGTGGTAACGGCGGAAGAGGTTATTCAGCTGGTGGAGGAGGAAGGCCTGGAAAAGGTGGCTCAAGAGGTGGACGTAGTCACCACGGGAAGCTTTGCTCCCATGTGCTCCTCGGGCGTCTTCCTAAACTTTGGCCACACTCAGCCACGAATAAAACTCGGCGGTGGCAAGGCCTACCTCAACGACGTTCCCGTCTATACCGGGCTGGCGGCGGTGGATGTCTACCTCGGTGCTGCTGCCCTGCCTGAGGATGATCCACGTAACAAAGTTCATCCCGGTCATTTTAACTACGGCGGCGGGCATGTGATCGAAGAGCTGGTGGCCCGCAAGGACGTCAGGCTAACGGCAGTGGCCTACGGGACCGATTGCTACCCTCGAAAGAAGTTAGAGACCTGGATCAACCTGGATGACATCAATGAGGCCATTCTCTTTAACGTTCGAAACTGCTACCAAAATTATAATGTGGCGGTGAACCTCTCCGACCACACGATTTACACCTACATGGGGGTATTAAAGCCCCAACTGGGGAATGCCAATTACTGCAGTGCGGGTCAGCTCTCCCCTCTTCTCAATGATCCCTATTACAAGACCGTTGGCGTGGGGACGAGGATATTCCTGGGGGGCGGGGTTGGATACGTGGCCTGGCATGGTACCCAGCACAACCCCGATGTTCCCCGGGGCCCCAACGGCGTGCCCCGGAGAGGGGCAGGGACATTGGCCGTTATCGGCGATCTCAAGCAAATGAAGCCGGAATGGCTCAGGGGGACCAGCATTCTGGGCTACGGCGTTAATCTAACGGTGGGGATTGGGATCCCCATCCCCATTCTTTCAGAGGAGATTCTCCGTTACACCGCGGTGAAGGATGAGGAGATCTTCGCCCCGGTGGTGGACTACAGTGAAGCCTATCCCGAGGGAAAGTCTGATGTGCTGGCCGAGGTGAGTTACGCCGAGCTTAAGAGCGGGAGGATAAACCTCATGGGGAAGGAGGTGCCCACCGCTTCCTTATCCAGCTACTTCAAGGCGCTAGAAATCGCCCACACTCTGAAGGAATGGATTCAGAGCGGCGAGTTCCTGTTGACTGAGCCGGTAGCCCCGCTGCCCGGGGTTGAGTCCGGAATAAAGTTTAAGCCCCTTAAAGAGCGACCGATAGAGTGAGAAGAGGTTTGAAGGAGAAGAAGTTCGTAGTTTGTCACTCCTGCGGCAGGCGGATGCGAGTGCCCGCAGGCGAGCCACCCTGTCACTTCATGGGGGGTTGGCTGACCCTCACACGATGGCGGCACCCGCACGTGGTTAAGCAATACAACTTCTGCTCCCTCACCTGCCTTAAGTTATGGGTGGATAAGGAACTCCCCGAAATCCCACAGGTCTTCTTAAAATCGCTGGAGGAGGAGTGAGATGGTGGTCTCCCATAGGGTGGTGCTGAGATTTCCCCATTCGCTGGTAGATCAGCCGATAGTCTATCGGTTGGCCAAGGACTTCGGCCTTGAATTTAACATCCTCAAGGCCTCGATCATCCCCAAAGAACAGGGGTTTGTGCTCATGGAGCTCACCGGCGAGGAGGAGAACTATAAGATGGGCACTCGTTTTCTGGCTGAGCTGGGGGTGGAAGTTCAGCCAATAAGCCAGGACGTCGTAAGAAATGAGTCGCGATGCACCCACTGTGGTGCCTGTGTAGCGCTTTGTCCCACTGGTGCTCTTCACGTGGAGGGGCCTTCAAGGCGGGTGGCCTTTGATAGCGCTAAGTGCATCGCCTGCGAGCTTTGCATTCTGGCCTGCCCTCCAAGGGCCATGGAGGTGCGCTTCTGAGTTCTCCATGTACGAGCTGAGAACCTACCGCAGCTGGGTGAGGGATGATGATCTGGTCTGTTTTGAGGTGGTGGTGAAGGAGACAGACCTGTTCATCAGGGCGGAGAAAAACCTCCGCCGGAAGGCCCTGAGGGCAATCCTGAAGCACCGCTCCTCGCTGGAAAAGTACATCAAGCAGCATCCGGAGTTCCTGAACTCTCTCGAGCCGATCGAGGTGGGAGAGGAGGCACCCTATATCGTGAAGGAAATGGCCAAGGCGGGAGAGAGGGCTTCTACCGGCCCGATGGCGGCGGTGGCCGGGGCCATTGCCGAGTGTGTCGGTCGAGAGCTGCTCCCCTTCTCCTCGGAGATCATCGTGGAGAACGGCGGAGATATCTTCCTGAAGCTGTCCAAGAGGAGGCTGATCGGGGTCTATGCCGGCAGTTCACCCTTGAGTGGTCGAGTTGCCCTGGAGATAGAGCCAAACGAGACACCCCTGGGGGTTTGCACCTCCTCCGGAACGGTGGGGCCTTCCCTCAGCTTTGGACAGGCGGATGCGGTGGTGGTTCTCTCAGATTCCGCTGCGCTGGCAGATGCGGCAGCCACAGCGATCGGAAACCAGGTCAAGAGGGAGAGCGATATTCCCCGAGGGCTGGAATTTGCCCGAGGCATCCCTGGGGTGAGGGGAGTGGTCATCATCAAGGGCCGGGAAATGGGAATCTGGGGAAAGGTGAGGATAAAGCCGGTGGCGACGCCATTTCACTAATGAGGTAAATCTGCGAGAGAGATGTTCAAGACCTTGAGAGAGGATATTCAAACGGTCTTTGCCCGTGACCCAGCGGCGCGCAGCCTGCTGGAAGTTCTTTTCTGCTATCCGGGACTTCATGCCCTTTGGATGCATCGGATTGCCCACTGGCTCTGGAAGCATAAACTCCGCTTCCTCGGGAGACTTGTCTCCCATATCAGTCGCTTCTTCACCGGGATTGAGATCCATCCTGGCGCCGTGATCGGGCGGAGGTTCTTCATTGATCACGGGGCCGGGGTGGTGATTGGGGAAACGGCCGAGATCGGGGACGACGTGACCCTCTACCAGGGCGTCGTCCTGGGCGGCACAACCCTGGAGAGGAAGAAACGTCACCCCACCATCGGCAACCGGGTGATCATCGGGGCAGCAGCGGTGGTGCTGGGCCCCATCGAGGTGGGCGATGGAGCCTTGATCGGGGCCAATTCGGTGGTGATAAAGCCAGTGCCACCGGGAGCCACCGTGGTGGGCATACCGGGGAGGATAGTGGGCGATCGGCGCAAGCCGGTGATAGATCTGGAGCATGGAAAGCTCCCCGACCCGGTGGCCGAGGCACTTGAAAGGCTTCGGAGAGAACAGCTAAAGCTTGAGGAGCGCCTCCAGGCACTGGAGCAGGCCCTCGCCCAGGAGGTGAGTCGGGAGGAGAAATCCTGAGCGAGGCTACTCGATGGCGAAGGTTACCTGAACGGTCAAGCTTATCGTCTGCTCCCCTGGGCTTATCGGGGTTGGGGTAGGGGCCGGGACGGGTGCTCCCCCGGCTTCGAAGTAGGTGATTGGGCGAGGGTAATAGTAGCCGGTGCTCTCACTGATGTAGGTTGGCTTGCCCAATTTTACCCCGGCCAGTTGGGCTAATTCCTGAGCCTTAGCCATTGCCTCAGCCATGGCTTCCTTTCTTGCCTGAGCGTAGAAGGGCTTGGGGTTCTCCACCTGGAAGCTTATTCCTTGAGCTCGAATGAAGTCCCCGCCGGCCTCGACCATGGCATCAAGTATCCCTCCGACCTCGTCCATCTCCCTGACCTTCGCCGTTACCAGATTGGTCACTCGAAAGCCCAACAAAATCTCCCGCTTGGCCTCCCGATCATATTCTCGCACCGGCTGGATGGTGAATTGGTAGGTTCGGATGTCCTTCTCAGCCACCCCGCTACTCCTGAGCGCCTTCAGAACCTGGCTCATGGCCTGGGCTGCCTGGGAGCGAGCCTCAGCGGCGGTCTTTGCCCGGGCCTCAACCCCGAGGTTGATGAGGGCTACATCGGGTTTTACCTTGACCTCGCCCTGTCCGGTCACCTGAATGCCCGTGGCCTGGTAAGGGAATACCATGCTTCCAACCCCTGCGGCCTCCGGAGGGGAAGCGCCCGGTGGAGCCTCTCCAGCTTTGCAACCCAGCAAGGCCGAACTTAAAACCAGGATCGTCACCAGACCAGCTGCCAGCCACTTTCTCATCCCAACCTCCTTGCGCCTTGATAGACCGGAATTCCGGCCTCCATATAAAAGACGTCTACGACCTGTACCTTGCTCACCCGCTGTGGAATATCCGGGGAATTTAACCTCGAAGGTATCCGATCCGGGTAAAGAGGGCGTCCTTGAGGAGGATGAGAACCAGGGAGGGCAGAACGTACTTGGCCTTTCGGGAGAACAGGATTTTGGGGGAAAGCCGGGCCCTCACCCGCTTTAAAACGCCGTCCCTCTTCAAGAGTTCCCTTGCCTCCGGAGTTCGCGGAAGTTCCCTCAGGGATGCCCCGAACCGAAGGCTTTTCCTCCAGATCTCGGAGAGGCTCTGCATCTCCATGTGTTGCACCGCGTCGGGAATTAATCCCACCTTCTGGGTGAGCTTGTAGGCCCGGTAGTAAATCAGGGCGTGGTCGAAGTGAACCACCGTCTTCAGGAGGTCCTCCGGAATCTCCTCGAAGACCTTTTCCAGTACCCAGCGCTTGAAGAAACGTGGAAGCACCTCTCCCTTTATCGGATGAAACTCGTTTAAGCTATGGGAGATGACTCGGTCGGCATCAAATAGCTTCTGTACCCAGTTTTGAGGCTTGTACGACCTCTCCCCCAGGCAGAGCATGTCGTAGCTCTGGAAGAGGGTTACCGCCCTCTCAATGGCATCCGGGGCGAGAACCTGATCGGAGTCGAGGAGAAGGATGAAGCTGCCCTTGGATTCCCTGAAGCCCAGGTATCTAGCCCCGAGGAGACGCCAATCGGTGAGGATGACCTTTGCCCCGAAGCTTTCCGCTATTTCTTTAGTTCGGTCCTGGCTATAACTGTCCACCACGATTAACTCCAGATTCTTGTGGGTGGAGGATAATACAGCGCTGAGGCAGGTCTCGAGGCTCCTTTCGGAATTGAAAGTGGGGATGTTAATCGATACCAGTGGTCCTTTGGCGTTCAAGTTTGGCTTCCCAACCTTGCTGCGCCTAGTATACTTCCCCCGGAAACGGGCGTCAAGACGTCAGACAAAGCGTGGCGAAAGATGCCGCCGGGCTTGACATGGGGTTGTTTGATTGGTATAAGAAAGTGAAAATTTTTTTCATTTACGAGTTTCATTTACGAGATGAGAGCCAGCCGAAGAAGGATAATTTCCATATTGAAACAGCGGGGCTATAGGCTCACTCCACAGCGGGAGGCAGTGTTACAGGTCATTGCCAATAGTCCCGGGCATCTCACTCCCGCCGAGATATACGCGCAGGTGCATCGAACTCACCCCGGCATTGGCCTGGTCACGGTATACCGCACCCTGAACACCTTGGTGAAACTGGGGCTCGTCTGTGAGGTACACGCTGGGGGGAAAACTCCCCGCTATGTGGGTAGCACGCTCAAGCATCATGGGCATCTGATATGTTCCAAATGTGGCAAGGTGGTGGACTTCACCGAATGCAGCCTGGATGAGCTGGAACAAAGGCTCGCTCGAGAGACCGGCTTCAAGATCGAAGGCCATCTCCTGCAGTTCTTCGGCAGCTGTCAGGACTGCCAATGGGAAGATTCTGGCTAGGTCAGGAGTTCTAACTTTTTGCTACGGGTGTCCCGGTGATCCAAGTAGGGGTTGACCCAGTTGCGTTCACGGTCGGTGGCTTGTCCGTAAGGTGGTACGGGGTAGCGGTGGCGGCGGCCATCTTGTCCATCATCCTCTGGATCCGCCACTTCTGGGGGAAGATGGGGGTCACCTCCGACTTCGTGGCCGGCGTGGCGGTGGTGGCCGTCCCCTGTGGTCTCCTGGTCTCCAAATTACTTCACATCATCGACAAGTTGAGCTACTACGCCTCCCACCCCGGGGAGATGCTCAACCCTGCCGGGCTGACCATCTTTGGGGCCATACTGGGAGGAATCCTAGGGATGTGGATTTATTGCCGCTTGCGAGGGGTTCCCGCTGCTCCGCTGCTCGACCTAGCAGCCCCGGGAGTCATCCTGGGCCAGGCCATCGGCCGGATTGGCTGCACCATCAACGGCTGCTGCTACGGAAAGCCAACCACTCTTCCCTGGGGCTTCGTCTATACCCATCCCAACAGCTACGCTCCGCTGGGTATCGCCGTTCATCCGACCCAGGTGTATGAACTTCTCTGGGATCTCCTGGTCTTCGGCCTCCTTTTCTATATCCTGCGAGGCCGGCTCAGGCCGGAGGGCTCGCTCATCGCCGCTTACCTCGCCCTCTACTCCCTTGGCACCTTCGGCATCAGGTTTCTCCGGGGAGATGTCACCCCCTTTGTTCTCGGCCTTCAAGAGGCACAACTGGTCTCCCTCGTAATCCTTCTGGCCGTGGTTCCCTTCCTCCTGGCCAAAGTTCGCTGGGTTGGCAAGGATGAGCAGGCGGATATTGGTTGAGTTGGGAAGACATGCCCCCTTTACCTTCTCCGGGGCCCTCACCGGGATCGTCATCATGCTCATCGTGCTCTTCGGCAACCTTCTTCCCCGGATCTCCCCCCTGTCCCAGGACATCTTCTACATTCTGCACCCAACCCATGTCGTGCTGAGCGCCATCGTGACCACGGCGATGTACATGAGGTATAAAAGGGCTCGAATCTGGCTGGCGATCCTGATCGGCTACACCGGCTCGGTGGGTATAGCTACGCTGAGCGACTCGATCGTCCCCTACGTGGGGGAGGTGCTCCTTGACCTGCCCAATCGGGGGGTTCACCTGGGATTTGTCGAGAGGTGGTGGCTGGTGAATCCAGCAGCCCTGCTTGGTATCCTCATCGGCTACCGAAAGTGGCTGACCAAGTTCCCGCATTATGGTCATGTCCTGATAAGCACCTGGGCTTCCCTGTTTCACGTGATCATGGCTCTAGGGGGCATGATAGGTTGGCTCGATATCCTGGCCATCCTTCTGTTCCTCTTCCTGGCAGTCTGGTTTCCCTGCTGCCTGAGCGACATAATTTACCCCCTCGTATTTGTGAGGGAACCCTCCCACCTACCTCTGGAGAAGGGTTCGCTGGCCCCGAGGCAGGGCTCCTGAACTCCCTCTATTCGACAGCTTGCTTGCTTCTTTTCTCCTATGTTAAGATAGTCGAAGAATTGTGGCTCGCATAATCCTGGTACGGCACGGCCAGACCCAGTGGAATCGCGAGGAAAGGTTTCGTGGTCGAGCAGACCTGGCCCTCACCGAACTTGGTCTGAGGCAAGCCCGGGCAACGGCGGAACGGCTGGCCAGGATGGGAGTAAGCCAGATTTACTCCAGCCCCCTGAGACGAGCCCTGGAGACCGCCCGCATCATCGGCCAGCGCCTGGGGATACCGGCTCAGCCGCTGGAGGAACTCATTGACATCGACTTTGGAGACTGGCAGGGGCTATCTCCCCAGGAAGCCAGGGAACGAGATGGCGAGCTCTACCACCTTTGGTCGGTCTCCCCTCATCGGGTGAAATTCCCCGGCGGCGAAAGCCTGGGAGATGTCCGCCAGCGTGTCTCACAGGCGCTGGAGAAAGTCGTGGCCGAGCATCCGGAGGAGACGGTGGTTCTGGTCTCGCACATGGTGGCCTGCCGGGTCATGATCTGCGCCGTCCTGGGGATCGACAATTCCCACTTCTGGCAAATAGGACAGGATGTGTGTGCCATCAACATCTTTGAGACCCGGGGGGACGGGCTGGCACTGCGGCTGCTGAACGACACCTGCCACCTTCAAGGCCTGTAGGAGCTCAAATGGAAGCCATATATGTGGAGAATCTGACCAAGAGATACGGGAGTAGCGAGGTACTTAAAGGAGTGAACCTCAGGGTCCAGGAAGGTGAATTTTACAGCCTCATGGGGCCCAATGGTTCTGGGAAGACCACGCTCGTCTCCATCCTGGCCTCCGTAAGGTTCCCCACCAGCGGAGAGGTTAGGATCTACGGAAGGAGACCCGAACAGGCGAAGGAGTTCATCGGCTATGTTCCTCAGGAGAACTTCTCCTCCCCCGTGCTCACGGGTCGGGAGAACCTGGTATACTTCGCCCGGCTTCTGGGGCATTCCGGGAGCGAGGCAAGCAGGCTGGCCGACGAGCTCTTGGAGAAGGTCGGCCTTTCGGCGGAGGCCGATAAGCGGGTGGCGAAGTACTCCGGCGGCATGCGCAAGAGGCTGGAGGTGGCCACGGCGCTTTTCCCGGGGATAAAGCTTCTCATCCTGGATGAGCCAACCACCGGGCTGGACCCCTCGGCCAGAAGGAAGTTTTTCGGCTTGCTCGAGGAGCTGAGGGGAGAGGAGACCACCATCATGCTCATCACCCACATTGGGGCAGATGCCGAGCTGGCCTCGAGAGTTGGCCTGATCGATGAGGGAAAAATCATCGCCGAAGGTGAGCCGGAGAAATTGAAGAACTCCAGCAACATCGAAAGCGTAATAAACCTGGAGACCACCATAAAGAGCGAAAAGGTCACTCGTCTGTTGAGTGGATTCAGCGAGAAGGGCCGGGTGCTGGAAACTGATGTGGGTTACCGGCTTTATTGTCGGGATGCCGAGAAGTTGGTGCCGGAGCTCGTGAGAGCGCTCGACGAGGTCGGGTGTAAGGCCACCCAAGTGGAGGTCGTGAAGCCATCGCTGGAGGATGTGTTCTTCGAGTTAACCGGGAAGGTCGTCAAGGAGGTAGGCTAGGTGAGTCAGGTGGTAGCCACCCTGACCAAGACCATAAAGGAGTTCTTGCGGCAAAAACCGGTGCTCTTCTGGACCATAGCCTGGCCAATCATCTGGGTGCTTATAGGCAGCTTCTCATTTGTAGGAGGAGCCCCTCGGGAGGTAGTGCCACACCTCAGGGCCGCCATCACCATTTCGATGGCTGCGTTCGCCCTGATGATCGCCGGTATGGCTAACCTTCCGGGGAATATAGCCGAGGATCGGGAGCGGGGCCTACTCTCCAAGTTGATGTCCTTGCCCATAAGCCCGTGGAAGGATTTCGCTGGTCGAATCCTGGGATTGCTGGCCTTCTCCGCCCTGGCCGTGATCCTGGTGCTGCTGGTGGGCTACCTCTGCGGGGCCAGGTTCGCCTACGCCAGTGGGGTCTGGTCCGCCATCGGCTTTTTCCTTCTCGTCTCCCTCGCCTCGGCCGGGATAGGCATGCTGGTCGGCACGCTGATCAAGCACGTGCAAGGAGCCATTATGACCGGGGTGGGGATCAGCGTGGTGACCGCCTCGATCTCGGGCGTGTTCACACCCTATTCATCCCTGCCGAGTCCACTTCAGGCTTTCGCTCGGATTTATCCCGTCTCGTCAGCTAACTCCTCAATCATCTATCTCCTGCTTGGAGAGGACTTCGCCGGCTACAATCCAGTGAGCTCCGGTCAGTTAATTCTTACCATCGCGTTGTCCCTTCTGCTTTTCGCTGCAGGCTTGATCCTTTATTCGAAGCTCTGCTGGAGACAGGACTGAAGTTTGCTCATAAGATTACGGTGAAGGCGGTTAGGCAATCGCTGACGGCGGCCGAGGTAAGTCGATTATTGGCTCAGGAATACGGGGCCCTCAAGTGGGATCTGCCCCAGGACCCGCTCTCGGAGCTGATCCTGACCCTGCTTTCCCAGAATACCTCGGGGCAGAACACCCGGCGGGCCTTCTCTTCCCTGCGGGAGAGGTTCGAGAGCTGGGAAGCGGTGGCCGAGGCCAGCGTGGAGGATATCGCCCAAGCCATAAAAGGTGGGGGGCTAGCCCAGGTGAAGGCCGCCCGTATTAAGGCCATCCTGGAGACCATAAGGAGGGAAAGAGGAGGTCTGGACCTCTCGTTCCTGGCTGAACTGCCCCTTCCGGAGGCCAAGGCCTGGTTGAGAAAGCTTCCCGGGGTGGGGCCCAAGACAGTGGCCTGTGTGCTTCTCTTTTCCCTCGGCCGACCTGTTCTCCCGGTGGATACCCATGTTTACCGCGTAAGCCGCCGGCTGGGGCTCATCTCCGCCAAGGTCTCCCCGGAGAGGGCCCAGGAGGAGCTCGAACGACAGCTCCCACCGGAGGAATTCGAGCGCTTCCACCTGAACTTGATCGAGCATGGCCGGAGAGTCTGCCGAGCACGTCGGCCTCGCTGTGAAGTTTGTATCCTGCGTCAGGAATGCCCCGAGGGCTCCGCCAAGGAGGAGGTTTACAACGAGGAACGAACTAAGTCCGTCGAAAGATGATGCCAAGAGAGGATTTTGAAAGGCTGGTCGCCGAGGCAGTTGAAGCTCTGCCACCGGAGTTCAAGGACAAGCTGGAGAACATCGCCGTGGTGGTGGCGGATTGGCCCAGCCCCTATCAATTGTCCAAGGTGGGCATCAAGAATCGAGAGAACCTGCTGGGCCTTTATGAAGGGGTCCCCCGACCACATCGAGGGACGGGGTATAACCTGGTTCCCCCGGACAAGATAACCATCTTTCGCCGGCCGCTGGAGCTAAGATGCCGCTCATCCGAGGAATTAGTTCGGGAGATCAGGCGGGTAGTGCGCCATGAGATAGCCCATCACTTTGGCCTGGATGACCATAGGCTTAGAGAGATCGAGGGGAGGAATTAAGTGGAAAAGGTAAGAGTGGGCATCATCAACGTCACCGGTTACATTGGGGTGGAGTTAGCCCGAATATTGTGTCGCCACGAGGGGGTTGAGCTGGTTTCGGTCACTGGGCGAGGTCTGGTGGGGAAGAGGCTGGGGGAGGTATTTCCTCACCTCTCCGACATTCCGCTCACCATCGAGCCGGAGCTGGAGGAGGTGGATTTCGCCTTTTCCGCCCTGCCTCACGGAGTTGCTGCCGAGCCGGTGGCCCGGATGCTGGAGAAGGATGTTCGGGTAGTGGATCTGAGTGCAGACTTCAGACTTAAAGATGTGGCCGAGTATCAGCGCTGGTACCAGGTGACTCACCCGGTTCCGGAGCTCCTCAGCGAGGCCGTCTACGGGCTTCCCGAGCTCAACCGGGAGGAGATTTCCCGGGCCCGGTTGGTGGCCAACCCGGGCTGCTATCCTACCGGCGCCATCCTGGCCCTGGCCCCGGCGGTGAAAGCCGGCCTGCTCGCCTCCGACATCGTCATAGACAGCAAGTCAGGGGTATCTGGGGCCGGCAGAACCCTGAGCCTGCCCACCCATTTTTCGGAGGCCAATGAGAACACCTCGGCCTATGCCCTTGAAGGGCATCGCCATCTCCCCGAAATAGTACAAGAGCTTCAAAACCTATCCCCGGATCTTCAGCCGAGGGTGACCTTCCTGCCGCATCTTGTCCCCATGACCCGGGGGATATTGAGCTCCTGTTATGCCGAGCTGGCGCCGGGGACGTCTCCGGAGAAATTACAAAAAGAGGTGCGAGAGCTCTACTGCGAGTTTTACCGCGACGAGCCCTTCATCCGGGTGGTGGATTCCCCTCCGGGGACGAAGCATACCTGGGGCAGCAACTTCTGTCTCCTCTACCCGACGGTGGACGTGAGGGCCGGCAGGCTGGTGGTCATAAGCTGCCTGGATAACCTGGTGAAAGGCGGGGCAGGGCAGGCGGTGCAGAACTTCAACCTCATGGTGGGCTTTCCCGAGAACATGGGGCTGGCCGAGCCGGCAATTTACCCCTAAGCCAGCCGGATGCCCCAGGCTATAATCCGAGGCCGTTTGACTTCGGCGGCTGAATTAGTGCTCTGGTTATGCTATAGTAGTGCAGTAAATCGGCCAGCTTTTTCTTTAATGAGGGGGTGTCCTATGGGGGAAAGGCTTTATCGGAGTCGCACCGACCGCGTAATTTGGGGAGTATGTGGAGGACTGGCAAAGTACCTGGATATGGACCCCACCATCGTCCGAATAGCCATGGTGTTGTTGGTCTTCGCCAATGGAATAGGCATTTTAGCCTACCTCATCATGGCCATACTCATCCCTCTGGAGGGCTCAAAGGCAGGCGAGTTTAAGGAGAGGGTGCGGGAGAACGTAGAGGAAATGAAGGAAACGGCCACCAAGCTGGGGCAAGAAATCCACACCACCTTTGGCGAGCGGCCGGCTGAGGTCGAAGACTCGGATAGAGTCCACCGGCGCCGGCGCAACGTCATCGGCATCATCCTCATCATCCTCGGCCTCGTTTTCCTGTCGGCCAATTTCAACCTCTTCTGGTGGTTTGACTGGGGCAAGCTCTGGCCGCTCATCATCGTGGCCGTGGGGGTGCTGCTGATTCTGACTGCCAGGAGGAAGCATGCCTGAGAGATCGCGCAAATCACATCACGCCTCCATCTGGGGCGTGGTCCTATTGTTCGTGGGGATAGTTCTCCTGTTACAGAACTTCGACGTCCTTCCCTGGAGCCTCTGGGGCACCCTATGGCGCTTCTGGCCGGTGCTGCTGATCGTCATCGGGCTGGACATCCTCGCCGGCCGCTATAACCCCTGGCTAGCCAGTGCCCTGGTTCTGGCAGTGCTGGGCGCCTGCCTCGGGCTGGCCATCTGGCAGCATGGTCCTTCACCTGGACCAGGTTCGGCGGTAAGCGAGTACTCCCAGCCACTGGGAGATCTGGAGAGGGCTGAGGTGCGAATAGATTTCGCCGCCGGTAGTCTGAAGCTGGCCAGCCTTTCGCCCGGCTCACCCAACCTGGTGGAGGCAAGCTGTCGGGAAGGGAGAATAAGAGCCGAGTTCGAACGACAGGGGAAAGTAGGTCAGCTTCGATTGACCAACGAGAAAGAGGAGCGACCGCCCTGGAAGGGGATCGGGGCCGAGCTGGAGGTCAACCTGAGCCCGGATATCTCCCTGGCCCTCCAGATTAAATCGGCTGCGACAAACCTGAACCTCGACCTCGGTCAGCTCAAAGCGACCAAGCTCGAGTTGAACGTAGATGCCGGCAACTGTAAGCTCAGGATGCCCTCCCAAGGAAGTGTTCAGGTTCTTGTCGAGGCGAATGCAGCTAACGTGGAGATAACCATCCCCGAAGAAATGGCCGCGCGAATCGGGGCCGATGTCAACTTAGCCGCCCTCGAGATAGACGAGAGCCGTTTCCTCAAAAGAGATGACCATTACATCTCCCCAAACTTCGAGAGCTCGGAAAATCAGATTTACCTGAGGATAAATTGCAACGCCGGGCGAGTAAAGGTAAACTGAGGTCTTTAAAGCCAGGGAAAGACCTGCTGCCGGACAAATTCGAAGTTGTGCTGGATGTTCTCCCGGCCTTTTATTGGGCTCATATGGCCTGGAAGCAGCAGATCGATATCCAATTGGGCAATGCTCTCAATGCTCTGTTTTAGCTCTCTGGCACTACCCCCCGGCAAATCAACCCTTCCGGTGCTCTGACTGAAGACGAGATCGCCACAGATCAATATTCCCTCGCTCCTACAGTAGAAGCAAAGGCTGTCGGGAGAGTGTCCCGGAGTGGGCAGAACCTCAAACTCCAGGTCTCCCACATCGAGCCTGTCCGGCAATAACTCGTCCTCCTGTACCTCCACTGGAGCCAGCCCGAAAAAACGCGAGGTCTCCACCACGGTGGTCTGATAGAACTGGCGCTGCAGGGGATGAAGCAGTATCTTTGCCCGGGATTGCCGCTTTAGAGCTTCATCAGCCCAATAATGATCCAAATGAAGATGGGTGTTGACTATGAAGGCGATGTCCTGGGGATCGAGTCCATCCCGACGCATATCCTGAATCAGCTCCGGCAAAAACTGTTCCAGTCCTGGATCTATCACCACGGTGATCTCCCCGGTGATCACATAGGTATTGCAATCCAGCATCCCTCTTTCCGGATAAAAGTACACCTTGTCATCGAGCTTCATTCAAACCTCCTATCCTCTACCAGAATTCGACCTGCGAGAGCTGGTATTTCTCCTGGAGGATTCGTGCTATTTCCCTCTGCTCCTCCACGCTGCGGATGGGCTCCACCATGGAGACGGGAAGGCCCCTTTCGTTTATGCGACATTGCCAGTTCTTTATATATCCGGGAACCTTGATGTACTGGAAGGAAGGGCAAGACCCACAACAGCCACAAATTTCGCTCGTGCTCCCAATCAAATACAGGACCTCTCTCCCCCGGAAGGCCAACCGCCCCTCCTCCGTTTTCCAGTACGAACCGGCGAGCGCTCTTACTTCCTCACCTAGCGGGGTATGGGTGTACTCGAGCATTTTCCCGTCAGCCTGTCTATGAGCGGTTCTTCTCCCAGCCATTCGGCTGCCGTGAGCAGGTCTTTGCCTTCGTCCTTGGCCACCTGGTAGGCTCGGGCCAGATGTTCCCGGTACCTCGCCTCCCGAAGAAGATGATGATCGTAAATTATAATTCTGGTCTCCGTGTTCCGAAGGATGGAGGAAATATTCTCTATCACCCGGCCGAGGTTTATCAGGTTCAGCATATAGCCCAGGAGGTAAGTAGGAGGGCCATCCAGGATGAGCAGATCGGGGTTTTCCCGGATGAGCCACTGGGCATAATCCTCAATTATCGGCCCCTGAAGGTCGGGGGCATAGACCACCTTCTTTCCCCGGCGCTCCAGCACCAGTCCAACGACCCACCCCACCCGGTCATACTCCGCCCCATGGAAAAGCGGCGGAGTTATGCGGATGCTGGTCTCCCCCAGGTGGAAGCTCCGCCCATCGGCGAAGAGAATCTCCTTACTGCCCAGGGTGAGCTGAGGAACCCAGGGCTCACGCCTCCAGAGGGCCATGAGATCCCTAAGCCAGGCTCGGCCTTTTTTCAGCAGCTCCTTCTTCCGCTGCTGATAATCCCTGAAGTCCTTGGCTGAGGCCAGGGGAAGTTGTTTGAGCGGGTCCTCAAAGTGCTCCTCCTCCGGAGAAGCATACTCGAGCTTTTTCCCCTCAAGTACCTCCAGGAGTTGCTCGGCGAAGAGTCGGGAGCGATTCCACTGGGAGCGATTGATCCAGCGATTGGGGTCCTTTATCCAAAGCACTTTGTCACAGTAGATCTCGGGGGCCTCCTGGGGAAGGGTATGGTGGTCGTAGTGATAGTGGGAGATGAAGACCACTTCAGCACCTCGAGCGGCCTTTTTAATGGCTTCCAGGGCTTCTTCCCTTAAGGCCTTCTTCTGAGCCGGGAGGAGAGGGTAGCTGGGCTGCATCTCAGCCGCCCCTGGGTCGAGCAGTATTCTCACCTCCGGCGTTTCCAGGAGCACCGAACTTGACTTGGCCCCTAAGGAATCAAACCAGATGAGATGGACTCTGATCTCCCCCAGCTCTATCGGCTTCACTGAGTCTATTATATTTGTCCCCCTCGACAAATTCCACCCAGCGGTTGAAATTGATATAATAGTGTAGCCAAGGAGAGATGCAATCTGAAAGCTACTTAGTTTCGTCCGAGTGTTACTGCACTCTCAAATCGTTAAAATTTGAAACTCTGAAGAAATGTTAGGCCATCACGATGAAGCACTCTCTAAAGACAGGATTTAGCTTTGGCTTAACCTCTGGGATAATCACAACAGTTGGATTAATGGTAGGTTTACATTCAGGCACCCACTCAAGGCTTGTGGTTATTGGTGATATATTGACCATAGCAATAGCAGATACGTTTTCGGATGCATTAGGCATACATATCTCTAAAGAGTCGGAGAATAAACATACTCCAAAAGAGATTTGGGAATCAACGATATCCACTTTTTTGTCCAAATTTGTTTTCGCATCGACATTTATTATTCCCCTTTTGTTGCTCCAACTCCCAGTGGCAATTATAATAAGCGTGGTTTGGGGTTTACTATTATTGGGTGTCTTTAGCTTCCTTATTGCTAGAGGCCAGAAAACAAAGCCTTGGGTGGTAGTCACAGAACACTTAGCCATTGCGTTAGCGGTTATACTTGTGGCACATTATGTCGGTGATTGGATTCAACATTTTGCTAGGGTAGTTTAAGGCTTATCTTATGAAAGTGTCTTAATGGCTTCTTAAGGGTACTTGAAAAAGCTTAAGCTGGACATGGGGATTGCTCTGTGAATCATCAGACTCTAGTTTTTGAGAAAAGAGGCCGGATTGCTTGGTTGACCCTCAATCGCGCCGAGGCGGGCAATGCTCTGAACCTCCTCCTGGCCAATGAGCTGGAAGAAGCCTGCCGGAAAATCAACGAGGACGATGAGATCTGGGTGGTGGTGCTTACCGGGGCAGGAGAAGTCTTCTGCCAGGGAAACGAGCCCGGAGAGCTCGTCAGAGGCCTCGATGAGCTAGAACTTCTCCCACCTTCTAGTTTGGCTTCAAGAAGCATAGCTTCCCTTTCCAGGCCGGTGATCGTGGCCCTCAACGGGGATGCCCTGGGGGGTGGACTAGAGCTGGCCCTGGCGGGGGACATCCGGCTGGCGGCAAAGGGGGCCAGGCTTGGCTTCCCGGAGATTCCCGAGGGGCTGATTCCCGGCGGGGGAGGAACACAGCGGCTGCCTCGAATTGTGGGACGGGGGAAGGCCCTTGAGCTTATTCTCACCGGTGACCTGATCAGCGCTGAAGAGGCCCACCGTCTTGGGCTGGTAAGCGGGATCGTGCCACGAGAAGAGCTGGAGAGCGAGGCCGAGAGGCTGGCCCAGAAGCTGGCCTCCAAGGGTCCCATAGCCTTAAGATATGCTAAGGAGGCCATCAATAAAGGGGCGGAGCTCGCGCTGGAGCAGGGCCTGCGGCTGGAGGCCGACCTCCACATCATTCTCCAGAGCACCCGTGACCGAGCCGAGGGCATCAGAGCCTTCCTCGAAAAAAGAGAGGCGCGCTTTGAGGGAAGATAGGGTGTTCGAGACCCTCATCTACGAGAAAGAGGACGGGGTGGCCTATATCACCCTCAATCGCCCAAAGCAGCTCAATACGGTGAATGTGAAGATGCGGGATGAACTCTACGAACTCCTGCCCGCCGTTCAGGACGACCCCGAGGTAGTGGTGGGTATAATTAAGGGGGCTGGGGAGCGGGCTTTCTCCGCCGGGGCGGATATCACCGAGTTTGGCACCGCCCCCTCCCAGGTCATCGCCCGCCAGGTTCATCTGGAGCGGGAGCTCTGGAGAACGTTCCTGAACATCGACAAGCCCCTCATTGCTGCCATTCACGGCTTCGCCATCGGCGCCGGAATAGAGATGGCGATGTGCTGCGATATCCGCCTTGCCTCCGATGACGCTCGCTTCGGCCTCCCGGAGATCAATTTGGGGATGATTCCCCCAGCCGGAGGCACTCAACTGGCCGCCAGACTGCTGGGGGTAGGAAAGGCATCCTGGTTTATACTCACCGGTGACCTCATCGATGCCCGAGAGGCCTGGCGCCTCGGCCTGATAAATCAGGTGGTTCCCCGAGAGGAACTTTTGCCAACTGCTCAAAGGCTGGCTCGAAAGCTGGCCTCGCGGAATCCCTTGGCGCTCCGCCTGGCCAAGCGGGCCATCACACAGGGACTGGATCTCCGGCTGGCCGAGGGACTTGAGCTCGAGGGTCGTTTATTCAACCAGCTCTTGTGGAAGACCAGCCTGAAGAATGAAAGCGGGGGAATCCATGCCGGAGGAAATTGAAGCGCTCGTTGATCGGGCTGCTGACCTCATTGTGGGCGCCCAGCGAATCGTCGTCTTCACCGGGGCAGGGATAAGCACCGAGTCGGGCATTCCGGACTTCAGAAGTCCGGGCGGCATCTGGACAAAGTATGACCCAGAGGATTTCACCTATCAGAAGTTTCTCTCCAGCCCGGAGGCCCGGAAGAAGCACTGGCAGCTTCTGGGAACCGATTTCTGGTTTGGTGCTCAGCCAAATGCGGCCCACTACGCGGTGGCCGAGCTGGAGGGGCTGGGCAAGCTGGACTGTGTCATCACCCAGAACGTGGACGAACTCCATGAGCGGGCAGGTAACTCTCCGGAGAAGGTGATCCACCTCCACGGCACCATGAGATATGCCCGGTGCCTGCAGTGTGGCAAGCGTTATCTGATGGAGGAGGTCCGAAAGTGGCTGGCTCAGGGGGTGGAAGTTCCCGATTGCCCGGAGTGTGGCGGTCTGCTTAAGCCAGACGTTATCTTCTTTGGAGAGGCCATGCCCGCCTGGGAAACGGCCGAGGCTCAGCGTCGTTCTTCCTCCTGTGACCTCTGCATCGTTATCGGATCCTCGCTGGTGGTCTACCCGGCAGCGCTGATGCCCCGCTATGCCCTGCAGTCCGGTGCCAAACTCATAATCATCAATCGGGACCCAACCGACCTGGATGGCGCAGCCGATGTTTGTCTCCACCGGGCTGCTGGTGAGGTGATGTCTCAGATAATTCAGCGGGTGAAGGAAAAGCTCGGGCTAAACGAGTAAGTTCGAAGTGTTTAAGAAAGGTTCAGGAGGTGGACTATGGTGATTCCTGAGTTTCTTGATCTCTCGGCCATGCTAGTTCCCGAGAGAACGGCCATCGTTTTTGAGGGGGAGCGATACTCCTACGCTCAACTTAAGGAGCGGGTCAATCGCCTGGCCGACTCCCTCAGCCGTCTGGGACTGGAGAAGGGCGACCGTGTGGCCATCCTGCAGGTTAATTGCAACGAATACGTGGAGGCCTGCTTCGCTGTGACCAAGCTGGGCGGCATCTTCGTGCCCCTAAACTTCCGGGCCAAGGCGGAGGAGCTGACGCACATGCTCAACGCGGCTGAGGCGAAGGTCTTCCTCGTGGGCAGCCGCTACTTTGACCTGGTGAATCAAATGCGGCCCCGGCTTCCCTCAATAAAGCATTTCATCAGCATAGATGGGGAGTTTGAGGGAATGCTCAGCTACGACGAACTCCTGGCCACCGGCTCTCCGGAGGATAGAACCTTCGTGGAGCTACGGGACGAAGATGTGGCAGTGCTCATGTTCACCGCCGGGACCACCGGGCTCCCCAAGGGGGTTCCTCAAGATCATAATAGCTACGCTGTCTATGTGCTGGGAAACGTCAACCCGCCGGATCCCGAGCTTCCCCCGGAGACCAATGTGCTCAGCATGCCCCTCTACCATGTGGCCGGAATGCAGGCCCTGGTGGCCGGCATCTATGGTGGCCGAACGCTGGCCCTGATGCGCCAGTTTGACACCAAGGAATGGTTCGAGACGGTGCAGCGGGAAAAGGCCACCCGGGCCATGCTGGTGCCCACCATGCTGAAGCGGATCATCGATGACCCCGATTTTGGCAAATATGATCTCTCCAGCCTCCGTGTCATCACCTACGGTGGGGCCCCCATGCCCTTCGAGGTGATCAAGCGAGCCATCGAGCTCTTCCCCGGGAGATCCTTCATCAACGCCTTTGGAGCTACCGAGACCGCCTCCACCATTTGTGCCTTGGGTCCGGAGGATCACCTGTTCACCGGGAAGGAAACCCCTGAGGAGCGGGAGAAGAAGCTCAAACGGCTGAGCTCCTCCATCGGCCGTCCCCTGGATGATGTGGAGATTCAGATAAGGGATGGGGAGGGGAGGGTGCTTCCCCCGGGACAGATAGGAGAGATCGTGGCCCGGGGCCCTCGGGTGATGAAGGGTTACTGGAAGGATGAGGAGAAGACTAGGAAGGCCTTCACTCCCGATGGCTGGTACCGTACCGGCGATACCGGCTACATGGATGAGGAGGGCTATGTCTACATCACTGGGCGAGCCGATGACCTCATCATCCGTGGCGGGGAGAACATCTCCCCGGAGGAAGTAGAGAACGTGCTCTATGCCCACCCGAAGATAGCCGAGGCGGCGGTGATCGGCGTTCCGGATGTGGAGTGGGGACAGCAGGTCCGCGCCGTGGTGGTGCTGAAGCCGGGAGAGAAGGCCACAGAGGAGGAGATCATTGATTTCTGCCGGGATAAGCTCGCCGGGTTTAAGCGGCCAAGCTCGGTGGTCTTCGTAGATGAACTTCCTAAAACCTCTACCGGGAAGATCTTAAGAAGAGTTCTTCGAGAGAAGTATGGTCAACCTTAAA
Organism: uncultured Dehalococcoidia bacterium; assembly: GCA_965612975.1. Taxonomy (GTDB): domain Bacteria; phylum Chloroflexota; class Dehalococcoidia; order SZUA-161; family SpSt-899; genus CAZYDA01. The sequence goes on along the minus strand of CBFDTP010000001.1, from coordinate 21,749 downwards.
AGGATGGGATCGAGCACGGCCGGGCTGGCGAGGCCTATTTGAACTGGCTGATGAATTCATCCACGGTCATGGCTGCCAGGGTCATGGTCTGCAAAGTGCCCCGGGAGCCTAGTTCGATGGCTACCTTGGCCACCACCTCGTTGCTGGGAGCCTCTAGGATGTTGATGAAGTCATAGGGGCCGAGGACGGCATACTGCGCCACTATCTTCACTCCCATCGCCTCAACTTCCTTATTGACCTCCTTAACCCTTTCTGGGTTGGTCTTGATGGTCTTCCTTCCCTCATCGGTGAGGGTAGTTAACATAACGAAATAAGCCATTCGAGCCTCCTTTCTTCCCTGGTTTTAAATAAGCTCCGGGCCCGGCCGCGCCCGCGCTACAGAGGATACAACATTCTAACCGCTCTTCCTCAAAAAGTCCAGCCTTGTTAGCCTATAAATTTTGAAACCCCACTCAGCTCGTGTTTGAGCTCCCGTTCCATCAATGCCGGCACCGCCTCCTTCGGAGGCAGGTCCTCAAAGAGAACCCGGTAGACCTGCTCCGTGATGGGCATCTCCACACCGAGGTGATGGGCCAGTTTCAGACAGGCCTGAGAAGTCTCCACCCCCTCGGCAATGCCGTGAAGAGAGGCCAGTATCTCGGGAAGCTTACGCCCCCGCCCAAGCTCCTGCCCGACAAACCGGTTGCGGCTAAGCTGGCTGAAGCAGGTGGCCACGAGATCTCCGAGGCCGGAGAGGCCGGAGAAGGTGAGGGGACGGGCTCCACAGGCGACCCCCAGGCGGGTCATCTCCGCCAGCCCGCGGGTAATCAGCGCCGCCTTGGTGTTGGCGCCGAATCCCAGGCCGTCGGATATCCCGGCGGCCAGGGCGATCACGTTCTTTAAGGCTCCCCCTAGCTCCACCCCAATGACATCATCGTTGATGTAGGCCCGGAAGCGGGGGCTGAACACCGCCTCCTGAACTCTCTTGGCCACCTCCCTTCCTTCTGAGGCCACCACCGTAGCCGTGGGCAAACCCCGAGCCACCTCCTGGGAGAAGTTGGGCCCGGAGAGGACACAGATGCGGGGCTTGAATTCCTGGCCCAGTTCCTCAGCTATCACTTCGGACATGCGTTTCGTAGTCTTGACCTCAATTCCCTTGCTGGCGCTGAGGATGATGGCTGAAGGTTCAAGGCCCTCTTTAATCCGGTGGAGATTCTGTCTCATCGTCTGCGAGGGGACGGCCAGAATGACGAGCTCCACCCCCGACAGCGCTTCGGAAGCGAAGGGGGTGGCGCAAAGGGTCGGGGGAAAGGTTACGCCGGGAAGGCGTCGTTTGTTCTCCCGCTCTCGATTCAAAATCTCGGCCTCCGCCTCGGTGCGGGCCAAGAGCCGTACCTCCATTCCCTTGGCGGCCAGCAGCGTGGCCAGAGTTGTTCCCCAGGCAGTGGTGCCGATGACGGCTATCTTTCTCACCTTCGCTCCCCCTTCTCCCCCAACCTTCGCTCCGTACCCGAGAGGAGCCTTTGGATGTTCTCCCGATGCTTGAAGACCACGATAGCCGTAGCCAGCGCTCCGTAGATGACGAACTCAGGGGGTTGCTGCCCCAGGGCTGCGAAGGGGGCGAGTATAACCACCGAGCTGAAGGTGCCCAGCATGGAGCCCAAGGAGACATACCGGGTGGAGAGGATGACGGCCCAGCCGACGGCCAGGCAACCGGCCCCGGCCCAGGGGACCATGGCGAAAAGGCCCCCGAGGGCGGGGTCCACTCCCCGTCCCCCGTCGAAGCGAATGTAGGGTGACCAGCAATGACCGATGATGGCCGCCACCCCGGCCACGGCCTGGGCCACCTGGGAGTCCACCGGCATCCCCCATAACATCTCCACCCCACCGCCGAAAATGAATCGGCCCGCCAGCACGGCCACCACCCCCTTGCCCACATCGGCGGTGAAAGTGAGGATGCCAGCTTTAACCCCACAGGTGCGCAAAACGTTGGCGAAGCCAATCCGACCACTCCCATACCGCCGCACATCTATGCCTCGGGTCAACCGACCGATAAGGAGGCCAAAGGGTATGCCGCCCAGAAAGTAACCCAGCAGCAAAATGGCCAACAGTTTCAACATCGGGACCTCGCCTTCCGGCGCCTCGTGGCCACCAGCCTTAAGCCAAGCGGAGTGCCCTTGAACCCAAAATCCTCTCGCAGCCGGTTCTCCAAATAGCGCTGGTAGGAGAAATGAAGCCACTCAGGTCTGTCCACCCAGAAGGTAAAGGTGGGTGGATTTACCCCTGTCTGGACTACCTTCTTTATCTGAAGATGCCGGCCGGCAGTGGATGGCGGGTGCTGACTCAGCACCTGCTCCAGCCATCGGCTTAGCTTGTTCGACGGGACCTGCTTCTTCCTAACCTCCCATACCTCCACGGCGGCCTGGAGCACCTTCTCCACCCCCCACCCCAGCTTGGCCGACACGAAAAGGATGGGGGCGAAGCTCAAGAACGGCAGCCTCCGCCGAATTAGCTGCTGGCAGCTTTCCTCATCCCACCCCAAATTCTTAGCCAGATCCCACTTGTTGACCACCAGAACGATCCCCTTCAGTGCTTCCTTGGCATAGCCCGCGACGTGAGCATCCTGAGCCGTTACCAGCTCGGTGGCGTCTAAGACCGGCACCACTACATCGGCCCGCCCGATAGCCCGAAAGGCCCGGAGCGCGCTGTATCTCTCGATCCCGGCTATCCGACCTCTTCTCCTGAGTCCAGCGGTGTCGATGAGTAGAACCCACCGCCCGTTGTATTTGAGAGGGGTGTCGATCGCATCGCGGGTCGTCCCGGGGGCCTCGTCCACGATGGCCCTTTGCTCCCCCAAGATGGCGTTGAGCAACATCGATTTCCCCACGTTGGGTCTGCCAACAATGGCTATCTTGAGGCCCGGCTCCTCGGGAACCTTCCGGATGGGGGGAAGATGCGCCACAACCCGGGCCATGAGGTCCCCGATCCCGGTCCCGTGATAGGCACTGAGCGGGATCGGCTCGCCCAACGCTAGCTGATAGAACTCCGCCGCCTGCTCCCGGCGCTCCTGATTATCACACTTGTTGACCGCCAGAACCACCGGCTTTCCCGACCTCCGGAGTTGATGGGCGATCTCCATATCCGGAACGACCAGCCCGGATTTCACATCTACCAAAAAGATGATGACCTCGGCCTCCTGAATGGCCATCTCCACCTGATCCTTGACCTTTTGGCTCAGGTCGGAGACGGGCCTTACCTCCAGGCCCCCGGTGTCGACCAGGGTGAATTCACGGTCGGCCCAAGAGATGTCCGCCGCGAGGCGATCCCTGGTTGTTCCGGGCAATTCATCGGTGATGGCCAGGCGCACCCCGGCCAGCCGATTAAACAGGGTGGACTTGCCTACGTTTGGCCGCCCTACGATGGTTACAATGGGCTTCATCATCCACTTTGGCATATTCTATCATATAGCCAAGGTCGCTCCCAAGCAATTGAGTTCGCCTCCTATCCTCCGGGCGTTTTTTTCGTTATATAATTAAGGCAAAGGAATGATCGATTCGCCACCTGGGGCTATCGAGTGCAACGAGAGAAGGAACTGGTAAGACGGGCCCAGCAAGGCGACCGAGAGGCCTTTGCCGTACTCTATGAGGAGCACTTCGAAGGCATTTACCGCTATATTTTCGTGCGGATAAGAGACCAGGCAGAGGCGGAGGATTTGACTCAACAGGTTTTTCTGGCCGCCCTTGAGGCTCTTCCTTCCTACAGGTGGAGGGGGGTTCCCTTCTCCTCCTGGCTTTTTCGAATTGCTCATAACCGGGTGGTGGATTATATGAGGAAGGCAACCAAGTTCAGGAGTTCTCCCACTGCTGACCTGGCCCCGGCCGAGTCCGACCCAGCGGCAGCGGTGGAGCGGGAGATGGAACTGGCCCAGCTGGCAGAGCTTCTGGAGGAACTCACTCCACTGCAGCGGGAGGTGGTGAGCCTCCGCTTCTCCGGCGGGCTTTCCACTGCCGAGGTGGCCAAGGTCATGGGCAAGAGTGAAGGGGCCATAAAGGCACTCCAGCACAGCGCTCTGGTGGCTCTGCGCAAAAAGCTTGAGGCAGGCGAACATGGCAAGGAGATTTGAAGACATCTTGGACGAATGTCTCAGCCGGGTGCTGGCCGGCGAGAGCATTGAACAATGCCTCGCGGACCACGCCGAGCTGGCGGACAGGCTCGAGCCCCTGCTCCGGGCAGCTTCGAGCACGGCAGCGCACTTCCGGGTGCAGCCGCGGCCAGAATTCAAAGCCGAACTTCGGCAACAGCTCCTGAGTAAGATCCCCGCTCCTAAGCCTAGGCGAGGGTGGTTACCCCTCCTCCGCTGGTCGCCCCGCTGGGCCTTGGCCCTATCGTTCCTCCTGGTTCTTCTCTTGGCCGGAGGCAGCACGGTAGCTGCCTCGGTCAATAGCCTGCCGGACCAGCCGCTCTACCCGGTCAAGCTGGCCACCGAGCGAGTGCAGCTCGCCTTTGCCTTCTCACCGGTAAGCCGAGCCAAACTGGAAGCCAAGTTTGCCGACCGAAGGGTCGCCGAGCTCTCCCAGATGGCCCAGAGGGGCAAATTGACCAAGGCCGAGGAGGTGGCCCGGCGCCTGGCTGAGCATCTGGAGAAAATGGGCCAGATAGCCGAAGCTCAGGCGCTGAGGAAGAAGATCAAGGATCGGGATCTGGCTGAACTAAAGGCCCTGCTGACCAGCTACGCTGCCAGACACCCGGCTGCACTGCAGAAGGCCCTGCCACGCGTGCCCCCGAAGGCCAGGCCGTTGATCCTTCAGGCCCTTCGAATGTCGGCGGAAAGATATGCTCGGGCTATGAGGGCTGTTGGCGAAGTCCCACCAGGGGAAACCACGCTCGAGAAATGGCCTATCGGAAAGGTAAGGGTAGTCCGGGGCTTCATCCGAAGCCTGACCGATACCCTCTGGATAGTGGGTGGTCGGGTGATAAACATCACCCCCGAGACGGTTATCAAGGGACAACCGAAGGTGGGGTGCTGGGCCAGGGTGGAGGTGGAGGTTCAGCCGGATGGCTCGCTGAAGGCCAAGAGGATAGAGGTGAGAGCCAGGCCCTGGAGACCCCGGGACAGGAAGCCCTGAATCAATCGGACTAAATAAGTTGCTGAAGAGCCGGGGATAACCAATCCCCGGCTTTTTCGTTATATAAATGGAAAACAAATTAAGGAGGTGCGCCGTGAAGAAGGCTTTGTTGCTGGTAGGAACCGCAGTGATACTCATAGGACTCATCTTGGGAGGGACGCTTCCCGTCCTCGCTCAAGACGAGCCGGGTAACTCTGAGACAGTCCCACCCCCAGCCCCGGGGAAGGGTCCGGTCCCTAAGCAAGCCCCTCTCCTGGGGAAGATTGCCGCGGTGGGCGAGGATTCCTTCACCGCGGAGGCCTGGTGGGGAAGCGTTGAGGTCAAGGTAAATGAGGATACAAAGTATCGGATAAGAGGGAAGGAAGGCAGCCTGGCTGATCTTCAGGTAGGAGATAAGGTGGCAGTTTTTGGCGAAAAGATAGATGGGGTGCCTACGGCTAAGCTGGTAGTGGTACCACCAAAGGTCAGAAAATGCTGGCGCGCAAAGCTACATCAGCTCAGGCGTCACGCCATCCCGGGGAAGGTGGTCCATATTGGCGAGAATAGCCTCACCCTCGAGACCCCCAGGGGGCAGATTGACATAATGTTAACCAACGAGACCAAATACCGCATAAGGGGCGAAGAGGGCAGCCTGGAGGATATCAGCGAAGGGGATCGGGTGGTGGTCCTGGGGAAGAAGACTGATGATGTCTTCACCGCCCAGCTAGTGATCGTCGCGCCCGGAGGAGCAAAGCATCCCAAAGGGTTTTTGAAGAAGCGCCTGCTGCGGCATCACCTCCGACATCACGCCCTCCACGGAGAGGTGGTTGCCATCGGCGCTGAGTCCCTCACCCTGAGCACGAAGAGGGGAGAGGTCAACATAGCCCTGACTGAGGATACCAAATATAAGGCCCGGACCGATGAAGGCCTCCAAGAGGCCAGCCAGGAGGATATTGAGGTGGGGGATAAGCTAGTGGTTATCGGCAAAAGGGTTGACGAGGCTCCAACGGCTAAGCTGGTCATAATCCTGCCTCCGGCATCGGAAGCTGAAGCTGAGGAATAACCGGGAAAGCTTGTCAAAACTCAGGGGCGACTTCTGACGGAAGTCGCCCCTTTTCCTATAAGAGGTCCAGGATGATGGTGGAGGGGCTGAACTCCGGGGCTCCCCCTCCCTCTCCCGTTCGGGCATCATAATATTCCCGAAACCCACTCCGGCTTACGAGCTCGAGAGTTCGCCGAACCAGTTCCTCGGCTATTTTCTCATACCTCGGGTTATGCCAGCGCCGAGCTTGCTCTTGGAGACCTTCGATCAGGAACCAGTTGGTGTACATCCAGGTCTGCCTCCCCCGCCAGACGATGTGTCCCTTGGGTTCCTCGATCGAGGAGTTCAGGGGGATGGCCGGAACCGGATAGGAGGCCCAGAACTCCTCCGGGTTAGTGAGATGTTCCACCAGCCTCTCCACCTTGTCCTGGCTGAGATCACACATAGCGAGGGGCATCAACGAGGAGATGGTAACCACCCTTATCTTCTCATCCCTGTCCCAGCGAGCGTCGAGGCTGAAGAAAAGCCCGGCTTCCTCATCCCACATCTTCCGCTCTATGGACTGCTTAACCTGTCGGGCTTTCTTCTGGAAGACCTCGGCCTCCGGGTCACCGGCAAGTTCACCGAGGCGGCCGAGCGAGGCGAGGTTTCTGGCGTAGACGGAGCAGAAGAGCACGTCCTTTACCCGGAATCTATTGCTGGCAAAGATCTTCTCCAGGTTCCATCCTAGCTTCCAGTAATGCCAGATCAGCTTAGCCATCGGGCCCCGCCAGGCGGGGATGGCGTTGGACTCGCCGTAGACCAAGTCGTACTCCGGACTGCGGTCCTTGCCGGATTCGTAGGAGATGATGATCTCCGGAAGTCCATCTGGGCCACGGCAGCGAGTGCGCTCAATATAGCGGTAGTATTTCTTTACCTTGGGAAGAACCTCCTTCAGAAAGCTGAGGTCTCGACTATAGAGGTACACCCGTTCCACTGCCTCGGCCAGCATAGGGGGCTGGAGGAAGGGAGACCCGGACTCCCGGGAGTAGCCTCGCTTTAATAGGTGATCAAGCCAGTGCATCCGCTCCGGATTCCAGATTTGATGGGGGATGAAGCCATCCTCATCCTGAGCACAGAGTAAACTTCTGATTTCCTCTTTCGCCAGTCCAGGATCAATGTGGGAGAGGGCAATGGCCTGAGAGCAGGAATCCCAGAAGAACTGATGGGGATACCTCACCCTCCAGGGCTCCGAGAAGTACCACCATGCCCTCCAGAGGGGATGGAGGAAGCCCGGCAGGGGAGGATTCCCCATCGGGTGGAGGTAAGGGACATGGTAGGTGACTTCCTGAGCTACCCCGCTGCAGGGCCGCTCTTGAGTTACCTGATTTATCTCGAGAACCCTCTCCGCCTCGCGCTTTAGCTCCTCTAAATCCGATGGAGGGCTGGAGGGGAATGCTGGCCGGAATTCAGCCCCTGCCAGCAGGATCAGAAGGACAAGGACTGCTGCCGGTCGCCAGGCCTTGGGTTCGAGGAAGGCTCTCACATTCCCAGGACCTCCACTACTCCTTGTCGAATGAGCATTACCGCGATGGCTGCCAGAAGCAAGCTGGCTATCTGGGAGGTGGCCCTTACCCCACCCTCGCGCAGAAGGTTTGCTATCCAGTTGGCCCGGGAGAGAATAAGGTAGGCAATGACCAAGTTGAGCACAAAGGATGGAAGTACTACCCAGAGAGAATAGCGGTTCACCAGAAGGAGCAGGGTAGTGAGAACGGCTGGCCCCACGACCAGAGGGGTTCCCAAGGGAACAACGCCTACTATCTCGCCGCGCCCCGGCTCGATGTCCACCATCCGGCCGGTGAGCAGGTGTCTTACCGCCAAGATCAGCAGCAGAAGCCCTCCGGCAATGAGGAAGTCGGCCATGCGAACCCCTAGAAAGAGGAACACCCCTTTGCCTATGGCAATGAAGGCCAAGCCCAGCCCAAGTCCGGTAATCGTGGCATAGCGGATGGTTCTAACCCGCTCAGCCTCCGTCATGTTCTGGGTCAAGGCCAAGATGAAGGGCAGCGTCCCCACGGCGTCGGTAGCTACAAAGAGGGGCACAAAGGAGAGGCCCAGCTCCTGAAGAAAGGTCAACCCAGTTCCTCCCGTGGGCTGTTGCGCTTTCGGCTAAGATAAGCCACGGAGGCCACCTCATCTGAGCTTGCCAATTTCATCATCCTTACGCCCTGGGCATTCCGCCTCTGGATGGGCACCTCCTTGGTGAGCGTCCGCAGCACCGTCCCCTCTCTGGTGGTAATCACCAGCTCATGAGAGGGGAAGACAACCGCAGCATCCACCACCGGCCCGGTCTTGGAGCTTATTCGATGAGCTCTCATCCCACTCCCTCCCCGCCCCTGTCGGCGGTATTCCTCGATGGGGGTCAGTTTACCGAAGCCGTTGGCGGTGATGGTAAAGAGCAAGGCCTTCGGCTGAACTACCTCCAAAGCCACCACCTGGTCACCTGAGCCCAGCCTTATGCCCCTTACCCCACCGCTGGTTCGTGAGGCGGCCCGAAGTGCGGCGACCCTAAATCTGATCGACTGCCCATTTTGGGTAACCAGGATGATCTCTTCCTCATCCTGAGCGGCAACGGCGGAGACCAGCTCGTCATCCTTCTCCAAATCCATGGCAATCACGCCACTGGAGCGTACTGCGGCGAAGTTCTTGAGCTCCGATTTCTTCACCTCTCCCCTGGCAGTGGCCAAGACGGCAAATCCCTGGGAAAAATCCTCCACCGGCATGAGCGCGGTTATCTGCTCCCCGGGCTGAATGGAGATCAAGTTCACCAGGGGGATACCCTTCGAGGCTCGGGAGGTCTCCTGGGGCACCCGATGGCACTTAAGCTTGAATACTCGGCCTCGATTGGTGAAGAACAGCAGTTCATCGTGAGTGTCCGCCACGATGATGTGTCTTACGTCGTCGGCCTCCCGAACGGTCACCCCAGTCACTCCCCTCCCCCCACGGCGCTGTATGCGGTAAGCCTCGGTCGGCAATCTCTTGATGTAGCCCCTCCGGCTGAGGATGATCACCATGGGCTGGTGGGGAATCAGATCCTCGGCGCTGAATTCCTCCGCTTCCTCCTCGCTGATCTTCGTTCGCCGCTCATCAGCATATTTCGACTTCAGCTCGAGGGTTTCCTCCCTGATTAAAAAGTCAATTTTTCGGGGATTGGCCAGAAGGTCTTCCAGATAGGCTATGTTCTTGAGCAAGGAGGTGTACTCTTCCTCGACCTTCTGTCGCTCCAGATGAGCGAGGCGGCGTAGCTGCATCTCCAAAATGGCCTGGGCCTGGGCCTGAGAGAGTTGGTACTGCTTCATGAGGCCTTCCCTCGCCTGCTCCGGAGTTCTGGAGGCTCTGATGAGGGCTATGACCTCATCCAGGTTATTCAGGGCGATCATCAGACCCTCGAGGATGTGAGCCCGATCACGAGCCTTGCGAAGCTCAAATTGAGAGCGGCGGGTGATGACCTGTCGCCGGAACTTGATGAACTGTTGGAGGGCGGTCTTCAGGTTAACCAGCCTCGGCTGGCCATCGATCAAGGCCAGCATGTTGACGAAGAAGGCGGAGCGCATGGCGGTGTATTTGTAGAGGTTGTTCAACACCTGGCGAGGCTGGCTATCTTTCCTCAGCTCAATGACGATCCTTATTCCCTCCCGGTCCGATTCATCCCGTATTTCGGCAATGCCGTCAATTCGCTTATTGCGAACCAGCTCGGCGATGCGCTCCACCAGGGCAGCCTTGTTCACCTGGTAGGGCAGCTCGGTGACCACGATTCGGTATCTCCCCTTGCTGACCTCCTCGAGCTTGGTCTGAGCCTGCAGCACGATCTTTCCCCGGCCCGTGGCGTAGGCGTTCTTGATTCCCTCCTTCCCCAGAATGAGAGCTCCCCCGGGGAAGTCCGGGCCGGGTATCAAATTCATCAGGTCGCTGACGGTGGCCTCCGGGTGGTCAATGAGGTGAACGATGGCCTCGCAGATCTCGCCGAGGTTGTGCGGAGGGATGTTGGTGGCCATGCCGACAGCGATCCCGGCTGCCCCATTCAGGAGCAGGTTGGGGAAACGAGCTGGCAGGACCACCGGCTCGGTGGCCGAGGCATCAAAGTTGGGAACGAAGTCCACCACGTCTTTGTCGATCTCAGCTAGCATCTCCTCGGCGATTCGTGCTAGCCTGGCCTCGGTGTAGCGCATGGCCGCCGGGGGATCGTTATCCAAGCTCCCGAAGTTACCCTGTCCATCAATGAGGGGATATCTCATGGAGAAGTCCTGGGCCATTCGTACCATGGCCTCATACACCGGGGCATCGCCATGAGGGTGGTATTTACCCAGCACCTCACCGACGATGCGAGCACTCTTCTTGTAGGGGGCATTATAGCTCAAGCCCAGCTGATGCATGCCATAAAGTATTCGGCGCTGTACCGGCTTCAGCCCATCCCGAACATCCGGCAGAGCCCGGGAGACGATCACGCTCATTGCGTAATCGAGATAGGAGCTTTTTACCTCCTCCTCCAGGCTCACCGGTTTTATAGTTCCTATTTCAGCCATGCTTCTCCTCCAGGATGTTCAATTCCAACGACCTCTATAATTTTAACCCTTTGAGGGAAATTTTGCTTCCCCGATGAGAACATTTGAAATTGGGAGGTGGGGATGATTAAAATAAAGGCGTGAATTGGCTGGACTTAACTCTGCTGGCCATCTGGGTCATCCTCGCCCTGGTAGGCCTCTTCAGGGGCCTGATTAGGATGGTCTTTCCCCTGATAGGGCTTGTGCTGGGCGTCTTCCTGGCTGGACAGTTTCATGCTGCCCTGGCCAGGGGGCTCACCTTCATTGAGGGGGAGAATCTCTCCCGGATCGTGGCCTTCATCCTCATCTTCCTTGCGGTTTTAATTGGGGTATCAATTCTGGGAATTTTTGCCCGCAAATTCCTCCAACTCCTGACACTGGGATGGTTAGACCGGCTGGGCGGGCTTCTTGTCGGACTCCTGATTGGCTGGATTGCCGCCGGAGCTCTGACCTACCTTCTGGCCCGTTATATAGCCCTTCCAGCAAATCTGCCGACCGGTGAGGGAATCGGGGCCTGGCTGGAAAACTGGCGAGCGGTGGTTCAAGTTCGTCAGGAGGTCACCGCTGCCATCGAAAACTCCAAGCTCGCTGGATTTTTCCTGCGCACCTTTCCCTCCCTGCTTCACCTCCTTCCGAAGGAATTTGACGTGGTGCGCTGCTTTTTCGGAACTTGACCAGGTCAGATGAAGTTCACTGCCCTGCACGACTGGAAGGTTACACCAGCACAGGCGGAGCAAATTCAGCGCCGACTGGCAGCCAAAGTCCTGCGAGAGAGCAGAATTGGTGAAGTTCGCCTGGTGGCGGGGGTGGATATCTCGGCCCCCAACAGGGAGGGAGTGGCCCGGGCAGCAGTGGTCATCTTGAGTTATCCCGGGCTGGAGCTGGTAGGAGGTCGAGTGGTGCGGCGGAAGGTAAACTTCCCCTACATCCCGGGATTGCTTTCCTTCCGAGAGTCCCCACTTATTCTGGCAGCCTGTGAAGAGCTAAAGATGGACCCGGATCTGATCCTGGTGGATGGTCAGGGATTGGCCCACCCGCGAAGGTTTGGGCTGGCCTCCCACCTGGGGGTTATTCTGGATAAGCCCACCATCGGCTGTGCCAAGTCGAGGCTCTGCGGGCAACATGAGGAGGTGGGACCCGAGTTGGGGGACTGGGTTGAGCTCATTGACCAGGGTGAGGTGATCGGGGCAGTTCTGCGGACAAAGCGTGATTCCAAGCCGCTCTATATTTCCATCGGCCACAAGGTCGACCTCGAGTCGGCCCTGAAGTGGACCCTGAACTGCTGCCGGGGGCACCGCCTTCCGGAGCCGACCAGGCTGGCTCACCTGGCAGCTTCTGGAAGGCTGGAGCCGCCACGAACTACTGGTGAAGTCCAGCTCAGCTTCGACCTTTAAGGAGAGAAATGCAGGGGTTGAAGAAGCGAATTGAGGAACTGGAAAGACATCTGGCTGAGCGGATGGTGCATCTTTGACCTGCCAGCCAGGGAAAGGGAGATCTCAGCGCTTGAGCTTGAATCCTCTCGCCCTGATTTCTGGCAGGATCAGGTCAGGGCCAGGGAAGTCATGCGTCAGCTCTCCGAGCTGAAGGAGGTGATAGAAACCTGGCGCAGCTTGGAAGCCAGATGCAAAAGCCTGAGCGAGCTCGTTGAGCTGGCCCTGACCGAGGGGGATGATTCCCTTAGCTCTGAAATAGCTGCTGAGCTGGAGAAACTGGAGCGTGAACTGGAGAACCTTGAGCTGAGGGAAGCCTTCAGAGGGGAATATGAAAGACGAGGAGCCATCCTCGGCGTACATGCGGGCGCCGGGGGAACGGAGTCCCAGGACTGGGCCCAGATGCTCCTGCGCATGTACCTAAGATGGGCTGAAAAACGGGGGTACCGCGCCGAGATACTGGAGCTTTCTCCCGGGGAGGAAGCCGGCATCAAGAGTGCTCTGGTGGACATCGCCGGGGATTACGCCTACGGGTACCTTAAGGGTGAGCACGGGGTACACCGGCTGGTCCGACTTTCCCCCTTCGATGCCGACCACGCTCGCCACACCTCCTTTGCCCTGGTGGAGGTGGTTCCCAAGGTAGAGAGCGAGGTCGAGCTACAGATAAATCCCGAGGACATCAAGGTTGAGACCTTTCGGTCAAGCGGCCCGGGCGGACAACATATGCAGAAGACCAGCTCTGCGGTACGTCTTACCCACCTGCCTACCGGGATACAGGCCTCCTGTCAAAGCGAGCGTTCCCAGGCCAGGAATAAGGAAAGGGCGATGAAGGTGCTGCTCTCGCGGCTGCTCAAGCACGAGCTGGAGAAGAAAGCCGAGGAACTGGCAAAGCTTAAGGGGGAGCGAATTTCGGCGGAGTGGGGCAACCAGATACGGAGTTACGTTCTCCATCCCTATAAACTGGTCAAGGATCACCGCACCGGATATGAGACTACCGATGCCTTCGCCGTGCTCGATGGCGAAATTGACGACTTGCTTAAGGCTTACCTTAAGCTGACCTCAAAGGGCTAGCCTACTATCGATCCTCCCTCGTCCTTCGCCAGACATGGATCACCCGGTGGATGGCGGTGAGATTTGTCCCGATGGCCAGTATCCACAGCACAACGAGCAGGGCCTGGGAGCAGAACCAGCTCAGGATAAGGCCCAGGGCGAGCAAGATTATCCTCTCCGACCGGGTGAGAAGTCCCACCCGGAGCTCCATCCCCAGTCCCTCCGCCCGCGCCCGGGTGTAGCTCACCGCCATCGAGCCCACCAGGGCGAGGTAGACCAGCATGACCTCGAGCCCCGCCGAAAGCCTGAGGTAAAAGAAAAGCAGGCCAAAAAACAGGGCTGCCTCGGAAAACCGATCCAAGACAGAATCAAGCAAGGCACCAAACCGGGTCACCTTTCCCTTAGCCCGTGCCAAAGCTCCGTCCAGGAGATCAAACCAGCCGGAGAAAAGAATGAGCAGCCCACCCGTCAAGAGATACCCCCGGGCCAGGGCATAGGCGATGCTGAGGTTAAGGGCAAAGCCCATTAAGGAAAGCGTGTTGGGGGAGATGCCCAACCGGACCAGAATCCCGATAACTGGCCGGGTCAGAACGCCTGCCGCGGCATATCTCAACCTTTCCAGCATTTTAGTCCAAGGTCAAAAGCCGGGGCTCCCCAGAAGACATGATTTTAGACCATGACACCGAGATTCTGTAGGGACGCTATAAATCCCTTAGGGAGAGGGCCGGCTCGGTAGTAGCTCTTGAGTTCTATCTTCCTTTTCCTCGAGAAGCTATGCGGCCGAGGAAAGCCCAGGCTTCGGCGGCCGGAGAGAATAATCTATCCAAGCTGAGCAAGAAGAACCCCACCCAGATGCCGAACAGGCCCAGCAGGCTGGCAGTGAAGCTCCGAGTGACGAACTCCTTCCGGCTCCCGCGATACACAGGGATTGCCCCTGCCCGTTTTGCCTGCAGCACCTCTTCATAGAAGGCCAACACCCTTTCAGCGATGTGCTCCCAGCGGTACTGCTCGGCTTTCAGCCTCCCCGCCCGCCCCAGGCTTTCCCGCAAGGACTTGTCCTTGATGAGCAGATCCAGGGCCCCGGCAAGCGTCTTCACGTCCTTGGGCTTGACCAGCAATCCTTCAACGCCGTTCTGCACCAGACCGGCGTAGCCAGAGATGTTGGAAGCGATCACCGGCTTGGAGGCAGCCATGGCCTCCAGAAGAACCATCCCGAAGCTTTCGTTTCCGGTGGCCGGGGAACAGAATATGTCGGCGGTGTGGTAGTAGCGAAGTAGTTCCTCGAAGGAGACATAGCCCACGAAGACGACATCCTCCAACCCATACTTTCTCACCAAAAGCTCGTACCTCCAGCGGGTCAGCCCGGTGGGACCAACCACGAGGAGGCGGGTCTGGGGATTCTCCCTTTTAACCCAGCGATAAGCCTCCAGAAGATAGCGGAACCCCTTGCGTTTCTCCAGGCGTCCCACGAAGAGGATGTTCACCTTCCCATCCCGGAACTCCTCGAGAGGAGGAATGTTGGAGAAGAAGGCCGCATCCACTCCGTTGGGGATGATAACGTAGTCACCGGGGAAGTAATGACTGATAAAATCCCTCGCCGCCGTGGAAACGGCTATTTTACCATCCAGTCGGGCAAACCAGGTGCGTAAGAGGGGTTTCCAGAACCAGTAGCCCCAGCTACGCGAACGGCTGGCGTGAAAGGTGCCGATATTGACCGCCTGGGATTTCCGCAGGAACCCGGTGGTAAGCGGCGGGAAGAGAGGTTCATGTAGGTGAACTATGTCGAACTTTTCCCGCTCCAAGAACTCCTCAATCTTCTTGGAGAAGAAGAGCCTCGGCGAGGCCGGCGACCGAGCTATGGAGCCGCTGGCATGTATGGGAATTGGCCGACCAATGAAGGTGATGTTTTCCCGAGGAGGGGCTTTACGGCCGGAGGCGGGGAAAACGAGCTTGACCTCATGTCCCATCCGGGTGAAGTTTTCCTCCAGCCGCAAAACGTGATGATTGACCCCGCTGGGGTAATTGTAATCATATGGGGAGACCAGCAGGATCTTCATAAATTTCCCCGGCAACGGGTTAAGCTTCCTTGGTCAGCGGCTGGGCCACTCGCTGCTCACCGCTGATGAACTCCTCCGTTAGCTTTCGGGCTTCCTCATCGGTGAATTGAATCGGGGGGGACTTCATGAAGTAGGCCGAAGGCCCAATTAGAGCCCCGGCTTGCCCCCGATCCAGAGCCAATTTACAGCATCTGATGGCATCTATCACCACCCCGGCCGAGTTAGGGCTATCCCAAACCTCAAGCTTCAGCTCCAGATTTAGGGGGACATCGCCGAAGGTGCGCCCCTCCATGCGAATGTAACAGAACTTCCGATCCTTAAGCCAGGGCACATAATCGCTGGGCCCGATGTGAATGTTCTCCGCCCCGATGTCGTAGTCCAACTGTGAAGTCACCGCCCCAGTCTTGGAGATCTTTTTCGACTGAAGCCTCTCGCGTTCCAGCATGTTGTAGAAGTCGGTATTGCCGCCGAAGTTGAGCTGATAGCTTCGCTCAAGCTTCACCCCGCGATCGCGGAAGAGGCGGGTCAGCACCCGGTGGGTAATCGTGGCCCCCACCTGGGATTTGATATCATCGCCGATGATCGGCAGACCTCTTTCGGTAAACCTCTCCTGCCAGTACTTCTCCCGAGCGATGAAGACCGGGATGCAGTTGACCAAAGCGCAGCCAGCATTAAGGATCTGTTCTACATACCACTTGGTGGCCTCCTCACTGCCCACGGGGAGATAGTTTACCACTACGTCGGTCTCGGTTTCCCTCAGGATCTGGGTTATATTGGCAGTTGAGCCGGGTGCTTTGGTGATGATTTGAGAGAGGTATCTCCCCAGCCCATCATGGGTCATACCTCGCTTTACCTCCACCCCCATCCGCGGGACATCACAGAACTTAAAGGTATTGTTCGGTGGTGTGAAGATGGCCTCTGAGAGGTCCTTGCCCACCTTGTTCTGATCCACATCGAAGGCAGCAACAAACTCGATATCCCTTATATGGTAACCACCGAGGTTGACATGCATTAGCCCAGGGACGAAATCGTTCTCGTCGGCGTTGGCGTAGTAGTAAACCCCCTGGACCAGGGAGGAGGCACAGTTAC
Source organism: uncultured Dehalococcoidia bacterium (assembly GCA_965612975.1). Lineage (GTDB taxonomy): Bacteria > Chloroflexota > Dehalococcoidia > SZUA-161 > SpSt-899 > CAZYDA01. The sequence goes on along the minus strand of CBFDTP010000001.1, from coordinate 5,417 downwards.
CAACCCCAATTATGGCTACCTTGATCTTACCCACAAACTCACCTCCTTTCCTTAAGCCAGCTTTTTCGCCTTGGGTTATTCACCTAAGCGGGGCCTTTCATGGCAATACTGAATTAACCAGGGAGGCAAAGAAAAAGAACTAATCAGCAGAATCTCACTTACTACCCAGGCTCTACCCAGGCTTGTAGTGGAACCACCTTTTTAAGAGGTTACCGGCGCCGCAATCCTGCTCCCACATCGAGCAGGCATCTTTGCCCACCCTGGAGACAGGAAAGCTAGTCCCTTTTCGAGAAGGAGCTGGCTCTTAGGCCTTGCCGATGCGATACACTGTGGTGCCACAAACGGCACAAACGCCCTTCGTGGCTGGCTTTCCATTCTTTAAAGTTACCTTCTGCGGGTTCTTTATCTCCCTCTTCGCTCGGCACTTGAAGCAATAGGCCTCCATTTGCCCTCCTTTCAGTGTAAGATCGCTTCGGCTTTGCTTGTATTTAGCTTACACCGCTTTCGCATTAAAAGTCAAGTCTCCTGGCTTCAATAATTGACCCGCCGTAATTGCCTCCATTGACTTGACATAATCTAAGTTGCATTTTGCCCGGGGGCATGTTAATATAGAAGCGAAGTGGGTAGTGGGCCCACTTTTTTAGTTAGCGAGTGAAGGAGGCAGCGAGATGAAGAATGAATTTCTGCTCGCTGTAACGCAGTTGGCGGCTGAGAGGAATTTGCCCAAGGAGGTGGTCTTTAAGGCGGTTGAACAGGCCCTGCAATCCACCTACCGTAAGGACAGCTTCCTGGGGAAGCACGATTTTACGGTGACTATCGTTCCCACAAGCGGGGATATAAAGTTCTACGCTCGTAAGACGGTGGTGGAGTCGGTAAATGATCCCTTCCGTGAGATCTCGCTTGATGAGGCTCGTCGGATCAAGGAGGATGCCGAGCTGGGAGAGGTGATCACGCTGGAGATCAATAACCCCCCCGGCGCTGGCCGAATCGTGGCCCAGACCGCCAAGCAGATAGTCATCCAGCGACTTCGGGAGGCGGAGCAGGAGTTTATCTCCGGCGAGTTTGCCAGTCGGGAGGGGGAGATCTTAAGTGGGGTGGTCTCGCGAATAGAACCCCGCCAGATAGTGGTGGACCTGGGCAAGGTGGAGGGGATATTGCCCCCGGCGGAGCAAGTCAGGACGGAGCATTACCGGGTGGGCCAGAGACTCCGCTTTTACCTGCTGGAGGTGAATCAGACCAATAAGGGCCCACAACTTATCCTTTCTCGAACCCATCCGAACCTGGTGCGCCGCCTCTTTGAGCTGGAGATACCGGAGATCAGCAACGGCGCCGTGGAGATAAAGGGGATCGCTCGCGACCCTGGCTCCCGAAGTAAGGTGGCGGTGGCGGAGCGTCAGGAGGGGGTTGACCCAGTTGGCTCTTGCATCGGGCTTCGCGGCGTCAGGATACAGAATATAGTCAACGAACTACAGGGCGAAAAGATAGACGTCATTCGCTGGCATCCTGATCCCCGGGTCTTCGTGGCCAACGCCTTGAGCCCTGCTCGGGTGAGCCGGGTGGAGCCGGATCTGGAAGAGGGCTCTGCTCTGGTGATCGTGCCCGATAATCAACTTTCGCTGGCCATCGGGCGCGAGGGGCAGAACGCGCGGCTGGCGGCCAAGCTCACCGGCTGGAAGATCGACATCAAGAGTCAGAGCCTCTTTGAGCAGGAAGAGGCTGCCCGGCGAGCAGAGGAGGAAGCTGCCCGGCGAGCAGAGGAGGAACTTCGCCGAGAGGCGGAGGAGGAAGCTGTCCCGGAGGAGGCCCCGGCGGAGGAAGTGCTGGAAGAGGTGCCGGCGGCCAAGTCGGCCATCCGCTTTGCCGAGGATATCCTTCCGGAGATCACCCGCCCCTCCAAGGAAAAGAAGAAGGAAAAGGAGGGGGTCAAGGCCAAGAAGAAGGGTAAGCCCAGAAGGGTTCTGCTGGAAGAGGAGGAGTACGAGGAGCTATAACCGCGGATGTCTCAAGGCAAAGGGCATGTTCCCGAGCGCACCTGTATTGCTTGTGGCAAGAAGTCGCCCAAGTGGCAACTGGTTCGGATCGTGCGAACCCCTGATGGAAGCATCGAGGTGGATCCCAAGGGGAAGAAGAGCGGTCGCGGCGCTTATTTGTGTCGTTCAAGGGCTTGCTGGGAGAAGGCCCTGAGGAAGGACCGAAAGAACCGCCTAGCTTGGGCCCTAAAGACCGAGGTCTCCCCGGAGACCCGAGCCTATCTCCAGACCTATGGTGAGGAATTTCTCCCCGAATAAGAAGTGGTCGTCGACCAAAAGGAAGTAAAGTGAGCAATCAAAAAGTCTCCAAGATCGTGATGCTCCCCCGAGCACTGACGGTAAGGCAGCTGGCCGACCTTCTGGGAGTCAACCCCATCGGCTTGATCAAGCAGCTCATGCGTCAGGGAGTCATGGCCGGCCTAAACCAGGTGATTGATTACGAAGCCGCTGCCAGCGCGGCCAAGGCCTATGGTTATGAGCCGCAGCTCAAGCTGCCCGAAAGGGAAACGGCCGAGCGTCCACTTCCCAAGGAAGGAGCTGCCGCTCAAAAGCCTCGTCCGCCAGTGATCACCATCTTAGGTCACGTTGACCATGGCAAGACCAGCCTGCTGGACTACATTCGGAAGAGCAACATCGTCGCTTCAGAGCCCGGGGCCATTACCCAGCACATTGGAGCCTATCAGGTGGAGTTCCAGGGCCAAAAGCTTACCTTCATCGACACTCCGGGGCATGAGGCCTTCACCGCTCTGCGAGCCAGGGGAGCCAAGGTGACCGACATAGCCGTGCTGGTGGTGGCGGCTGACGATGGGGTAATGCCGCAGACGATTGAGGCCATAAACCATGCCCGAGCAGCCGATGTTCCCCTGGTGGTGGCCATCAACAAGATCGACAAGGCCGATGCCGATCCCGAAAAGGCCAAAAGGCAACTGGCCGAGAACGGGGTGGTGGTCGAGGAGTGGGGTGGTGATACAGTTTGCGTGGCCGTCTCGGCCAAAACCGGTCAGGGCATTCCCGACCTTCTAGAAAGCCTTCTCCTGGTAGCCGAGATAGCTGAGCTTAAGGCCAATCCCGATGCGCCAGCGAGGGGGGTGGTGATCGAATCGAGGCTGGATCCAAATCGGGGGCCTTTGGCCACGGTTATAGTTCAGGATGGCACCCTGCGGGTGGGGGATGTCGTGGTGGTGGGCGACACTTGCTGGGGCAAGGTAAGGGCCATGTTCGACGAGAACGGAAAACGCCTCAAGAAGGCTGGCCCCTCCACCCCAGTAGAGCTTCTTGGCCTGGTCAGCATTCCTCAAGCTGGCGATCCTTTCAACACGGTTCCCAGCGAGAAAGAGGCCAAAGCCCTAGTGGAGAAGAGATTGAGAGAGCAGGAGTTGCTTCGGACTCGAACCGCCACCCTGAGCGAGGTCTCTGCCCAGGTCAGAACCGGCGAGGCCAAAGGGCTCAACCTGATTCTCAAAGCTGATGCCCAAGGCAGCGTGGAGGCCATTCGGGACTCCCTGGAGCAACTTGAGGTGGGGGATATCAGGGTGAGGATAATCCACGCCGGCATCGGCGGTATCACCGAAAACGACGTCATGCTCGCCCTGGCCTCTCAGGCGGTCATCATCGGCTTCAACACCCGGGTAGAGCCAGGAGCCAAAAAGCTGGCTGAGCAGGAAGGAGTTGAAATCCGCCGCTACCGGGTGATCTACGAGCTGCTCGATGATGTCCAGAAGGCCCTTTCCGGATTGCTCGAGCCCACCTACGTGGAGGTCGTTGAAGGCCGGGCTGAGGTTCGGGCCGTGTTTCCGATAAGGGGCGGAAAGGTGGCCGGGGTCTATGTTCTCGAGGGTAAGGCTGTTCGCGGGGCCCAGGCCAGGGTCATTCGCCGCGGTGAGGTGATTCACGACTCCGTGGTCAGCAGCCTGAAACATTTCAAGGACAATGTGCCCGAAATGCCGGCCGGCTCCGAGTGCGGGGTCGGCCTTGAGGGGTTCTCCGAGTTTCAAGTTGGTGACATTATTGAGTTCTACCGAAAGGAGAGGAAATGAGCCGGCGCTTGAGGCAGATTAACCACCTGATACAGCGAGAGCTCAGCGATTTGCTCACCCGTGAGGTCAACGACCCCCGGCTCAAAGGCATAATCAGCATCACCGAGGTGGAGGTCTCCGCCGACCTCCGGCAGGCCAAGGTGTTCATCAGCATCCTGGGCAGCGAGGAGGAGAGGGAGCAGGCCTTCGCTGGACTGATCTCCGCCTCTGGATTCCTTCGCCAGAAGCTGGGTGAGCGGCTCTCCCTGCGTTACACCCCCGAGCTACGTTTCCAGCGGGATAACTCCATCGAGCGCGGGAGTCATCTGCTCCACCTCATGGAAAAGCTGGCCCAGGAAAATCCACCTTTATAACCCCGCCTTGAAACTTAACGGCATCATAAACCTCAATAAGCCCCCCGGGAAGACATCCTTCCAGATGGTCTCCCTGGTGCGTCGCCTCACTGGGGAAAGGAGGGTGGGGCACGCAGGCACTCTGGACCCCGAGGCCACCGGGGTGTTGCCCATTTGTCTTGGTCAGGGAACCCGGGTGGTGGAATTCCTCAACTTGGCCCAGAAGGTTTATCAGGCCGAGATAGAGCTGGGCACGGCGACCACCACCTATGACGCTACGGGGGAGGTGACGCAGCGAGGGGACATCTCCTCCCTCAAACTGGGACAAATAGAAGAAGCCCTCAGTCGCTTTAAGGGCGAGATCGAGCAGGTTCCTCCACCCTATAGTGCGGTTAAACATCACGGCCAGCCCCTGTATAAACTTGCCCGGGCCGGGGCTCAAGTGCCCCAGAAGCCGCGGAAGGTGCAGATATCCCGCCTGGAGGTCCTCCGCTGGGAGGGGGCCCATCTTGAGGTCGAGGTGGAGTGCGGGAAAGGGACCTACATCCGCTCCCTGGCCCATGACCTGGGGCAGGTTCTGGGGTGTGGAGCCCATCTGAGGAAGCTGATACGCCTTCAGAGTGGCCCCTTCAGGATCGAGGAGGCAGTCTCACCCGAGGAGCTCGAGGAGGCCTTCCGCCAGGGGTACTGGCAAACCTACCTGCACCCGCTCGACGTAGCGCTCTCCCACCTGGACGCCGTCATAGTTGGGGAATCGGACAGGAAGGCCATACTTAACGGACGATTCATAGCTTTGGCTGATGTGGGAGGCGAACTTTGCCGAGCCTATTCCTCCGATGGGAAACTGCTCGCCGTCCTCCGCTTCCGACCGGACAGGGGGCTATGGCACCCCGAGAAGGTGTTCGCCGAGGGACGAATTGCATCATAATTTTTGTTACCGAAGATGGTATTATTGAATCAAAAGTAGGGTTACCGGAGGAGGGATGACACAGCGGAGCATCAAGGAATATGCTGAGGTG